>DATJLU010000145.1:0-29340 GCA_035509275.1 Allostellaceae bacterium | reverse complement strand
GTACTCGTCGCGAGAGAAGACGATGAGGCGGCGGGCGCGGGAATGGCGCAGCAAGGTCTCGATGAAGCGCCGGCCGAAGGAGCCGGTGCCGCCGGTGACCAGCACCGTGCAGCCGTCGAACTGACGCATCGCCGCATGCAGGTCGTCGGGCAGGGGCTGCGCGTCTCGCGCCGCTTCCGCGGCCGGCGCGCCGACGCGCGCCGATCGGCGCGGCGCGAGCGCCACAATGTCTCTCATCATCATGTCATCCGCTGAGGTAGTTGACGAGGCTCAACTTCTGGATCTCGCTCGTCGCGCTGTACGACCCTTCCATCTGCGTCTCCAGCGTCTGGAGCTGGGTGATCGCCGTCGCCTGGTTCACAGTCATGATGTTGCTGATGCCATTCTGCGCGATGGCGAGCGACTGCTGATGCAGCGTGAGCTCGGAGTTGAGCTGGGATTCCTGCAGGCCGAGATCGCCGCCCATGTTGTTGAGCGCTTGCCCGGCTTGCGAGAGCATCTGACTGGCCTGGGTGATGTTGGCAACGTCGGTCGGATTGCTCGAGCTGAACGGCCCGTTCTGCGCCAGGAAGTTCAACACCCGGATGACCGGCTCGAACGCGCTGGCGTTGTTTGCGGTGATGCCATAGTTGAGGCTGAACTGGTTGTCGATCTTGACCGGCGAAAGCTCCGCCCCGCCGGCGTAGTAGCCGCCGCTGGCCGGGGTGCCATTGACCGGCGTCGTCAGCGTCGCGGCGGCGCCCGTCGGCAGGCCGGACAGATCGACCGGCGGATTGTTGGTATCGGTGCCGCCGAAGACATACCCCGTCGCATCTTCGCTGTTGAGGAGGCTGGCAACCTGCTGCAGCAGCAGCTGAGCCTGCGTCGAGACGTCGGGCTGCGAGGTGTTGTAGGCTTCGGTCACCAGGTTCGAGGCGAAGCTCGTTATCGACGAGTCGATCTGCTGAACAGCCTGGCTCATCGTCGAAAGCCGTGTGCTCAGCGTGTTGATGGTGTTGATGTAACCCTGCTGCTGCGAGGCCTGCGCGCGGAAGTCGACGAGCTGCGTCGCTTGCGGTGCGATTTGCGCATAGGTCTGCGCCGCTTGTCCGGAGGATACCTCCGTGCTGAGGTTGTTCATCGCGGTCTGATTCTGCAGCATGTAGTATTGCAACAGGCTGTTTTCGGCGGCGGTTGAAATGTTGGTCATGGCCGGTCCCCGCGGTTACGGCTGGATCTGCATGAGCGACGTGAACATGTCGTCGACCACCTGGACGACGCGCGCCGACGCCGCGTAGCTGTTCTGGTAGATCGTCAGATTGGACAGCTGCTGGTCCATGTTTACGCCGACTTCGTTCTGGAGGCTGGTGCTGATCTGATTCTGCACGCCGGTCTGGTACTGCGAGTTGTCGGTGGCGTTGGCGGCGGCGGTCGAGTTCTGGCCGACGATCTGGCCGGCATATTGATTGAGCGTCATCGTCAGCGCCGACGGAAAGTTGCCGGTCGCCGGGAAGCTCGGCGTCGAGTTCGCCATGCTGTTGGCGAGCGCTGCGGCGATCGACGGGCTGGCCACGCCCGAAACACCGTCGAGCAGGCTCGGATTGGCGACGAGGTCGGGGTTGACCTCGATCGTGCCGCCATTGTCGGGGTTCGACGCGTTGACATTCGAGAACAGGTGGTAGGCGTCGCCCGGCGCTGCCCCGCTGAGGCCGCTATTGGTGGTTGGCAACGGGTTGTTGGGCGCGCCGGCGGTAAAGGTCTCGGTGCCGGTGCTGCCGGTGGTCACCGCGATGGTCGAGGACAGCGGATTGCCCTGGGTATCCGTGACCTGGATGGTGCCGGTGCCGGTGGCCGTTACCTGGATATGGGCGGCGAGCGCCGCGGGCAGCGCGGCCTGGATCGCAGCGGCGATGGCCGTGGTCGTGGTGGCGCCGATCGCCGCGGTCGTCACCGTGGTGCCGTCGATGGTCGCGGTGAAGGTATCGCCGACGACGGGGGTGCCGCTCATCGTCTGCGTCTGCGTCGACATCACCTGGATGGCGCTCGTGGGATTGGCCGGCGGGCTGGCGTTGAAGGTTTCGTTGCCGGTGCCGCTGCTGAGCGTGATGCTCGACGACATCGCATTGCCGGCGGCGTCGGTGATCTGGATCGTGTTGGCGCCTGTCGCGGTCACCTGGATGTTGGGGTAATTGGCGAACTGCGCCTGGATTGCGGCGGCAATGGCGGTGCTGGTGCCGGCGGCGATCGGACCGGTGGTGAAAGAGACGCCTTCGATATTGCCCGTCAGCACGTCGCCGGCCGCCGGCGTTCCGGAGATCGTCTGGGTCTGCGAGGTGGCGACCTGACCGGTGTTGTAGAGCTGCGTCGCGAACTGGTTCAGTTCCTGGGTGAGCGATGGCAGCACCTGGTCGCGCATCTGGAGCAGCGCGCCGATATTCCCGCCGGTGATCTCCGAGGTGACATCGAGGCCGTTGAGCGTGATGCCGGAGGTCGGACTGGAGGCGGTCAACGTCCCGGCGGCCGTAAAGCTCAGCTGCTCTGCGCTGCTGCTCACCAGCGTCTGGCCGCCCAGCAGCACGACCATATTGTCGTTGCTGGTGGTGTAGGCGGTGATGTTCATCTGCTGCGACAGCTGCTGAACCGCCTCGTTGCGCTGGTCCTCGAGCGTCGCCGTCGATTGATTGTTGGCGATCGCATCGTCGATCTGGCTGTTGTAGGAGGCGATCTGGTTGAGCAGCGTGTTGACCTGCGTCACGGCCGTGCCGATCGCATTGTCGGCATTGGTGCGCAGCGTCTGGATGCCGGCCGACGTGCTGTTGAGCTGGTTGGTCAGCGTTTGCGCCGCAGTAACCGCGTTTTGCTGCGCCACCGTGTCGTTGGGCGTGGTCGCCAGCGTCTGCAGCGCGCTTGACAGACCATTGACGCTGTCGGCCAGGGTCTGGGCCGATCCGGCGTTGCCGAAGAGGTTCTGGATATCCTGGTAATAGCTGTTGAGCGTGCTGGCCGCCGAGGTGTTGCTCTGCTGCTGGCTCAAGCTGGCTTCGAGCACGGGATCGCTGATGCGCTGGGCAACGCCGGTGGCGACGCCGGCGCCCTCGCCGTCGACCATCTCCGCCGTCTGGGCCAGAAACTGGGCCGAGTAACCGGCGGTTTGCGCATTGGCGATATTGGCCGAGATCAGCGACAGGTTGGCCTGCGCCGCCTGCAGCCCGCTGACCGCGTTGTTGAGGGAGAGAGCGAGGTTGTCCATGGCGGCGACCTAGAGGCGGCGATCGACGGCGCAGGGCGCCATCCGCACCAGCTTCGGCGTGCGCCGAGCGTCATAGCGGCTGACCGGCTTGAGCCGGTCTCGCATCGAGCGGACGACCATGTCGAGCAGCCGCCGCGTCGCGTCGCGACCGACGCGCAGCGCCAGCTCGTTCTTGGTCGCCGCTTCGGCCAACCGCGAGCTGGTCGCAACAATCTGGGCCCGGACCGGCACCGGCAGATCGGTGATCTTGGTGCCGCTCGCCTGCAGGTCCTTCGCCGCGCGCTGATAGAGCACCGACAGGCGAAGCTTTTCGGCCTGCAAGGGGCCCACGTCCTGGACCTGGCCGGCGCGCACGCGCTCGGTCTCATGGGCCAGCAGATCGGCGAGCCGCATCATCAGATCGAGCAATCCGGTCGCCTGCGTCATCACCGGGGGCGAGGATGCGGGAGCGGGCGGGGTGGGGGTTTGGGCGAGGGCGCTCATTTCGTCTCCTGCGCGTTCAAGATTTCGCGCTGTACCGCGTCGGCGATGCCGACGCCCCCGGCCTTGGCCGCGACCTTGCTGTATTCCTGCAGCAGCAGCGAGCGGTAGACCGTCTCGGCATTGCCGCCGCCGAACAGGGAATCGGTGCCGACGCCGGAATACATGCTTTCGAAGGTCTGCGACAGGAAGAAGGACTCGAAATTCTCTGCCGTCTGGTGCGCAGCCGTCGGATCGGTCGTCGTCGCCGGCTGCGGCGTCGCACCGTCGACGCTCGCCACCGGCGGCAGGATCGGGGTGGCGCTGTCCATCACATCAGCTCGATTTCGGCCTGGAGCGCACCGTCGGCCTTGATCGCCTGCAGGATGCTGATCATGTCGCGCGGCCCGACGCCGAGCGCGTTGAGGCTGTTGACGAGCTCCTGCAGGCTGACGCCGGCCGGCAGCACCGCCATGCGCCGGTTGGACTGCTCGTCGACCTGCACATTGGTGCGCGGCACCACCACCGTCTGGCCGCCGCCGCCGGGCGCGAATTGCACGCCGTTGGCGCCGGGCGCAACCGGTCGACCGGTCGCCGGATCGACCGGCGTGGCCGCCTGGCCGGCGGGGGCAAAGGGGTTGGGCTGCGAGACCTGCGGCGTCTCGGTAACCTTGACCGTCAGATTGCCTTGCGCCACGGCGACCGTGCTGATGCGCACATTCTCGCCCATGACGATGACGCCATTGGCCTCGTCGATGACGACGCGCGCCACCTCGTCGGGCTCGACGCGCAACTGCTCGATATCGGTCAGCATCGACACGAGGTCGCCCTTGAAGTCCGGCGGGATGGTGACCTTCACCGTCGAAGGGTCGAGCGGCTTCGCCGCGTCCGCCTTGAGATAGCCGTCGATGACGTCGGCGACGCGGCGCGCGGTGGTGAAATCGGGGTTGCGCAGCATCAGATTGACGGTCTTGAGCTTGTCGAGGTCGAAGCCCACTTCGCGCTCGACGATCGCGCCCGAGGCGACGCGCCCCGAGGTCGGCACCCCCTTGGTGATCGAGGCGGCCTGGCCGCTGGCGGTGAAGCCGACATTGGCCACCGAGCCCTGGGCCACCGCGTAGACCTCGCCGTCGGCGCCCAGCATCGGCGTCACCAGCAGCGTGCCGCCGAGGAGGCTCTTGGCATTGCCGAGCGCTGCGACCTGCACGTCGATGCGGGCGCCCTGGCGGGCGAAGGGCGGGAGAGTCGCGGTCACCATCACGGCAGCGACGTTCTCGGTGCGCAGCTGGCTGTCGCGGGCATTGACGCCCATGCGCTCGAGCATGCCGATGAGGCTCTCACGGGTGAAAATCGCATTGTTGAGCTGGTCGCCGGTGCCGTTGAGGCCGACCACCAGCCCGTACCCCACCAGCATGTTGTCGCGCACGCCTTCGAAATCGGCGATGTCCTTGATACGCGAGAGCGCGCTCGCCGGCGCGCTCGGCAACGCCAGCAACAGGGCAGCCAAGGCGGCGAGCAGCGCGCGGCGCAAGCCGGGGAGGGGCGACATGGCGGCGGACGGTCTGGTTGCGATCTGAAGCATTGTCCGCACCTTGCCAGAGTCGTGCCAGTGCGAAACCCTTGGCATGGCGCGGTTTCTCTGGCTTCGCAGAGAAGGCGGCGGCAAACCGTGCCGGCGTCGCGGCAAGTTTTGCCGCCCGCCCGGCCGCGTTAAGCCGACCTTAACCGTGGCGCGCCAAGCTGAGCACCGTTTGCGAGTCTCGTGTGAAAGGCGCGGCGAGCCGATGAGGATCGAGTGGACCCCGCCCGTGCGGCCGGCAGCGTCGCGCCGCGACGACAAGACCGACGCGTCGAGCGGGGAGAAATTCAGCGAGGCGCTGGATGCGGAACAGCCCTCCGCGCCGCCGACCGCCGCGCCGAGCCTCAACCCGCTTGATGTGCTGCTCATCGCACAGGAGCTGCCGGATGCTCTCGCTGGACGTCGGCGGGCGGTGCAGCGCGGCAGCGCTTTGCTCGACCGGCTCGAGGAGCTGCGGCTCGGTTTGCTGGCCGGCATGCTCCCGCGTGAGCGGCTCGACGAACTGGCGCAGCTGGCGAAATCTGCCCGGGATACGGTGGATGATCCGCGCCTTGGTGCGGTCCTTGACGAGATCGACCTCAGGGTTGCAGTCGAGCTCGCGAAGCTCGGCAGCGTGGTTTGATCCACTCCCAAAACCATCAGCTATTTCAACGAACTGTCATCTTTCGAGCCGCTTGCTCTAACGACGCGCGATTCATATACTCGCGCACGTTTCGACCCTGGGGGTTACGGAGTGGGTGAATGCGGCCGACGCTTCCGCCAGATTATCGACCGACGGATACCGAAGAGTTCATGAACCCGCTGCAGCTCGAGTATTTTCGACAAAAGCTCTTGCGCTGGCGCATGGAGTTGTTGGCGGAATCGACGGAGACGTTGCAGCATCTCAAGGAAGAAAGCCTCGCCGAGCCTGACCTCACCGACCGCGCTTCGCTCGAGACCGAGCGCGCGCTCGAGCTCAGAACGCGCGATCGAGAACGCAAGCTCATCTCCAAGATCGACGCGGCGCTGCTGCGCATCGAGGATGGCAGCTACGGCTATTGCGAAGAGACCGACGAGCCGATCAGCTTGCGGCGGCTCGAAGCGCGCCCCATCGCCACCCTCAGCCTCGAAGCGCAAGAGCGCCACGAGCGCATGGAGCGCACGCACCGCGACGACTAGGTCCGCGCGACGCCGAAGGCGTCGTCGCGGGCGGGCGACAGCGGTTGCTCTTGCAACCGCGAGAGCCCGCACGGTGCGGGCGTCGCACCTTCTTCTCCGCGACGCGGGCCGGAAGCTAGCCGGAAACGAGCGGCTCTCGCGATTGCTGCGCAATCGCTGCCGCCGCCGCGGACGAACGCGCTACGCGCGTTCGCCTGGCGCCAGCGACGACGCCTTCGGCGTCGCGCTAAAACGGTGCGATCACATCGAGCAGCTGCTCGCCGTAGCGCGGCTGCTGGATGTTGGTGATCTGGCCTTGGCCGCCATAGGAGATGCGCGCTTCGGCGAGCTTGTCCAGGGTGATCGTGTTGGTCGAGCTGATATCCTGCGGCCGGACCACGCCGGTGACCTGGAGGTCGCGCACTTCATTGTTGACGCGCATCTCCTGGGTGCCGACGACGACGAGGTCGCCATTGGGCAGCACCTGCGTCACCATCGCCGCGATGTTGACCGTGACCTGCTCCTCGCGCTTGATTTCGGCGATCGCCTGGTTGTTGGTCGTGCCGTTGATGTTGAAGAGGTTGTTGGTGGCGGTGGCGCCCGTGGCGGCGCCGAGCGCGCCGAGCCACTTCAAGCCCAAAATGTTCGCCCCGTCTTGCTCCTGCGTATTGCGCTGCCCCTGGGTATTGTTGTCGAACTGCGCTTTGTTGTCGAAGCTGACTTCGACGGTGAGGATGTCGCCGGCCTGGCTGGCGCGCTGATCCTTGAAGAAAGCGCGGCTGCCCGTCTGCCACAGCGAGCTCGGCCGCCGTTCGGCGACGATCGGCGCCGGCATCGGCAGCGAGACCGGGCGATAACCGGGCTGCTCGCGCGGATCCTGGATGGTGGTGAGCGGCGGCGTCTCGCCGATCTGCGAGATGCGCGTCCAGCCATTGCAGCCCGTGAGCAGCCCGGCGGCGATCAGCGGCACGAGGCCGCGTACGAAAGCACTGTGTTTCATGGCATTTCCTCCGCCCGCGCGGCGAGCTGCGCCGGCGGCGTAACGGCGGCGAGATTGGCGCCGATGACGGTCGCATCGAGCATGCGGTTCGATTTCGTGTTGGCGACGCGGATGATGGCGTTCATCGCGCCATCGTCGAGCGCCTTGGCCTGCGCGGTAAGGCGCAGAAACGGCGTTTGCAACACCAGAATGATCAGGTCGCCCTTGTGCACGATGATGGGCATCTGCACGTCGTCGACGCGCAACGGCTCCTCGGCGCGGAGCAGCCGGCGCGGGGATTTGCCGATGAGGTCGCGCGCGGCGAGAATGGCATCGGGCGGGATCCGGTCGGCGCGGGCCGTCAGGGTCGTAATATCGTGCTCGCCGATGACGTCGCCGGGCCCCAGCGCCCGAGCGAGCACCGCCAGCTTGACCATGCGGATGAGGCGACCGGTGACCCGCTGCGCCGTCGCATTGTCGTTTTGCGCCGACACTGTCGCCGAAAATCGGCCGGTCTGCGGATCGACCGTCAGATCTTCGATCGCGAGACGGCTCGGCGCGCTCGCCGGGACGAACAGCCGCAATCCGGCATTGTCGAGCTGGAGCTGAGCCCCGTCGACGCTTTGCCGCCGTCCGATCTCGGCGAGAAGGCTTTGCGCCACCTCGTCGCCGGTGACAACGCGGGTCGCGCGCTCGACCGAGGCCTGGTCGAAGTTCGACGCCGGTTGCCAGTCGAGCTCATGCTCGCGGGCGGCGTCGGCGAGCCAGGCGGCGTCGAAGATCGTGCGCGAGCCCGGCGGCGGCGCCGGCGCGACGATATCGGCGGCATGGGCGCCGGCATCGGTGAAGAGATCGCCGAGGTGGATGACCGCGCTGTCGACGGTGACCGCCGGGCGCAGCATCGGGTCGGCACGGGCCGGGAGGGCGGCGAGCGCGAACAGGGCGAAGAGCGCCAGCGCGCCGCGTTTCAGGATCATGATCGGCGTCATCATCGGCGTCACTGGATCTGGTTGAGCGTCTGCATCATCTGGTCGCTGCTCTGGATGACCTTCGAGTTCATCTCGTAAGCGCGCTGGGCCGTGATCAGATTGGTGATCTCCGAGACGATGTCGACGTTCGAGGTCTCGAGCATGCCCTGGTTCACCGTGCCGAAGGCGGTCGTGCCGGGATCGCCGGTGACGGGCTGGCCGGAAGCCTGGGTCTGCAGGTAGAGATTGTTGCCGATCGCGTTGAGCCCGTCCGGGTTCGCGAAGTTGGCGAGCTGGAGCTGGCCGACGGTCTGCGGGTTGGTCTGCCCCGCCACCTGCGCCTGGACCTGGCCGCTTGAATTGACCGAGATGGAGGTGGTGTTCTGCGGGATCGTGATGCCGGGCTCGACGACATAGCCGTCCGCCGTAACGATCTCGCCCGTGGGGCTCAGCTGGAACGAGCCGTCACGCGTATAGGCGATCGTTCCGTCCGGCTGCAAAACCTGGAAGTAGCCGTTGCCCTGGATCGCGAGATCGAGCGGATTGCCGGTCTGGGCGAGATTGCCCTGGGTGTTGATGCGATAGACCGCGGCGGTCTGGACGCCGATGCCGATCTGCACCCCAACCGGCACGATCGTATTGTTGTCCGACGAGTTGGCGCCGCCGCGCCGCTCGGTCTGGTAGAGCAGATCCTGGAACTCCGGCCGCTGCTCCTTGAAGCCGGTGGTGTTCTGGTTGGCGATATTGTTGGCGATGACCTCGACATTGGTCTGCTGGGCCATCATGCCCGTCGCCGCTATGTCCATGGCGCGCATCAGTCAGGACCTTTCTCATGAAACCTGGGAAAGCTTATCGATGGCGTTGCTGCGGCGCTGATCTTCCTCGGTGAGGAAGCTCGTGACCATGCCGCTCTCGCGCGTGACCGACAGCATGCGGGTAAGCTCAACGACGGGCTGGACGTTCGATCCCTCGAGCATGCCCTGCTGCACCGTGGCGGTGGCGGGCTGCGGCGTCTGATCGGTGACCCAGAGCCCGTTCGCCCCCGGCGTCACTGCCTCCGGTACGGCGAAATCGACCAACTGCACCGTGCCGATCGTCGCTTGCTGCGTCGTGCCGGGCTGGCCCGCCGAGACTGTGCCGTCGGGGGCGACGGTGATGCCCCCGCCGCCCTGCGGCACCACAATCGGCTGGCCGCTGGCCCCGATCAGGGGATAGCCGTCGGTGGTGACGATCTCGCCTTGGCTGTCGAGCTGGAAATGGCCGTTGCGGGTGTAGCGCGCGCCAAGCGGCGTTTGCACCGCGAAATAGCCCTGACCGGAAATCGCGAGGTCGAGCGGGTTGTTGGTCTTGGAGATCGGACCCTGACGCAGATCGCGCGCCGTCCCGGAATCCTCGACAAAAGCAAGGGGGGAGCTGTTGCCGCCGGGCCGCACGAGATACTGGCTGAACAGCATCTCCTCGCCCTTGAAGCCGGGCGTCGAGGCGTTGGCGAGATTGTTCGCGATGACCTCCATCTGGCGTTGCACCGCCATTTGGCCGGAAAGCGCGATATCACTGGCGTTCTGCATCGAAGGTTCTGCTCGCTTGCGTGACTTGCGCGACCCTCGATGCACGCCGCGTGCCAGGCGAAAATGCGGTGAAATCGCTCGGTTTTTTGCGGCGGCCGCGGGCGCGGCGGCAGGCTTTGCCGGGTAGTTCCTGCCCCGGCTTCGGGCGCGCGATCCGCGCTTTTCGCGGCTTCCGCGCAACCCTGCATTTCACCAGTTATTAAGCTTGTAGCGCCTATTCTCGACGGCAGTGCAAGAGCCTAGAGGCGAAGCGCGCCCATGTCCGAGCGAACCGCCGATGAAGCCCTCGACACGCCCGCCGAGGCATCTGCGAACAGGCCGAACCGCAAGAAGCTGATGCTGCTGATCGGCGGCGGCGTGCTGCTGCTGATCGTCAGCGGCGCCGTGCTCTATTTCACCGGCGTCGTCGGCAAGGTGCTCGACCACCAGGAGCTGGAGAAGGCGAAGCTGGCGGAGAAGGCGGCGCCGCCGGCAGCAGTGTTCTTCGATCTGCCCGATCTTCTCGTCAATCTCAACACCACCGGCCGCAAGGCGAGCTTCCTCAAGCTTTCGGTCAGCCTGGAGCTGCAGCATGCCGAGGATCTGCCGCGGCTGCAGGCGGTGATGCCGCGCATCATCGACAATTTCCAAGTCTATCTGCGCGAGCTGCGCGTCGAGGATCTGCGCGGCTCCGGCGGCATCTACCGGTTGCGCGAGGAGCTGCTGGCGCGCGTCAATGCCGCCGCCGCGCCGGTCAAGATCACCGACGTGCTCTTCAAGGAAATGCTGGTCCAGTAAGGGCCAGCGCCAGGGATCCGAGGAATGGCCGAAGCGCAGAACCAGACGGAAGACGAGAAGCTCGCCGCGGAATGGGCGGCGATGGCCGAGAACAATCCGGCCGATGAGCAGCCTGCCGGCGAGGGCGAGGCCGATGGCGGCGATGGCCAGGTCGGCACCGCGCGCGTCCTCAATCAGAACGAGATCGACAGCCTCTTGGGCTTCGGCGAGGGCGAGGCCGGCGGCAAGGACAATTCCGGCATTCGCGCCATCATCGATTCAGCGCTCGTCTCCTATGAGCGGCTGCCGATGCTCGAGGTGGTGTTCGACCGCCTCGTGCGCATGATGTCGACGAGCCTGCGGAACTTCACCTCGGACAATGTCGAGGTGTCGATCGACAACATCACCTCGATCCGTTTCGGCGATTATCTGAACTCGATCCCGCTGCCGGCGATGCTCAGCGTCTTCAAGGCGGAGGAGTGGGACAATTACGGCCTCCTCACCGTCGACAGCGCGCTCATCTACTCGATCGTCGACGTGCTCCTCGGTGGCCGGCGCGGCACCGCGGCGATGCGCATCGAAGGCCGGCCCTATACGACGATCGAGCGCAACCTCGTCGAGCGCCTGGTCTCGGTGGTGCTCTCTGATCTCTCCGGCGCTTTCGATCCGCTCAGCCCGGTCACCTTCCGCTTCGAGCGGCTCGAGACCAACCCCCGCTTCGCCACCATCGGCCGACCGGCCAATGCCGCGGTGCTGGCGCGGCTCCGGGTCGACATGGAGGATCGCGGCGGCCGGCTCGAGGTGCTGCTGCCCTACGCGACGCTGGAGCCGGTGCGCGAAATCCTGCTGCAAGGCTTCCTCGGCGAGAAATTCGGCCGGGATTCGATCTGGGAAGCGCATCTCGCCGGCGAGCTCTGGTACACCAGCGTGCCGATCGAGGCGGTGCTGGACAGCGTCGAGCTGCCGCTGCGCGACGTGCTGAACCTCAAGGTCGGCTCGCGCGTGCTGCTCAACGTCAATTCCAGCTCCGACGTCCAGCTCGTCTGCGGCGACCTCGCGATGTTCAAGGGAAAGATGGGCCGCAAGGGCGGCCATATCGCCATCCGCATCAGTGAAAAGATGGAAAAGGATCGAGGCCACAGCTCATGACCCTGACCCTGACCGCCGACTTCACCGTCGCATTTCTTCTTGTGCTGACAATCTATTACGCGTCTAAGTTGAGCCGGCGTCTGAATGCGCTGCGTGCCGACAAGGCAGCGCTTCAGGTGCTCGTGCAGAACCTGACGCAGGCATCGCAAAATGCCGAAGCGGGCATCCGCGGGCTCAAGGCCGCGGCCGAGGAGACCGGGCGCGAGCTGCAACGCAAGCTGCAGGATGCGCGGTCGCTGCACGACGATCTCTCGTACATGATCGATCGCGGCGGCGGCATCGCCGACCGGATGGAGACCTCGCTGCGGCCGCGCCGCGACGAGCCGAAGGCGGAAACGCGCCGGCTGCGGCCGGTCGAGCCGCTGCGCGCGGGCGAAACCGAGCCGCGGCGGGCGCCGAAGCCGGCGCACAACTTCATCCAGGAGATGGCCGCTCGGCTGGCGCCGGACAATTCGGCCGCGCCGTCGCGCGCCGAGCGCGATCTGCTGCGCGCGCTGGCGGGCCGCCGCTAGGAGCCGCGCCATGGAGTTCCGCTTGCGCTTGGTGCCGGTGGCGATCGTCGCGACGATCGTGCTCCTGGGCGTCAAGCTGGTCGACGCCTGGAATGTGATCGACGCGCCCTTCGGGACGGGGCATGCCGAAGCCGCGACCGAGCAGCCGATGGCGGCGCCCGCATCGCACGCCGCAACAACGCCGGTGCCGGCCGCATCGCCCGGCGCTGCTGCCGCGGGCGCATCGCCTGCCGCTGCTGCGGCACCGCCCGCCGCTGCCGCCAGCAAGCCGCCGGTGCTCGATCCGCTGTCGATGAGCCCGGCGGAAGTCGATCTGCTGCAGAAGCTCGCCGAGCGCCGCGCCGAGCTCGACAAGCGCGCGGCCGAGCTGAGCCAGCGCGAAGTGCTGTTGCAGGCGGCGGAGAAGCGCATCGACGAGAAGATCGCCAAGCTGGCGGAGCTGAAGAAGGATATCGGCGGCATCGTCGACAAGCAGAGCCAGGAGGACCAGGACCGCCTCAAGAGCCTGGTCAAGATCTACGAGACGATGAAGCCGGTCGATGCCGCGCGCATCTTCAGCCAGCTCGACATGCCCGTGCTGCTCGGCGTGCTCGAGAACATGAAGGAGCGCAACGCGGCGCCGATCCTGGCGGCGATGGATCCGGGCAAGGCCAAGGCCGTGACCCTGGCGCTCGCCGAGCGCCGCGACCAGCGGGTGCAGGCCGCCGCCGAGGCCGATGCGCCGCCGCCTGCCGCGGCGGCCAAACCATGAGCGGAGGAGAGAGGGTGATGGAAGGAGGAGGGGTGTCGATGCGCAGGCGTGGCGAGGACGCGGATCTCCTGAACCGGATCGCAGCCATATCCCCGCGCGGCGGGGCGGCGATCGATGCCGCCACCATCGCCGCGGTGGTCGAGGAGGTGGTGGCGAGCCTCAGCGGCGACATGTCGGTTGCCGATCTCCGGCTCTATCGCGAGCTCGAGCAGCTCGCCCACTACATTCAGACCGCCAAGCGCGAGATCGCGGCGATCCGGCCGCACGAGATCAGCCAGCGCATCCCGGCTGCTACCGACGAGCTCGACGCGGTGGTCGGCCACACGGCCGAGGCCACCGGCACCATTCTGGACGCGGCCGAGACCATGGAGAAGCTCGCGCCGTCGCTGCCGGGCGAGAGCGGCGCTGCCGTCGCCGATGCGGTCACGCGCATCTACGAGGCCTGCAACTTCCAGGACATTACCGGCCAGCGCATCACCAAGGTGGTGAAGACGCTGAAATATATCGAGGAGAAGATCGACGCGCTGCTTGGCGCCTTCGGCGACGGCATCGCCGATATCGGGAGCCTGGTGCCGGAGCCCGAGCCGCTCGATGAGAATACGCGCCTCATGCACGGCCCGCAGCTGCCCAAGGAAGCGAACAAGCAGGACGAGATCGACGCCATCCTGGCGGAGTTCGATCGCCAATGATCCTGCGCGGCCGCATTCTTGCCGGCGTCTTCGCGCTGGTGCTCGCGGCGGCCGCGCTGCTGCCGGCGCATGCGGCGGAGACGATCCGCGTGCGTGCGGCGGAGCATGACAAGGCGGGTTTCGGCCGCATCGCCTTCGACTGGCAGACGCCGGTCGCGTTCGACGCCAAGATCGAGGGCGAGACGCTCACCGTGCATTTCGCCCGGCCGTTCGCCGCCGATCTCACGGCGGTGACGCGCGATCTCGACCAGTATGTCGGTGCCATCCACATCGATAAGGACGGTGCCACCATCGTCGCCACGCTGAAGCGGCCGGCGACGCTGCACAGCTTCACCGACGGCAACACCGTCGCCCTCGACATCATTACCGCACCGCCGCAGGGTACCTCGCCCAAGGCGGAAGCAGCGCCTGCGCCGGCGGCGCCGCAGGCGGGCGCGGCTCAGCCCGTGGGGCTGCGTTTCGGCGAGCATCGCGGCTATCGCCGCGTCGTCTTCGATTGGCACGAAGCCGTGCCTTACCGGCTGAGCGAGCAGGACGGCACGGCGCAGCTGCGCTTCGGGCGCGCGGGGACGCTCGACCTGGCGCGACTGCAGCGCGCGCTGCCGGATTTGTCGCCCAAGCTGCAGCAGCAGGACGGCGCCACCATCCTCAGCTTCAACCTTCCCGCGGGCACGCATCTGCGCGACTTGCGCAGCGACAACAGCATCGTGCTGGATGTGCTCGGCGGCGCGGCGCCGGCCGCTGCCCGTTCGAACAAGGTCCGCGTCACGCCGCCGCCCGAGCTGGTCGAGCCGTCGGCCGGCATGGAGCCGGAGAAGCCGCCGCTCAATGCGCCGCGGCCGCTGCTGCGACCTACCAGCCAGGCCTCGCCGCCGCCGGGCTCCCTCCTGGTCCACTACGCTCTCGCGCCTCAAGGCGCGAGTTTGCGTTTCGACTGGCCGCAGCCGAGCGCCGCCGCCGTCTTCCGCCGCGGCGCCGCGCTGTGGATCGTCTTCGCCGAAGCGAGGCCGCTCGATCTCAGCGAACTGCGCCGCGCCTCGAGCGCCATCATCGAGCGCGCCGACCAGCTGCCGGAGAATGACGCGACCGTGCTGCGCCTCGTCGCCGGGCCAGGCATCAATCCGAGCCTGCGGCGCGCCGACGATGCCTGGATCGTCGAGTTGCGGCCGCAAGAGGCGCGCGCCGAAGCGCCGATCCCGGTGGATGTGCGCGCCGCGGCCGAAACCCCGGATGTGCTGTTCGAGCTCGCCGGAGCGGGAAAGCCGCTCTGGCTGCGCGACCCCGAGATCGGCGACACGCTCGCGGTGGTGCCGACGGCGGAGCTTGGCCACGGCGTGGCGCAAGAGCAGGACCTCGTCGATTTCACCGCCCTCGCCACCGTCCAGGGCATCGCGCTCCGGCCCAACGCCGACGATCTCCGCGTCACCGACACGGCGAGCGGCGTCGCGGTGACGCGGCCGCACGGGTTGCTGCTGTCACCGCCGACCGACCGCCAACTCGCGCAGCAGCCGGGCGCACTGGGCCGGCTCTTCGACTTCGCCGGCTGGAAAGGCCCGCCGGGTGAGTCCTTTCTGGAGGAGCGCTCGCGCCTCGAGCAGGCGATCGCGGAGGCGCCGGCCTCGTTCCGCTCGAAGCCGCGGCTGGCCCTGGCGCGCTTCTATTTCGCCTATCTCTTCGCCCCGGAAGCGGAAGGCGTGCTCGAGGCGATCGAGCGCGACGACCCGACGCTCGCCGCGGACCCGCCGGTCCGCCTCATGACCGGCGCGGTCCATCTGATGATGGGCGATGAGAAGAGGGCGGCAGAGGAGCTTGGCCAGCCGAGCCTCGACAACGAGCCCGAGGCGCTGCTCTGGCGCGCTTCGCTTTCGGCCGAGCTCGGCGATTGGAAGGTCGCCGCGCATGGCTTCGCCCTGTCGAGCAATCTGCTGTCGCGCTACCCGCAGAAGCTGCGCGACCGTTTCGCGCTGCAGGCGGCGGACGCTTTCCTTGAAACCGGCCAGCCCGCCGAGGCGCAGGCGATGACGGATCTCGTTCTGAAGAGCGATCCGCCCAAGGGCGATAAGGGGATGGCGCTCTATTTCGACGGTAAGCGCGCGCTGGCCCAAGGCGACTTCAACCACGCCATCGATCTCTGGAACCAGGTCGTCCAGAACGACGATCGGCCGAGCCGGGCGCGCGCGCTTTATGCCCGCACCATGACCGAGTTCGACGCGAAGAAGATCGACCGGCCCGAGGCGATCAAAGAGCTCGACCGGCTGCGCTTCGCCTGGCGCGGCGACCGCTTCGAGTTCAACCTGCTGCGCGAGATCGGCGAGCTGAAGCTTGCCGATGGCGACCAGGCCGGCGGCTTCGATGCGCTGCGCGAGGCCGGTACCGACTTCCCGGACTATCCGGAAGCGAAGGATGTGCTGCAGGAGCTGAGCGACGGGCTCGCCGATGTGTTCCTCGGCAAAGCGGCCGAGAGCGTGCCGCCACTCAAGGCGCTTACCCTTTACGACGAGTTCAAGGATTATGCGCCGGTGGGCGAGCGCGGCGATGCGATCGTGCGCCGGCTGGTCGACCGCCTGGTCGCCGTCGATCTGCTCGACCGCGCCGCGGACCTGCTGCAAGACGAGGTGACGCATCGTCTCGTCGGGCGCGACAAGGCGCGCGTCGCCGCGCAGCTCGCCCTCATCCGCCTCCTCGACAACGATCCCGCCGATGCGGTGAAGGCGCTCGACATCGATGTCGGCAAGGACGTGCCGCCCGAGCTGGAGCGCCAGCGCCAGCAGCTTCGCGCCCGCGCGCTGGCGCAGCTCGGCCACACCGACGAGGCCATCGCCATCCTCGCCAATGACACCAGCCGCGACGCCGACCGGCTTCGCGCCGACATCTACTGGCGTACTCAGAACTGGCCCGAAGCGGCGAAGGTCTTCGCCCGCCTCGTGCCGCCGCCGGGAGCCGACGGCACCCTCGACAAGCCGTCGAGCCAACTCGTCCTCAACTGGGCCTCGGCGCTGACCTTGGCCGGCGACCAGGCTGGCCTCGCCAAGCTGCGCGAGACCTATGGCAAGGCGATGGCGGCAACGCCCTTGGCGGACGCGTTCCGCGTCGTCGCCGGAGATTCCCCCGCTACCGGCGGCAACGCAGACGACCCCCGCAGCATCGCCAGCCGCGTCGCCGAGCTCGGCGAGCTGCAAAGCTTCATGGCGAGCTACAAGGAACGCCTCGCCAAGGACAAGCTGAGCGCCATCAATTGAAGTTGTCGGTTATCAGTCATCAGTCATCAGTTGTCAGTTTTGAGCTGTCGGCCAAACTGAAAACTGACAACTGATAACTGACGACTCACGAGGCCCCATAAAACGCCGCCGCGTCCTCGCGCAGCTCGTGGCGCGAGCCCTGGCGCAGATACATCATGTGGCCGCCGTCGTAGAGCTTCAGCGTGACGCGCTCGGCGGTGACGTTGCTGGGCAGGTGATCGACGATATAGCGGCTCATCATATAGGGCGTGGTGAGGTCGGTAAGGCCATGCGCGATCAGCAGCTTGAGATGTGGCTGCAGCGCCAGTGCGCGGGCGAGGGCGTCGGCCGCGCCGAGATCGTGCCGGTCGCCATGCTCGCCTTCGCGCCATTGCCAGTGACGGTTGACGTCGCGGTCGAGCAGGCGATAGCCGAGATCGGTGCGAAAGCCGAGCTCGTCCTGCGCATAGGCGATAAAGGCTCGGGTGAAGGGCGCGATCGTGCCGTCGAGCACCGGGTCCTCTTCGGCAAAGGCGCTCGCCGGGTCGGGGTCGGGCGCGGTGACCGTGCCGTCATAGCTGCTCCCGATCTCGCTTTCGGCGCGGTGCCGCGCCTTGGCATAGACGCCCGGCGGCACCCGTCCGCTCCAGCGCGCCACCGTCGCCTCGTCGATGCCGATGAGCGCGGCGATGTGGGCAAAAAAGTTCTCGGGCCGGGCGGCGGGCGGAGCGGCGAGGCCGGCGAGATAATCGCCGAGCGCGAAATGCTCGGCATCGGCGAGCGCGGCCGGGGTTGGCGGCGTGTGCGCGGCGATCTCGACCGCAGCATAGGAGGGGAGCCGCAGCGCCCAGGGCAGCAGATCGAAGCGGTCGCCGCTGAGCATCGCGAACTCGAGCGCGGGCGATATCAGCAGGATCCCGGCGGCGGAAACGCCTTCTTGTCGCGCCAGCATCCCGGCGAGCCGGGCCGCGCGGAAGCCGCCATAGCTTTCGCCGACGAGATAGACCGGGGAGGCGAGGCGGTCGCTTTTCGTGAGATGGAGCCGGATGATCCTGGCCAAAGAGTCGAGATCGCCGTCGACGCTCCAGAGCCGCTTCGACACGTCGTCATTCACGGCGCGGCTATAGCCGGTGCCGGCGGGATCGATGAAGACGAGATCGGTGAAGGGCAGCCAGCTATCGGGATTGTCGCGCACCTCGTCGGCGGTGGGCTGCGGCCGTCCCGCGTTGCCGAAATCGAGTGCCCGCGGCCCGATCGCGCCGATATTGAGATAGGCCGCCGCGGCGCCGGGTCCGCCATTGAAGGCGTAGGTGATCGGGCGATGCGCCTTGTCGGTCACGCCGTCGAGCGTGAAGCTGACGTAGAAAATGTCGGCTTCCTTTTCGCCCCGGTCGTCGCGCAGCGCCAGCGTGCCGGCGGTCGCGGTGTAGTGGAGCTCCTTGCCGCCGAGCGTGATCTGGTGATGGGTGACGGAATCCGCGGGCAGCAGCGACAAGGCCGGCGCCGGCCTTTCCACCGGCCTTTCCGGTGGCGGTGGCTTCGGCGGATCGGCGGCGAAAGCCGGCGCAAGCAGCCGGCAGAGGAGCGCAAGGCTCGCAAGCGACAAGGCAGAGCGAAGGACGCGCATGGGCGGCTCACCTCGGGTAAAGCCAAAGCTTAGCCGGGATCGCGCGCCTCGGCACGTGCCGAGCGAACGGCGGCGCTAATTCCCGCCGAAGCTCTGGACCAGGGAGCCGGCGACGAGATACCAGCCGTCCACCAGGACGAAGAAGATGAGCTTGAACGGCAGCGAGATGGTGACCGGCGGCAGCATCATCATGCCCATCGACATCAGGATCGAGGCGACGACGAGGTCGATGATGAGGAAGGGGAGGAACAGCAGGAAGCCGATCTCGAAGGCGCGCCGGAGCTCGCTGATCATGAAGGCCGGCAGCAGCACCCGGTACGGCACGTCCTTGGGCGCGTCGATGGTCTCGATCTTGGCCATGCCGGCGAAGAGCTGCAAATCCTCGCTGCGCACATGTGCGATCATGAAATCGTGGAACGGCGCCGCGGCGCGGGTCAGCGCCTCCTGCTCCGGCAGCTTCTCGGCGATGAGCGGGGCCAAGCCGTCATCGTAGGATTTCTCCATCGTCGGCGCCATGACGAAGCCGGTGAGGAAGAGCGCCAGGCTGATCAGCACGATGTTGGGCGGCGTCGTCTGCAAGCCGAGCGCGTTCCTGAGGAAGGACAGCACCACGATGATGCGGGTGAACGAGGTGACGGTGACGAGGATCGCCGGCGCGATGCTCAGCACCGTCAGCAGCAGCACGAGCTGGATGATGCGGCCGGTGCTGGAGCCGCCTTCGCCGCCGAGATCGACCGTCACCGTCTGTGCCAGCGCCGGCAAGGCGGAGAGCGCGAGGAAGAGCGGGGCCAGCGCCGTGAGCTGCCACCAGCGACGGCTCACGGCGCGCCCCCCTCGATCATGCCGGCGAAGTCGCCGGCACTCCCGCGTTCGATGACGAGATCGCCCGGCTGGCCCAGCAGCACCAGGTGCTCGACCCCGTCGCGCTGCAGCAGCACGAGACGGCGTCTGCCGTCGAGCGGCAGCACTTCGAGAATGGCAAGCCGCCGCTTGCCGCCGCGGACCGCCGCAAGGCGCCCGGCGAGGCCGAGCCGGCGCGCGACCCAGCCGCAAGCAAGGATGAGCAGCAGGACGAAGACGAGCGCGAGCGCGGACTGCCAATAGATCTCGACCCCCATGGCTCAGCGCGGTCCTTCCTGGCCGTAGGCGTCGTTGGCGCGCTGGCGCTGTGCCGCTTCGCGCTGATGGACGATGTCGAGCGCAAGCTGGTCGAGCGCCGCGGCGAGCGCGACGAGGCGTTCGGCAAACGCGTCACGCTCGGCGGCGGGGAGCGTGCGCGCCGCATCGCAGATCTCGCCGATGGCGGCATCGAGCCCGCTCATGTCGACAAGCGCGCCCGCAGCGACGGCGCGGCGCGCTTCGGCGATGGCGGCGGTGATCTCCTCGAGCCGTGCGGCGACGCTCATGGCGCGCCCCCGGTGGTGGCGGCGGCCTGACGCTCATTGGCGCGGTAGAGATAGAACAGGATCTCGGCGACGGCGACGAAAGCGGCGATGGGGATCTGCTGGCCGATCTCGACCGCGGCGAGGATCTCGGCAAGGTCGGCATCCTCGCGCACCTTGATGCCATGAGCGAAAGCGAGCGCGAGGATGCGTTCGGCGAGCGCGCCGCGGCCGCTGGCGACGACGCGCGGCACCTTGTCTTCCTGTCGGTCGTACTGTAGCGCGACGGCGATCGGCGGGCGGTCGGGCGATGGGCGGGGCGGCAAGGCGATCCCTGCGGTGCGAGGAAGCTCACGCATCCTGCACCGCGCATGCTTAATTAATGGTTGCTGTGGTTTTTTACGCCGCTACTAAGGCGATGGACCCGATCGCCGATTCCGCCGCGGCAAGCGTCTATTAACCATCGAAGTTACGAGCGAAAATCGCCGCGGTTTTACCGGTTATTAATCAGCCCCGGGCAAGATCGCCGGCATGGATCTCGGCAAGATTCCCCTGCTCGAAGCGATCACCCGCCGCATGAGCTGGCTCGGTGAGCGGCAATCGGTTTTGGCGCAGAACGTCGCCAATGCCGACACTCCCGGTTACACGGCCAAGGATGTGAAGGCGCCGAGCTTCGCCGAGCTCGTGTCGGGCGCCTCGGCGCGCCTGCCCATGGCGGTGACGGAGCCCGGCCATATCGAGCCGGTTCACGATGATGGCGGCTTCAAGCTCGTGTCGCAGAAGACCGGCGAGCGCGCGCCGGACGGCAACGCCGTTCAGCTCGAAGACCAGATGATGAAGATCTCCGACACGACCAACGACTACGCGCTGACCACCAGCCTTTATCGCCAGCAGCTCGGCCTTCTGAAGATGGCGCTCGGCGGCGGCAGCAGCAGCGGCTAGGAGGGCGCGCCCGATGGATTTGCAAACCTCGCTGCAGCTTTCTTTCGCCGGCATGAGCGCGCAAGGCACGCGGCTGCGCGTCATCGCCGAGAACCTCGCCAATGCCGACAGCACGGCGCAGACTCCGGGCGGCGAGCCCTATCAGCGCCAGGTCATCACCTTCAAGAGCGTGCTCGACCGCTCGATCGGCGCCACCTCGGTCAAGGTGGCGCGCATCGCGCCGGGCGGCGGTACGTTCCAGCGCAAATACGATCCCGGCAATCCCGGCGCCGATGCCGAGGGCTATGTCCTCATGCCCAACGTCAACCCGCTGATGGAGCTGATGGACATGCGCGAGGCGCAGCGCAGCTACCAGGCCAATCTCGACACCATCACCGCGGCGAAAAGCATGATCAGCCGCACCATCGATCTGCTGCGCAGCTAGAACGAGCGCTCACGCCTCTGCGAAAGGATCAGCCATGGTCGCCACCATTGCCAATGCCGTCGCCGCCTATGCCAATGCCGGCCGCATCGGCAGCGCCGGGTCTGCCGCCGGCGGTACCGATTTCGCCGATCTCGTGAAGCAGGCGGCGGGCGATGCCGTCGGCGCGCTCAAGACCGGCGAGGCCGAGAGCCTCCAGGCGGTGACCACCGGCAAGGCCGACCTCACCGCGGTGACCGAGGCGGTCAACAACGCGGAGATCGCGCTGCAGGGCGTGATTGCCGTACGCGACAAGGTCATCTCCGCCTACCAAGACATCTCCAAGATGCCGATCTGATGACCCCGGCCGATGCCGTCGACCTTGCGCATCAGAGCGTCATCGTCGCGCTGAAGCTCGGCGCGCCGATCATGCTGCTGGCGCTCGTCGTCGGCCTCCTGATCTCTTTCCTTCAGGCGCTGACGCAGATTCAGGAGATGACGCTCACCTTCGTGCCGAAAATGATCGCCATCCTGCTTTCGCTGCTGGTGCTGCTGCCGTTCATGTTGACGACGCTCACCAATTTCATGCACTCGCTCGTCAGCCGCATCATTTCCGGCTAGGCGCCTAAGCCGATGCTCCAGCAGCTGCTGCCGGAGAACGTCTTCGCGCTCATGCTGATCTTCGCCCGCGTCGGCACGGCGCTGATGCTGCTTCCGGGCTTCGGCGAGGTCTACGTCATGCAGCGCTTCCGGTTGCTGCTGGGGTTCCTCGTCTCCCTGCTGCTGACGCCGATCCTGGCGCCGCTGCTGCCGCCGCTGCCCGGCAGCGCGGTGAAGCTCGTCGACATCGTCGGCAGCGAGGTGGTGATCGGCCTCTTCCTCGGCACCATCTCGCGCATCCTGCTCGCGGCGCTCGACACCGCCGGCACCGTCGCCTCCTTCCAGCTCGGCCTGTCGGCGGCGCAGATCTTCAACCCGATGGCGGCATCGCAGGGCAGCCTGCCCAGCACGCTCTACAGCGTGCTGGGCGTATTGCTGATCTTCCTCACCGACCTTCACCATATGCTGCTGCGCGCGCTGGTCGACAGCTATAACGTCTTCGCGCCCGGCGTCCTGCCGCCGCTCAACGATCTCTCCGACATGATCGCACGCAGCGTTGCCGGCGCCTTTGTCATCGGCATCGAGATGGCGGCGCCTTTCATCCTGCTCGGCATCGTGTTCTTCGTCGCCCTCGGCATCGTCGGCCGCCTGGTGCCGCAGCTGCAGATCATGCTCGTCACCCTGCCGCTGCAGATCATGGGCGGGCTCTTTGCCCTGGTGTTCGTGCTGACGGCGGGGATGCAGTGGTTCCTCGAGGCGTTTCAGCGCGAATTCACCGCGCTCACCGGCGGCTGAGACGCAATCATGGCGGACGGCGCCGACGACAGCTCGAAGACGGAACAACCCTCGGCGCGCAAGCTCAACCGCGCGCGCGAGCAGGGCCAGGTCATCCACTCGCGCGAGATCAACAGTTTCTTCATGCTGTCCGCGGGCGCGGTGATCGTGCTGCTGCTGGCGCCGAGCCTCGCCGGCAGCATGGAGAAGACGCTCGCGCGCTTTCTCGACGGTGCCAGCCTGGTTTCCGGCGGCGGCATCCTGTGGGAAGCGGTCGGCGCCCTGACCCGCGAGATGGCGAAAGCCGCCATCCTGCCGCTGCTGCTGCTCGTCGCCGTGGCGATCGCCGGCTCCGTGCTGCAGACCGGGTTCATCTTCGCGGTCGAAAAGATCGGCTTCGACATCTCGCGGCTCTCGCCGCTGGCCGGGCTGAAGCGCCTGTTCTCGCTTCGCTCTGCGGTCGAGTTCGGCAAGAACCTCGCCAAGGTCGCGCTGGTGATCACGGTCGCGGTCCTGCTCTTGATGCCGGAGATGCGGCGGCTCCCGGCGCTCACCAGCTTCGATGCCGGGGCGCTCGCCGGCGAGATCCATCGGGTGTTGCTGCGGCTGGTGCTCGGCGCGCTGGTGCTCGTCGCGCTGTTGGCGCTGTTGGACTATGGCTATCAGCGCCTCAGCTTCATGCGCCAGATGCGCATGTCGAAGCAGGAGCTCAAGGAGGAGCACAAGCAGGCCGAGGGCGATCCGGCGGTCAAGGCGCGGCTGCGCCAGATCCGCATGGAGCGGGCGCGGCGCCGGATGATGGCCGCGGTGCCCACCGCCTCGGTGGTGGTGACCAACCCGACCCATTTCGCCGTGGCGTTGAAATACGAGATGGGCAGCAAGGGCGCGCCCCGGCTCGTCGCCAAGGGTGCCGATCTCATCGCCAAGCGCATCCGCGAGATCGCCGAGGAGAACGATGTCCCGCTGGTGGAAAACCCGCCGCTGGCGCGCGCGCTTTACGCGAGCGTCGAGCTCGATCATGAAATCCCGCCCGAGCATTACCGCGCTGTCGCCGAGATCATCAGCTACGTCTTCCGGATCAAGGGCAAGTTTCGGGCACGATAGGGGCGGGGCGGTGGATATGCTAAGCTCCCGGGCATGGACGGAACGCCGAAGCCAGCCTTGCCGCTGACGGATGTTTTGGCCGGCGACGGCCCGGCCGCCGCGCAGCCCGGCAGCGGCATGCCGGTTTGGATGCGGCGGCTGGCGCCGCTCGCCCTCTGCTCGGCGGGGCTTGCCGTCCTTCTGCTGGTCGCGTCGGTCGTCGAGCTCGACTGGGGCGGCGCGCGGCCGATGGGCATCGCTCTCGCCGGGCTTGCCATCATCTTCGGCATCGCGAGCGCGGTCAGCGGCCGGCTCTACCGGGCGCTGAGCGGCCGGGTCGATCTCCTGAGCCAGGCGCTCGAGGCCTCGCCCGATGCTCAGCTGATCCTGGCCCCCGATGGCTCGATTGCTTATGCCAACGCGGCCTTCCACCGCTTCTTTCCCGCCCTGAGCCGGCCGCCGCTCGATGCGCTCGAGCGGCGCTTTGCCGCCGATGAGGGCACGGATGGCGATTTCGCCCGGCTCCGCCACGAGGCCGCCCAGTTCGGCCGGGCCCAGGGGCGGCTGGCGCTGCGCTATGATGGGATGGTCGCCTGGTTCAACCTCGCGGCGCATCACCTCGCCGGCCGGCCGGGCTACAGCCTCTGGAGCTTTGAGGACGTCACCGCCCGCCACGAGATGGAGCAGGTGATCCGCGACGAGCAGATGAAGCTCGCCGACTTCCTCGATCATGCCCCGATGGGCTTCTATTCCGTCGATGGCGAGGGCCGCTTCCTCTTCGTCAACCAGGCGCTGGCCGATTGGCTCGGCGCCTCGCCGGGCGAGCTGGTCGAAGGCGCCGCGCGGCTGCGCGATTTCATCGCCAATGACGTGCCGCCCGGCTCGCCCGCGCATGCGCCCTTCGAGGGCGGCGCCGCCGGCGCGCCGCGCGGCGAGGTGGTGCTGAAGGGCCGTCGCGGCCGCACCGTCTACGCCTCGATCAGCCAATCCGTCGTCCGGATCGGCGACAGCCTGCGCACCCGGTCGGTGGTGCGCGACCTGACCCCCGAGCGCGAATGGGAAGAGGCGCTGCGGGCGTCGCGGCTGCGCTTTCAGCGCTTCTTCGCCAATGCGCCGGTCGGCATCGCCCTGCTCGACCATGACGGCAAGCTGGTCGAGGCCAACAAGGCGCTGGGCGAGCTCTTCGTCACGCCGCCGCGCGAGCTCAACGGCAAGGAGCTGGTGCGATTTCTCTCGCCGGAGAGCCAGGGCGAGGTCGCGATCAAGATCAACGCCGCCGCCAATGGCCAGGTGATCGCGCGCCCGGTCGAGGTGCGGCTTGCCGGCCCGCGCGATAAATCGGCCTCGCTCTTCGTCAGCCGGCTCGATGCGGCGGAAGAGGGCGAGGCCGGCGTCATCCTGCATTTCATCGACACCACCGAGCAGAAGAGCCTCGAGACGCAATTCGCCCAGTCGCAGAAGATGCAGGCGGTCGGCCAGCTCGCCGGCGGCGTCGCGCATGACTTCAACAACCTGCTGACGGCGATGATCGGCTTTTGCGATCTGCTGCTGCTGCGCTTCCGGCCGGGCGATCCGTCCTTTGCCGACATCATGCAGATCAAGCAGAACGCCAACCGTGCCGCCAATCTGGTGCGCCAGCTCCTCGCTTTCTCGCGCCAGCAGACCTTGCAGCCGCGCGTTCTCAACATCACCGACGTTCTGGCGGAGCTGTCGCATCTGCTGCGCCGCCTCATCGGCGAGAATATCGAGCTGAAGGTGGTGCATGGCCGCGATCTCGGCCTGGTCAAGGTCGATCAGGGCCAGCTCGAGCAGGTCATCATCAACCTCGCCGTCAACGCGCGCGACGCCATGCCCGGCGGCGGCACGCTCACCATCCGCACCGCCAACATGTCGAGCGAGTTCCCGATGCGCCGCGCGCATGAGGTGATGCCGCCCGGCGAATACGTGCTGATCGAGGTGACCGATACCGGCATCGGCATCCCGCGCGAGAATCTGGTGCGCATCTTCGAGCCCTTCTTCTCGACCAAGGAAGTGGGCTCCGGCACCGGCCTCGGCCTCTCCACCGTCTACGGCATCGTCAAGCAGACCGGCGGCTTCGTCTTCGTCGAGAGCGAGCCGGCGCGGGGGGCGCAGTTCTCGATCTTCCTGCCGCGGCATCAGGGCGGCGAGGCCACGGCCGGGGCGCGCGCCGACCTCACCGCCGAGCAGGCGCGCGACCTGACCGGCGCGGGCACCGTGCTGCTGGTCGAGGACGAGGATCCCGTGCGGCTCTTCAGCGCCCGCGCGCTGCGTAACAAGGGCTACAAGGTGATCGAGGCGAAGAGCGGCGAATCGGCGCTCGAGGTGATCACCTCCGGCAATGAGAAGGTCGAGCTGCTGATCACCGACGTCGTCATGCCGCGCATGGACGGTCCCAATCTGGTGAAGCAGGTGCGCGAGCTCTATCCCGACATGAAGGTGATCTTCATTTCGGGCTATACCGAGGATGCCTTCCGCAAGCGCCTCGACCGCGACGCCGACATCCATTTCCTGCCCAAGCCCTTCTCGCTGAAGCAGCTCGCCGGCAAAGTCAAAGAGGTGATGCTGGCGGATCGGCCCTAAGGCGAATGCGCCCAGCGCATTCGTCCTTGGCGGCGTCAGCGGTTGCGCGAGCAACCGCGGGAGCCGCACCCCTCCGACAAGCCTCCCTGAGCCTCCTCCTCACCGCCGCCCTCCTTTTCCCACCGCCCGCCGCGCGCGCTTCCCCTCCTGCCGACCTCTACCAATGCCGCGCTTTCGTCACCGGCCAGGGCGATGCCGAGCGCGCGCGGGGCTTCGGCCTTTGCCTCGAGGCCGTGCTGGTGAAGGTCTCCGGCGATCCGCATCTCCGGGGCGATCCGAGGCTCGCCCCGATGAAGCAAGCGGCGGCCGGTTTCGTCGGCGGCTTCAGCTATCACGACCGCATGGCCGGGTTGCCGCTCCATGACGAGCAGGGGACGCGCGAGCGGCCGTTCGATCTCACCATCGCTTTCGATCCGTTGAAGATCGATGCGGCGCTGCGCAAGCTCGGCGTCGCGCCCTGGCGGCTGCCACGGCCGGTGCTTGCGGTTTTCCTCGGCGTGCGCGACGCCCAGCGCGCCTATGTCCTGACCGAGGACGGGGAACGCGGCCTCGGCGAGCGCTTGTCGCTCGGCGATGCCGCGGCGCAGCGCGGCATCCCGATCGTTCTGCCGAAGGTGCCGTTCGCTGCGGAAGCGCGCGTCAGCTATGCCGGCGTCGTCGCCGCTTCGGCGTCGCGCCGCCGCGCGCTGGCCGAGGCGATCGGCGGCGATGCCGGGCTTGCCGGCAGCCTGGTTTGGAGCGAGGCGGCGTTGGGCTGGACGGCGCGCTGGCGCCTCGCCTGGCGGGGGCGGGACTACCGCTGGCGCATCACCGGCGTTTCCTTCGACGATGCCTTCCGCGACGCTCTCGACCATGCGGCGGCGATCCTGTCCGGACATGGTGGGTAGTGGAGGGCTCGCGGGCCCGAGTCGACCGCCAAGCGCGAAAAGACGCTCAACGTCCGCTTGCGCCAAAGCAATCTGCCGATCGATGGCATTCGGCCCGGCCCCGGCGCCGACCCCGCAAAAGTAAGGTCGCGCGCATTTCTCCGGAGTGAGGCCATCCAGAGTGTGGCTTCCGCGCAAGGTTAAATGGGAACGAAAAAGGAACTTATATCCTTGACTGAACGAGAACAGTTAACCGTAAGCTGTTGATAACAGAGTCGAATTTCGTTCACTTAATGATTGATTGTGAAGGATATTCCGCCGTTGTTCCATAACCTTTATGATTCGTCACACTACCGTTTTGCTTTCATCGCAGTTTCGCGACGCTCACGCGAAGACGGCTTCTTTGGCTTCGGTTGAGATAGTAGTGAATGGTCGCTCGCTGTTTCTGCCCGAGTTCGTTCTATGTGGCGCCGCCGCTCGTCTTCAGTCAGCCACGGGGGGATATGTAACTCTGGAGGATTATGCAGATTCGGTTGCTGCCGTTTTGGCGGCATCTGAGCGTTATGGGGTTTTGACTTTCCGCGGCGGTGAAGAAACTCAAAGTTCACGTAAGCGAGGCAGTCCCCCGCATACTCAAAGTGCGCCAATTGCTCCGTCAGCAGATCGATATCAACGTGGCGCCACCAGTACTCAAAACCCTCTGTCGCTTTCGCCGGTTCGCCAAGTTCCGTGAAGAAGATGCCCGGCGCACGCTCATCATCTCCCCAATGGCAATGCGCATATTGGTTCCGTGCCCTGATGCACCATCTAACGGCGCCGATCATGTCGGCATATTCCGCTTCTAAGCCGGCGCGCTTGTACGTTTCACGCATCAGTGCATCGGCAGCAGAGACGCGGGCGGATTCTCCGATGATGCGGAACATTGTCCGCAAAGCAGTGTCTTGGGATTCTAGCGCGTTTCCCAGAAGCATCCCGATTAGCAATTCGATCTCGCCATAGTTCAGGAGCATGCGTCCAATGGTGATGCCCTCGTACACATGGCGGTCAAAGACTGGATTTAATGGCATGACGCCGCCCTTGAGCGTCTAGGAGATCGTCCATCCATGTACCGCGAAGAAACATTTGAAGAATTTGTCCGCGAATCAATTAGGCTTTTCCCCCAGCCTTCCCTTCGGCCACCCGGAGGCGCTCGTGAAGATTCTGAATCGAAGCTTGGGCGCCCTGAAGTGCGCGGGAAAGGTTGTCGCACCACTCATGCAGAAAATCTAATTTCTGCTCAGTCGCCATGTCTTTCCACGCAGGATGTTGCGCCATAAGAAGCACTCCTCGGGGTCACTCGTCAGTTGTTAGGATATATCGAAGCGGGAACGAGTGCGAATCTCTTCCCGCTATGCTATTGTATGCAGCATGAGCGAAAACGACGAATACACGAAGGAAGAGGTAGCCGAGCGCATGGAGCGTGGCCTAAAGCGCGCGCTCAACATGCCGCATAAGCCGCAGGCCAATCCGAAGAAGCAACGGCCGGCGCGCAAGGGCCGTATGCGCAAGGGCAAGTCTCGGCGCTAGGGTTCCTGGCCGAATAGCAGACGCAAGAGCGCGTCAACCGCGCCCTCGAAATCTTTGTGTGTGAGCCTGCGCTTGATGCGCTTAGGCGGCCTTGTGCTTACGAGTCCGCCGATAGGTGAGACGCTTGCCCTCCGCGCCTTTGATCGCGCGCGTCGTGCGCTCCGCGTCGTCAACGCCGAGCGCAACGCGGTTGGAATAGCGGAAGTCGAATTCATCAAGGTAGCGCTGCAAGTGTTGCTCGCCGCAGTGCTGATAGACACCCTTCATGCCGCGCTTGAAGATCGAGAAGAAGCCCTCGACGGTGTTCGTCGTCACGTTGCCGCGCGCATATTCGCCGCCGCTGTGGTTGACGCGCTCGTGCGCTGAGAACTCGGTGCCGGGCTTGCGGTAGTGGTGCGCCTCGTCCGTGTGTAGGCGGCTATCCAGCACGATGTTCTCGAACAGGGCCTTGCGGATCGTCTTGGGGCTGAGATCGTCCACCTTGATCGAGCGGGAACGGCCGCCG
>DATJLU010000144.1:0-11340 GCA_035509275.1 Allostellaceae bacterium | reverse complement strand
GACGGCTTCGCCAAGCACCGCACCGAGATCGGCGAAGGCGTGTTCATCGGCACCAACACGGCGCTGGTGGCGCCGGTCACGGTCGGCGCCGGCGCCTTCATCGCCGCGGGCAGCGTCATCACCGAGGATGTGCCGGCCGATGCGCTGGCGCTGGGGCGCGCGCCGCAGGTGACCAAGGAAAAGCGCGCCGCCGCGATGCGCGCGCGCCGCAGCGCCGCGAAGGCGGCGCGGCAGACCCAGGGCAAGCGCTGAGCGATGTGCGGCATCATCGGCATTATCGGCAAGCAGGATGTCGCGCCGCTGCTGCTCGAGGGGCTGCGCCGGCTCGAATATCGCGGCTATGACAGCGCCGGCATCGCCACCTTGGTCGAAGGCCGCATCGAGCGCCGGCGCGCCGAGGGCAAGCTCGACCGCCTGGCGGAGCGGCTCTCCGCGGCGCCGCTCGGCGGCAAGACCGGCATCGCCCATACGCGCTGGGCAACGCATGGCGTCCCCAACGAGACCAATGCGCATCCCATCGCCACCGACCGTGTCGCCGTCGTCCATAACGGCATCATCGAGAATTTTCAGCAGCTCAAGGACGAGCTGACCGCCTGGGGCCACCGCTTCGAGACGCAGACCGACACCGAGGTGGTGGCGGCGCTGGTGACGCGTCACCTCGCCGAGGGAATGAAGCCCGCCGAAGCCGCGGCCAAGGCGTTCAAGCAGCTGGAGGGCGTCTTCGCTCTCGCCATCCTCTTTGCCGGCGAGCCGGATTTCCTCATTTGCGCGCGCCGTGCCGCCCCGCTGGCGATCGGCTTCGGCGATGGCGAGATGTTCATCGGCTCGGACGCTCTGGCGCTGGCGCCGCTGACGCGCCGGATCCTCTATCTCGAGGAAGGCGACTGGGCGGTCGTGACCCCGGATGGCGCCACCGTCTTCGATGCCAAGGGCCGCCGCGCCCAGCGTGCGATCCGCGAGACCGCGCTGTCGGGCGCGCTCATCGGCAAGGGCAATCACCGCCATTTCATGGAGAAGGAGATCTTCGAGCAGCCGGCGGTGATCGGCGACACGCTGCGCGCGCATTTCAATCCGACGACGCGCAGCGTCCATCTCGCGACCTTGCCCTTCGATCTCGCCAAGGTCACCAAGGTGACGGTGGTGGCTTGCGGCACCGCGTTCCATGCCGGGCTCGTCGCCAAATATTGGCTCGAGCGCATCGCCCGCGTGCCGGTCGAGGCCGACGTCGCGTCGGAGTTCCGTTACCGTGCCGCCGACATGCCGAAGGGCGGGCTCGCGCTCTTCGTCTCGCAATCCGGCGAGACCGCGGACACGCTGGCGGCGCTGCGCTACGCGAAGAGCCAGGGCCAGCGCATCGTCGCCGTCGTCAACCAGCCCGAAAGCACGATCGCGCGCGAGGCCGAGGCGGTCTTGCCGACGCTCGCAGGGCCCGAGATCGGCGTCGCCTCGACCAAGGCGTTCACGACTCAGCTCATGGCGCTGGCTTGTTTCACCATTGCGATGGCGCGTGCCAAGGGCCGCATCGACGCGGCCGCCGAAGCGCGGCTCTCGACCGCGCTCACCGAAGTGCCGGCGCGCGCCAGCGATGTGCTGCATCATGCCGAGCGCATCGCCGAGCTGGCTTCGATCATCGCCGAAGCGCGCGACGTGCTCTATCTCGGCCGCGGCACCGCTTATCCGCTGGCGCTCGAAGGTGCGCTGAAGCTCAAGGAGATCTCCTACATCCACGCCGAAGGCTATGCCGCCGGCGAGATGAAGCACGGACCGATCGCGCTCATCGATGAGCGGGTACCGGTGATCGTGCTGGCGCCGCATGACGAGCTGTTCGAGAAAACCGCCTCCAACATCCAGGAAGTGGCGGCGCGCGGCGGCAAGGTGGTGATGCTGTCGGACCGCGACGGTCTCGCGAAACTCGACGGGCGGCTCAGCTTCGGGATCGAAGTGCCGCCCTGCGATCCGTTCGTTGCGCCCTTGCTCTATGCGATCCCGGTGCAGCTCCTCGCCTATCACGTCGCCGTGGTCAAAGGCACCGATGTCGACCAGCCGCGCAACCTCGCCAAGAGCGTGACGGTCGAGTAGGGACGGGGGTGACTTGTGCCGGCTGTTGCAAATCCTACTCACCCCACCTCACCCCAACCCTCTCCGCCCTCAGGGGCGGAGACGGAGGGACCCGCGTTAGCGGGAGGGTGAGGTGGGGCGTCGACGATGTCGCACGCTGTATCAGGAAACTCGATTACTACCCCTCCGCCCGGGCCTTGCGCTTGGCGTCGCGCGCCTGTTTCTGGGCCTCTTTCGCCGCCGCTTTCGTTGCTTCGAGCGTCGCCGCATCGGCCGCTTCCTTGGCGAGGCGCAGCTCCTTCAGCCGCGCCGTCTTCGCCGCTTCGGCCGCGCGTTCCTTGTCGCGCAGCGCCAGGCGCTCGGCATCGGCCTCCTTGGTGCGGCTCGCCGCTTCCTGCGCCTTGCGCCGGGCGGCGGCGGCAAGATCATCGGCTTTGCTCATGACTCACCCTCCTGTGGTGAACCCGAGTGCGGCGGCGCGCGCCGCGGCTCAATACCCCTCGCGCTCCAGGCGCTTGCGCATTGCTTTGCGGGTGCGGCGCACCGCTTCGGCCCGCTCGCGCACCCGCCGCTCGGACGGCTTCTCATAGGAGCGGCGGCGCTTCATCTCGCGAAACGTACCCTCGCGCTGCATCTTCTTCTTCAGCACCCGCAATGCGGCGTTGATATCGTTGTCGCGGACGAAGACCTGCATGAAATTCTCTCCTCTTTTTGTTAACGCTCGCGGGGCCCAAAAACGCCGGCTCGGCGGCCTTGCAGCCGCCGAGCCCCGGTTGCGCCGCTCCGCCGTCAGTCGGCGAGCGAAAGATTCCCCGCCGCCTGCTTGCCGCGCTCCGTGACGACGTCGAAGCGGACCTTCTGCCCTTCCTGCAAGGGCGGCAGGCCGGCGCGCTCGACCGCCGAGATATGGACAAAGACGTCCTTGCCGCCATCGGCCGGCTGGATGAAGCCGAAGCCCTTCTGTGCATTGAACCACTTAACCGTACCCACGGCCATCTCGGCCTCCTATCGATGGTGAGAGCGCCCCGCGCGACCCCGCGCGGGGAATGCAGTGTCTGGCCTCATGGAATCTTGAAGACTCGCCCTCCTGGGGCGAACGGCAAGCGCCGAAGCAGAGACTGGTCTCGGCAAAATGGGCCGTCTTGCCTGATAATGCAAGCGCGGCATGGCGCTCTGGTCCCGCGCAAAGGTTGAAAAACCTTGGATTTACTTAACCTTAAGCATCTGCCGCGCTATGCCGCGCTGCGTAAATCCAGGCTTCGTCGTCATGCTTCACCGCTTCCTCGCCGCAACCGGGCGGCGCATTCTCGACTACCTCGCGCAGCCGATTGCCGGCTATGAGCCCTTCCTCGCGACCGACCCGGCGCTGCTGCAGCGCTGTCTCCAGCCCGGCGACGTGCTGCTGATCGAGGGCAATACCCGGCTCAGCGTCATCATCAAATACCTGACCCAATCCACCTGGTCGCATGCCGCGCTTTATGTCGGCGGCGACGAGCTCGGCAAGAATGCAGCCGGCGAGGCGCTGGCGCTCATCGAGGCCTCGGCGCGCGCCGGCGTCGTCGCCTCGCCGCTGCGCGACTATGCGCAGTTCAACACCCGCATCTGCCGGCCCGTGCATCTCGGCGAGGCCGATCGGCGCCAGGTCATCGACCACGCCATCCGCAGCCTCGGCAAGCAATACGACGTGAAGCAGCTCGTCGACCTCCTGCGCTATCTCTGGCCTTATCCGCCGGTGCCGGTATCGGTGCGCCGGCGCATGCTGGCGCTGGCGAGCGGCGATCCGACACGCGCCATCTGCTCGACCATGATCGCCGAGGCCTTCCAGTCGATCGGCTATCCGATCCTGCCGCCGCCGGGCGGCGCGCCCGTCGCGATGGCGCCCTATATGGCGCGCGAGATCCGCCACATCGAGAAGCACGGCCTGTTCACGCCGCGCGACTTCGACATCTCGCCCTATTTTGCCGTGGTGAAGCCGCTGCTCGAAGACGGCTTCGACTATCGCCGCCTTTCAGGCGTGGCCTGACGCCGCGTCAGAAATAAGCCACGCCCTGCGTATTCACATAGAGCGCATAAAGCGACTGGCTCGCCGCCATGAACAGGCGGTTCCGCTTCACCCCGCCGAAGCAGAGATTGGCGCAGCGCTCGGGGAGCGCGATGCGGCCGATCGGCTTGCCGACAGGCGAGAGCACGAGCACGCCGTCGCGGCCCGCCCCCATGCCCCAGCCGCACCAGAGATTGCCGTCGATATCGGCGCGAAACCCGTCGGGGTGGCTGCCGGCGCCGCCATCATAGAACAGGCGGCCTTCGCCCAGGCGCGTGCCGTCCGCGGCGACGTCATAGACGCGGATCACCGCATTGGGCACGGCGCGGGAATCGACGACATAGAGCTGGCGCTCATCGGGGCTGAAGCAGAGCCCGTTGGGCGCGTTCATGTCGTCGGCGACGATGGTCGCCTTCAGGGTGGCGGGATCGAGGCGATAGACGTTGGGATGCAGCTCCGGCGCCGCCTGATTGCCTTCGTAATGGCCGAGAATGCCGAAGGGCGGATCGGTGAACCAGATCGAGCCGTCGGATTTGACCACGACATCGTTGGGCGAGTTGAGCGGCTTACCGCCGAAGCCGTCGATCAGCACCGTGACCTTGCCGTCGAGCTCGGTCCGCGTCACCCGCCGGCCGCCATGCTCGCAGGTGACAAGCCGGCCCTGGCGGTCGCGCGTATTGCCGTTGCTGTTGTTCGAAGGCTTGCGGAAGACGCTGACCGCGCCGCTCTCCTCGTCCCAGCGCAGCATGCGGTTGTTGGGAATGTCGCTCCACAGCAGCGAGCGCAGATCGCCGAACCAGACCGGTCCTTCGCTCCAGCGGAAGCCGGTGGCGAGCCGCTCGACCGCGGCGTTGAAGATGCGATAGGGCGCGAAGCTCGGATCGAGGATCTCGATCGCGGGATCGGGATAGCTTTCCGCCGGCATCCAGCGCGAGGGGGTCACCATGGCGCGCGTCCTCAGCCCTGAAACATCTTGCGGAAGCCCTGCCAGCAGGCATCGTAGTCGCGCTGCAGCGCCGGCGTCTCGAGCGCAAAGCGCGTCGGCCGGCACACCATGCGCGTCTCGAACATGAAGGCGAGGGTGTTGTCGATCTTGTGCGGCTGCAGCGCGGCCTTGCTCGCCGCTTCGAAGGTCGGCGTGTCGGGCCCATGCGCGCTCATGCAATTGTGCAGGCTGGCGCCGCCCGGCACGAAACCGGTGGCCTTGGCGTCGTAGACGCCGTGGATCAGCCCGACGAACTCGTTCATGTAGTTGCGGTGGAACCAGGGCGGCCGGAAGGTGTCCTCGGCGACGAGCCAGCGAGGCGGGAAGATGACGAAATCGATGTTGGCGGTGCCGGGCGTGTCGCTCGGCGCGGTGAGCACGGTGAAGATCGACGGGTCGGGATGGTCGAAGCTGATCGTGCCGATCGTGTTGAAGCGCGCGAGATCGTATTTGTAAGGCGCGTAAGTGCCGTGCCAGGCGACGACGTCGAGCGGCGAGTGGTCGTAGTCGGAGGCCCAGAGATTGCCCTCGAACTTCACCACGACCTGCACCGGCGCGTCGCGGTCCTCGAAATCGGCGACGGGCGTTTGGAAATCGCGCGCATTGGCAAGCCCGTTGGCGCCGAGCGGCCCCAGCTCCGGCAGGCGCAGCAGCGCGCCGTAATTCTCGAGGATGAAGCCGCGTCCCGCGCCGTCCGGCAGCTCGACGCGGAACTTGATGCCGCGCGGCACGACCGCGATCTCGCCGGGCGCCGCTTCCAGGCGGCCGAGCTCGGTGTCGAGCCGGAGCCGTCCCTGCTGCGGCACCAGCAGCATCTCGCCATCGGCGTTCCAGAAATAGCAGTCGCGCATCGAGCGATTGGCGAGATATTGGTGGATGCCGACGCCGACCCGCGCGCCGACATCGCCATTGCCGGCGATGGTCACGAGCCCGTCGACAAAGTCGGTCGGCGCGTCGGGCAGCGGCAGCGGGTCCCAGCGCAGCCGGTTGGGCGGCGCCTCGACCTCGGTGAAGGGCGCGCTGCGCAACAGCTTGTTGTCGATGCGGCGATAAAGCCCGTGCATCGCCGAAGGCCGGATGCGGTAAATCCAGGTCCGCCGGTTGGCCGCGCGCGGCGCGGTGAAGGGCGTGCCGCTGATCTGCTCGGCATAGAGTCCCAAGGGCGGCCGCTGCGGCGAGTTGCGGCCCTGCGGCAAGGCGCCGGGCACCGCTTCCGTCGCCTGCTCATTGCCAAAGCCCGAGAGATACGTGATTGCCGCCGCGGAGCGTTGCGTGGCGTCCGGCGATTTCACCATCGTGCCCATGGCGAGCCTCCCGTCTCGACGATCCCCGATCGTAGGGCGAGGGCGGAACGGACGCAACGCGAGCCCCCGCGCTTGACGGGCAAAGGCCGGCGGCGCTATCCGGCCGATGGCTGAGGAATGGGTCAAATCGCTTGGTTTCTTTGTCGTCATTCCCGCGAAATCGCTACGGAGCGCACAAATCGCACGGCGACTGACGCCTCAAGTTTCGCCTTGCCCGCGAAGGCCGGCATCCAGGAGTTTCAGCCCCGATGAGCGGAGCGTATCCCCCTGGCTCCCCGCTTTCGCGGCGACGGCGGAAAAGACGTTGGGATCGCAGTGTTTGTCGAGATGTGTATATGATGTACCGCTGTCGCGGGGTACGAAGAGGAGCCGTTCCATTTGATCCTGTACGGCTGCTGGCAGCGGGCAATGGGGGGCGTGTCGATGGCGAAGGGAATTCCAAACGGCGAGAGCCTCACCGTGATGCGCCACGATTGGAGCCGCGCCGAGCTGCGCGCCCTGTTCGAGTTGCCACTGCCCGAATTGATCTTCCGCGCGCAGACGGTGCACCGCCAATTCTTCGATCCCGCCGAAGTGCAGGTCTCGACCTTGCTCTCGATCAAGACCGGCGGCTGCCCCGAGGATTGCGCCTATTGCCCGCAAAGCGCTCATTTCGACACCGGCGTCGACGCCTCGAAGCTCACCAGCGTCGACGCGGCGCTGGCCGCGGCGCGCGCCGCGCAGGCGGGCGGCGCCACGCGCTTTTGCATGGGCGCTGCCTGGCGCGCGCCCAAGGACCATGATCTCGATGGCGTCTGCGCCATGGTCGAAGGTGTGCGCGCCCTCGGCATGGAGAGCTGCGTCACCCTCGGCATGCTGACCGGCGTGCAAGCCGCGCGGCTCAAGGCCGCGGGGCTCGACTACTACAATCACAACCTCGACACCTCGCCCGAATTCTACGGCGAGATCATCACCACCCGGACTTATCAGGATCGGCTCGACACGCTGGGTCATATCCGCGATGCCGGCATCAAGCTCTGCTGCGGCGGCATTGTCGGCATGGGCGAGAGCCTCGAGGACCGCGTCGGCCTCATCTCTATGCTGGCGACGCTGCCCGTCCATCCCGAGAGCGTGCCGATCAACATGCTGGTGCAGGTCGCGGGCACGCCGCTCGCCGGCGCGCGCAAGCCCGATCCCATCGACTTCGTGCGCATGATCGCCGTCGCCCGCATCGCCATGCCGGCCTCGATGGTGCGGCTTTCGGCCGGGCGGCAGGAGATGAGCGACGAGACGCAGGCGCTCTGCTTCCTCGCCGGCGCCAACTCGATCTTTTCCGGCGAGAAGCTGCTGACCACGGCCAACCCCGAGCATGAGCGCGACCGCCGCCTTTTCGATCGGCTGGGGCTGGTGGCAATGCCGCTCTGACGCAGGCGTTCACCTGCTATAGTCGCCGGAAACGGGCAATGGGAGGTGTCAGATGCAGCTCAAGGACCAGAAGCTCTTCCGCCAGCAATGCTATATCGACGGCGTTTGGGTCGATGCCGGCAACCGCGAGACCATCCCGGTCAACAACCCCGCCGATAACACCATCCTCGGCCATGTGCCGAAAATGGGCGCCGACGAGACGCGCCGCGCCATCGAGGCGGCCGAACGCGCACTGCCGGAATGGCGCGCCCGCACCGGCAAGGAGCGCGCCGCCGTGCTGCGCAAGCTCTTCGACCTGATGATGGCGAACCAGGAAGACCTGGCGCAGCTGATGACGGCGGAGCAGGGCAAGCCGCTCACGGAATCGCGCGGCGAGATCGCCTATGCCGCCTCCTTCATCGAGTGGTTCGGCGAGGAGGGCAAGCGCGTTTACGGCGACACCATCCCCGGTCACGGCCGCGACAAGCGCATCGTCGTGCTGAAGCAGCCGATCGGGGTTTGCGCCGCGATCACGCCGTGGAATTTCCCGGCGGCGATGATCACGCGCAAGATGGGGCCGGCGCTGGCATCGGGCTGCACCATGGTGCTGAAGCCGGCGACGCAGACGCCGTTCTCGGCGCTGGCTTTGTGCGAGCTCGCCGAGCGCGCCGGCGTGCCCAAAGGCGTGTTTTCCTGCGTCACCGGTTCCGCGAGGGAGATCGGCGGCGAGATGACCTCGAACCCGATCGTGCGCAAGCTCACCTTCACCGGCTCGACCGAAGTCGGCAAGCTGCTGATGGAGCAATGCGCCGGCACGGTGAAGAAGCTGTCGCTCGAGCTCGGCGGCAACGCGCCGTTCATCGTCTTCGACGATGCCGATCTCGATGCCGCGGTGAAAGGCGCCATCGCGTCCAAATATCGCAATGCCGGCCAGACCTGCGTCTGCGCCAACCGCCTCCTGGTGCAGGACGGCGTCTATGACGCGTTTGCCAAGAAGCTCGCCGACACGGTGAAGGCGATGAAGGTCGGCACCGGCGTCGAGGCCGGCACCGTGATCGGGCCGCTCATCGACATGAAGGCGATCGAGAAGGTCGAGGAGCATGTCGGCGATGCCCTCAAGAAAGGCGCGCGCGTGGTCGTCGGCGGCCACCGCCACGCGCTCGGCGGCAGTTTCTACGAGCCGACCGTGCTCGCCGACGTCACCACCGACATGATCGTCACCCGCGAGGAGACTTTCGGGCCGGTGGCGCCGCTTTTCCGCTTCAAGACCGATGACGAAGCGATCCGCATGGCCAACGACACCGAGTTCGGCCTCGCCGCCTATTTCTACAGCCGCGACTTGAACCGCGTCTGGCGCGTCGCCGAGGCGCTCGAATACGGCATTGTGGGCATCAACGAAGGCATCATCTCGACCGAAGTGGCGCCCTTCGGCGGCGTCAAGGAAAGCGGCCTCGGCCGCGAAGGCTCGAAATACGGCATCGAGGAGTTCCTCGAAGTCAAATACCTCTGCATGGGCGGCGTCAGCTCCTGAGGCGGGGCGCTACGCCAAATCGGAAAGCTGACCACAGAGGCACAGAGGCACGGAGAAGCAAACAAAATGGCGCGCTTCGCGCCCTAAACCCTCTTCGCTGTGTCTCCGTGCCTCTGTGGTGAACCAACAAACCGGCTTGCGCTTGCCTGATGGCTGCCATGCGCTCGGGAGGCGCGTGCCGCGCTTATTTATTCCCCCGACGCGCAACCCGTTGAGCCCGGCCGGATCGGCGGGTAGGCTGGGCGCGCGTCTGGCGGCGCGAGCGAGGCAGCATGGCACGATACGATTTCGACATGATCACCATCGGCGCAGGGTCGGGCGGCGTCGCCTCGTCGCGCCGGGCCGGCTCGTATGGCGCCAAGGTGGCGATCTGCGAGGAAAGCCGCGTCGGCGGCACCTGCGTCATCCGCGGCTGCGTGCCCAAGAAGCTCCTTGTCTACGGCGCGCAATTCGCCGATGCCTTCGCCGAGGCGCCCGGGTTCGGCTGGACGGTGGCGCCGCCGGTGCATGATTGGGCCGCGCTCATCGCCGCCAAGAACCGTGAGATCGACCGCCTCGAAGGCGTCTATCGCGACCTCTTGCGCAATTCCGGCGTCCGCCTCTTCGAAGGCCGCGCCGTGCTCGCCGATCCGCATACCGTCGAGATCGCCGGCCAGCGCGTCACCGCCGCCAACATCCTGATTGCGACCGGCGCCCATCCCGTGATGCCGGCAATCCCCGGTATCGAGCACGCCATCACCTCGAACGAGGCGCTCGACCTGCCGCACCTGCCGCGCCGCATCATCGTCGTCGGCGGCGGCTACATCGCCGTCGAGTTCGCCGGGATTTTCCACGGCCTCGGCGCCGAGGTCACCCTCGTCATCCGCGGCGAGGAGCTGCTCACCGGCTTCGACGACGACCTCCGCGTCGGCCTCGCGCAGGAGCTCCGCCGGCGCGGGATCGAGATCCGCGCGCGCACTCAGGTGACGCGCATCGAGAAGCGCGCTCACGGCTTCGACCTCACCACGGCGCAGGGCGAGACGTTGTCGGCCGATCTCGTGATGTACGCGACCGGCCGCCGCCCGAACACGCGCGGCATCGGCCTCGAGGAGGCCGGCGTGGTCCTCAACGAGGAAAAGGCGGTCGCGGTCGATGAATGGGCGCGCAGCAGCCTGCCGCATGTCTATGCGGTGGGTGACGTGACCGACCGGCTCAACCTCACGCCGGTGGCGATCGCCGAGGGCAGGGCGCTGGCCGAGACTCTCTTCAACCGCAACCCGATCAAGATCGACCACGAGAATGTCGCGACCGCCGTGTTCAGCCAGCCGCCGATCGGCACGGTCGGCCTCACCGAGGCCGAGGCGCGGCGGCGCTACGGCGCGGTCGATATCTATTGCACGCGCTTCCGGCCGATGAAGCACACCCTCTCCGGCCGCGAGGAGCGCACCTTGATGAAGCTGGTGGTCGATCGCCAGAGCGATCGCGTGCTCGGCTGCCACATGCTCGGCGCCGACGCGCCCGAGATCATCCAGGGGCTGGCGATCGCCATCACCTGCGGCGCAACCAAGCGCCAGTTCGACCGCACCATCGGCATCCACCCGACCGCGGCCGAAGAGTTCGTCACCCTGCGCGATAAGATGCCGGAGCCGAAGGCCGCTGCGGCGGAGTAGCCGCACGCAACGCCGTTCGGTACGGGCGCATCTCTAAAAACCCTGTAATCCCAAAACCCCCTTTCCGCCGTCCCCGCGAAAGCGGGGACCCAGAGCCACGCGCTCCGCTCATCGGGGCTGAAGCTCCTGGATGCCCGCTTTCGAGTGTGTGAAGGAATCGCGGGCAAGGTGCTTTCGCTGACTATCGTGCGGCTCGGAAATGGACCCCCGCTTTCGCGGGGGCGACGAACTCTAAAGCAAAATCAAATTATTCCGTCATTCCCGCGAAAGCGCAGGGCTGTCCGGGGAAAATCAGGCATAGGCGAGCTCCAACTGGTTGAGCGAATGGGGCGTGGGCTTGGAGGGGTGGACGTCTGGCGGCCTGTCGATTTTGGCGAGGGACTTTCGCG
>DATJLU010000143.1:0-22777 GCA_035509275.1 Allostellaceae bacterium | reverse complement strand
CGCCCTCACCGCCCGACGGCGTAGCCCTGCATGCCGCGCGGGTTGGCGGCGGCTTTGAGCACGGTGCCTTCCGGCGTCTTTTCGGCGGCGCAGGCGGAGAGCCGGCCTTCCGACCAATCCTCGCCGACCTGCACGTCGTGGCCGCGGCGGCGCAAGGCGGCGACCGTCGCCGGCGGGAAACGGCCCTCGACCGCGACGAAGCCGGGCTTGGAAGCGCGCGGCCAGAACGAGCTTGGCATGTGCTCGGTGTGGAAGGCGGGGCAGTCGATCGCTTCCTGCAGATTCATGCCGTGATGGACGTGATGCAGGAAGAGCAGCAGCGACCATTGATCCTGCTGATCGCCGCCGGGCGTGCCGAATGGCATATAAGGTTCCCCCTCCTTCATCGCGAAGGACGGGGTCAGCGTGCTGCGGGGGCGGCGGCCAGGGGCGAGGCTGAGCGGCAGGCCGTCCTCGAGCCAGAACATCTGCAGGCGGGTGCCGAGCGCGAAGCCGAGCTCGGGAATGGCGGGCGAGCTGTGCAGCCAGCCACCGCTCGGCGTCGCCGAGATCATGTTGCCCCAGCGGTCGATGATGTCGAGATGGCAGGTATCGCCGACGGTGGCGCCGCGCGCATCGACGCGCAGCTCGCCCATGGTCGGCTCGCCCGTGCCGACGCGCGCCATGGTCGGCTCGCCAGCACCGAGCGCGGTGCCGCTGCCGGCGGGCCCGCGATAGAGGTGCGGCAGGCGGCCGCCGGGCGCGCCCGGGCGCAGCTCCAAGGAGGCGCGCTCGCCGATGAGCGTGCGGCGCTCCCGCGCATAGTCGCGGCTCAGCAGCGCCTTGATCGGCACGTCGACGAAATCGGGATCGCCGTACCAGGCCTCGCGATCGGCGAAAGCGAGCTTGGCGCTTTCGACCACGGCATGGACGAAATCGGGACCGACCGGGTCCATGGCGCCGAGATCGACATCATCGAGCAGCGCCAATTGCTGCAGCAGCACCGGGCCCTGCGTCCACGGCCCGCATTTGCACACGGTATAGCCGTGATAATCGAAGGTGAGCGGCGCCTCGACCTTGGCGCGCCAGCGCGCCATGTCGTCGCCGGTGAGGAGGCCGTGATGGCGCCGGCCCGAGCTGTCCATCACCGCTTGCGTGCGGCAGAAGCGATCGACGGCGTCGGCGACGAAGCCTTCGGCCCAGATGCGCCGCGCCGCTTCGATCTGTGCGTCGCGATCGGCGCTCGCCGCCTCGGCCTCGCGCAAGAGGCGCTCATAGGTCGCGGCCAGCACCGGGTTGCGGAAGAGCCGGCCCGGCGGCGGCGCGCTGCCGCCGGGGAGGTAGATCGCGGCGGAGCTTGGCCACTCCGTCTCGAACAGGCCGCGCACCGTCTCGATCGCGGCGGTGATGCGCGGTACCACGGGATAGCCGTGGCGCGCATAGCCGAGGGCGGGCGCCATCACCTCGGCAAGGCGCTGCGTGCCATGCTCGAGGAGGAGCCGCATCCAGCTGTCGAAGGCGGCGGGCACGCAAGCGGCGAGCAGGCCGGTGCCGGGAATGAGATCGAGGCCGAGCCGCTGGAACGCGGCGATGGTGGCGGCGGCCGGGCTGACGCCTTGGCCGCAGATCACTTCAGGCACGCCGCGCCGCTGGTCCCAGAGGATCATCGGCGCCTCGCCGGCCGGCCCGTTGAGATGCGGCTCGACGACCTGCAGCGTCAGCGCGGTGGCGACGGCGGCATCGAAGGCGTTGCCGCCGCGCTCGAGGACGCCCATCCCGGCCGCTGAAGCCAGCCAATGCGTCGAGGCGACGACGCCGAAAGTACCGCGGATCTCGGGACGGGTGGTGAATTTGGTCAAGGGGTGGCTCCCTCAGCTTCGCGCGGGCCGCGCACGGGAAAGTGACCGCCAGATGGCACACCCCTTGCATTTGAACCGGTGGAGTGGCCTAACACTAGCCAATACTAGAAGGCTAGAGCTTCGGCACTGTCGCCAAAGGCACGAAGCTGTCAAGTCAAACCAGGGAGGGAGCTCATGAGCCTATCCGCAGTGTCGACACGCGAGGCTGCCGGGACGCGCTGGTGGCAATTGCTCTTCGGCGTCATCGCCATGATGGCGATCTCGAGCCCGCAATATACCTGGACGCTGTTCACCGGCCCGCTGAATCAGAAGCTCGGCACGACGCTGGCCGAGCTGCAATGGACGTTCTCGCTGCTGATCATCCTGCAGACCTTCCTGTCGCCGCTGCAGGCCTGGCTCGTCGACCGCTTCGGCCCGCGCAACCTGATCGCCGCCGGCGCCATCCTGTCGGGCGGCAGCTGGGTGCTGGCCGCCTTCGCCAGCAGCCTCGGCATGCTCTATCTCAGCTATGGCGTCATCGGCGGCTTCGGCACCGGCATCATCTATGTCGGCATCATCGGCCTGATGGTGCGCTGGTTCCCCGACCGGCGCGGGCTCGCGACCGGCCTCGCCGCGGCGGGCTATGGCTTCGGCGCGTTCTTCACCAGCTTTCCCATCGACAGCATGATCAAGAGCTCGGGCTATGCGCAGACACTGGTGGTCTGGGGGCTGATCCAAGGTGTGATCGGCGTGCTCGCGGCGCTCGGTCTGCGCATGCCGCCGGAGGGCTACCAGCCGTCGGGCTATGATCCCGCGGTGGTGAAGACCGAGCTGCAATCGCGGCGCAGCTTCACCCCGGTGGAGATGCTGCAGAACCCGATCTTCTGGCTGCTCTTCATCATGATGACGATGATGTCGACGAGCGGGCTCATGGTGGTCTCCAACGTCGGGCCCTTCGCCAAGGAGTTCAAAGTCGCCGATGTGATGGTGTGGGGCGTGATGGCGGCGCTGCCGCTGTCGCTGACCCTGTCGCGCGTCACCAACGGGCTGACGCGGCCGTTCTTCGGTTGGATCTCGGACCATATCGGCCGCGAAGCGACGATGGCCCTCGCCTTCTCGCTCGAAGCGGCGGCGATCCTGGTGCTCTTCGCCTTCCTCGACAATCCCGCGATGTTCGTGGTGCTGACCGGCCTCGTCTTCTTCGGCTGGGGCGAGATCTTCTCGCTCTTCCCGTCAACGCTCACCGACACCTTCGGGCCGAAATTCGCCGCGACCAATTACGGCTTCCTCTACATCGCTCAGGGCGTCGGCTCGATCTTCGGCGGGCCGGCCGCGGCTTATCTGAAACAAGCGACGGGAAGCTGGACCGCCGTCTTCATCATCGTCGCCTGCCTCGACCTCATCACCGCGTTGCTCGCGATCAGGGTGCTGCGGCCGATGCGGCAGCAGCATCTCGCCAGCACGGGCTGAGAAGAAGGAAGGTTCACCACAGAGACGGTGAGACGGTGAGGAGGGAGACTGGCGCGCGAAGCGCGCCTGTTCTTACTTGCTTCTCTGTGCCTCACCGTCTCTGTGGTGACTTCTTTTCGCCCCTCTCAGGCAGCGCGGTCGAAGGCGATACGCGCTTCTTTCAGCGCCGCGGCGAGGCGGGCGATTTCGGCAGCAGGAAGCTTCATGAGTGGCGGGCGGACGACGGCGCGGCGCAGGCGGCCGAGCAGCACCAGCGCTTCCTTCATGCGGTTGTGCATGTCGAGGAAGGGCGGTGCGTAGAAGGCCTGGACGACGGGATAGATGCGGTCGTTGAGCCCCTCAGCTGCAGCCAGATCCTTGGCTTGCACCGCGCGCCAGAGCGCCGCCTGCAGATCGGCGATGACGCTGCCGGCGCCGGAGAGAAGGCCGCCGCAGCCGAGGAGCAGCGAGCTCATCAGCCAGGCGCTGTGCGTCGACAGCACCGTCACCGGGCGAGGCAAACCCTTGAGCGTGCGGATATGCCGCTCATGCAGCGCGGGATCGTTGCACCAATCCTTGATCGCGCGCACACTCGGCACCTCGTCGAGGAGACGGAGCAGCGTCTCGAAAGGATAGCCCAAGCCGCCCGCCATCGGATATTGGAAGAGGATCAGCGGCAGGTCGGTGGCATCGGCGATGCGCTTGAAGTGCGTGAGCGCCATCTCCGGCCGGAGCTGCCCGCCCATGCTCATGCTGTTCGGCGGAAAGACCAGCAGCGCCGCGGCGCCGGCCGCGGCCGCCATGCGCGCGATCTCGGCGGCGGCGAGGCTGCCATCGGCATAAACGCCGGCGATGACCGGCAGCTTGTCGCCGAGCTCGGCCATCGTGAGATCGAGCACCTGGCGCTGCTCGGCGAGGCTGCAGGCATGCACCTCGGAGGCATGCGCGTTGGTGGTGACGGCGGTGAGCCCCGGCACCGCGGCGACGTCGCGCAGATGCTTGCGGTATTCCGCGGCATCGATCGCGAAATCCTCGTCGAAGGGCAAGAGACAGGCGGGAATGACGCCGGAGGGGACGAATTCGCCGAAGCGTGCCATGCCGACCTCCTCAGTGTGTCGCTGCGGGGATCATACCGCAGCAGCAGCGGCGGCCCAACTCCGCGCCTCGGCAATGCTGGTCATCCGGCGGAATTATTCTTTTTTCGCAGCCGACCGGGCGCCCTCGATCCAATCCAGCCGCTTCTCCAGGGTCCTCAAGCTCTCACCGGCGCATAGCCCCAGCGTGCCAAGCGCCACGAAAGCCCAGCTACCGGTTTCCATCCCCATATCGCGCGCGACCCAAACCCACTCAAACCCGTGCGCGTGGCTCATGAAGACCGATATCAGACCGCCGGCAATGAATACCCAGCTCAAGAACAGCACGGTCCAGGAGTAACTAGGGCGCATTTCCTTGCCTCGGTCGTGCCGAACCCGTCACGCGTGCGAATTCGGCGGTTGCGTGGTTCCGCTCGGGAAGCGCCGCCCTTCAATGGCCGCCGGCGAGGGCGGCGGCGCGGATGTCGGAGAGGGATTGGCGGATGGTGAGGGCTTCGGGATCGATGCGCAGCTCGAGGATGGCCGGAACCCCGGCGGCGCGGGCGCGCTCGAACGCGGCGGCGAAATCGGCGGTGCGCTCGACGACCTCGCCATAGGCGCCATAAGCGCGCGCCAGCGCCGCGAAATCGGGGTTGTGAAGGTCCGTGCCGATGACCCGCCCGGGGTGATGGCGCTCCTGATGCATGCGGATGGTGCCGTACATGCCGTTGTTGACGAGGAGCACGATGACGCCGAGCCGGCGATGGACGGCGGTTGCCAGCTCCTGCCCCGTCATCAGGAAATCGCCGTCGCCGGCGACGCAGATGACGGCGCGGTCGGGATGGACGATCTTGGCCGCGACCGCGGCGGGAAAGCCGTAGCCCATCGAGCCGCTGGTCGGCGCCAGCTGCGAGCCGAAGCGGCGGTATTGATGGAAGCGATGGACCCAGGTGGCGAAGTTGCCCGCGCCATTGGTGAAGATCGCATCGGCGGGCAGCTGCTCGTCGAGCCACAGCATGATCTCGCCGAGCTGGATGTCGCCCGGCGAGCGCGGCGGACGGCGCGCGGCGAGATAATCCTGATGCGCCGCCGCCGTCGCCGCGGCCCAAGGCGGGTTCTGGACCGGCTTCAGCGCCGCCGCGGCGCGGGCGAAGGCGCGCGGCGTGGCGTTGATCGGCAGCACGCTTTGGTAGACGCGGCCGAGCTCTTCGGGATCAGCGTGGACATGGACCAAGGGCTGTTTCGGCGTCGGAATGTCGAGCAACGTATAACCGCCGGTCGTCATCTCGCCGAGCCGCGGCCCGACGGCGATCAGCAGGTCGGAGTCCTTGATGCGCTGCGCCAGCTTGGGATTGGTGCCGATGCCGACATCGCCGGCATAGCAGGGATGGGTGTTGTCGAAACGGTCCTGGCGGCGGAAGGCACAGCCGACCGGCAACGCATTGGCCGTCGCGAAGCGCTCGATGGCGGCGACCGCCTCGGCGTCCCAGGCGCTGCCGCCGAGCAGCAGGAACGGGCGCTGGGCGGCGGCGAGCAGCTCCGCCAGCCGCGCCATCGGCGCCTCGCCCGGCCAGGTCTCGACGCGGCGATAGGGCTGCGCATCCGCGACCTCGACCGCCTCCGTCAGCATATCCTCGGGCAGCGCCAGCACCACCGGGCCCGGACGGCCGCTGGTCGCGGTGTGAAAGGCGCGGCTCAGGAATTCGGGGATGCGGCGGGGGTCGTCGATCTCGGCGACCCATTTGGCGAGCTGGCCGAACATGCGGCGGTAGTCGATCTCCTGAAACGCCTCGCGCTCGACCGTGCCGCGCGCAATCTGGCCGATGAAGAGGATGAGTGGCGTCGAATCCTGCATTGCCACATGGAGCCCGGCGCTGGCATTGGTGGCGCCGGGACCGCGCGTCACCATGCAGAGGCCGGGCTCGCCGGTGAGCTTGCCATAGGCATCCGCCATCATCGCCGCGCCGCCCTCCTGCCGACAGGTGACGAGACGGATGGAATTGGCGTCGTAGAGCGCATCGAGCACGGCGAGATAGCTTTCGCCCGGCACGGCGAAGATGGTGTCGGCGCCATGGATCTTGAGCTGATCGACCAGGATCTGGGCGCCGGTGCGGCGGCTCATGCGGCTTACTCCTCACATCGTTGGGGCAGAGAGGTATTGGAGTTTGCCGGTCCGGGCAATCCCCCTCGGCGGCTACCCCTCCATGCACCGGCACGGGGCGCAGCCGCGCCGCTTCGCCGCGCCTTTGGCGAATGGACAATCAATTCCTGTGACCTTACAGGATGTTAAGTTGCCGCGTGCCGATCGCTCGGCGATGGTTGGACGACAATGATGACGCTTTGCAGAATATTACCCGCGCGATCTCTCACCCTGGCGCTGCTCCTGGCGCTATGCGGCTGCGGCAGTATCGACGTGCCGATGCGCCCGGTCATTCCGGCCGCCGAGAGCGGAGAGCCCGATCCGACCGTGTCGGAAACCGTCACGCAGGCGGATGCGGTGATGACGTGCGATTCCATCGCGACCGAGCGCGCCGGCATCGCCCAGAGCCTCACCGGCCTCGACGACCAGGAAGCGACCGCGCGCTTGCGCCAGCGCGACGCCACGCTGGCCCGTCTCGCGGCGCTGAAGCGCTGCGGGCCGTCATAACAGGATCGGCGCACTCGCGGCGTTCGCGAGGAAGAGTCACTTCTGCTTGATCACAGCGTGCTTTTTGCCAGGAACGCTGGCAATGCGTGCCGCGCTGCAGCATGATAAGCGCGCTAGCGATCGATGGAGCGCCGCGCCATGTCCGAGAAAGAGGCGGTCCTCGCCGCCAATCTCGACTTCTATCGCGCCTTCACAGCTCGCGATCTCGCCGCGATGGATCGGCTTTGGGCGCGGAAGGCGCCGGTGGCCTGCACTCATCCCGGCTGGGTCCCGCTCGCCGGGCGCAGCACGGTGATGGCCAGCTGGCACGACATCTTGAGCGATACCGGCAGCTTGCCAATTACGTGCCATGACTGCATCGTGCTGGTCTATGGCGCAATGGCGATGGCGATGGTGCTGTGCGAGGAAGAGTTCGCGGGCGACCATTTCGCCGCCACCAACGTGTTCATCGTCGAGGACGGCGCCTGGCGCCTCCTCCACCATCATGCGAGCGCCTTGCCGCCGCGCTCGCGCGCCCACTGAGGCGACCGGCGCCTAGGGGCAGATCTCGCTCTCGGAGAAGAAGAACGCGACTTCGGTCCGGGCGTTCTCCGCGGAATCCGAGCCATGCACCGAGTTCGCCTCGATCGATTCGGCGAAGTCCTTGCGGATGGTGCCGGGCGCCGCATTGGCCGGGTTGGTGGCGCCCATGATCTCGCGGTTGAGCGCCACCGCGTTGTCGCCTTCGAGCACTTGCACCACCACCGGCCCCGACGTCATGAAGGCGACGAGATCCTTGAAGAACGGGCGCTCGCGATGGACGGCGTAGAACCGCTCGGCCTCTTCGCGCGACAGCTTGAGCCGCCGCTGCGCGACGATGCGAAGGCCGCGCTCCTCGAAGCGGGCGTTGATCTTGCCGGTCAAATTCCGGCGCGTCGCGTCCGGCTTGATGATCGACAAGGTGCGTTCGACGGCCATGGGCGGACAACTCCTGCAGCGCTGGGGATTTGCCGCGGGTTATAGCGGCGGCGGGTGCTGCGCTGCAACATCCCTAGCCCGCGCCGCGCTTCTCCCACTTGCCTTCGGTCTGCTCCCAGTAGACGAGCTGGTGCCCCGCCGCCTTGGCGTCCTGCCAGCGCCCGCGCGCTGCGGCCACCGCCGCCTCGTCATTGCCGTCGAAGATATCGCAGCAGCGGGCATAGTTCTCGAGGCGGGACGAGCTGGCGCCATCGACCAGCACCAGCATGGTTGCGGCGTTGGGATTTTCGTCGCTGGCGGTGAGCCAGATCGGCTGGCGCTCGGCATTGCCGTCGCGGGCGCTGCCATGCGGCAGGAAGCTCGCATCGTTGTAGGTCCAGAGCAGGTCGTTCAAATGCTCGACCCGCTCGCTCGATCCGGCGATGACGACGATGCGGTGCCCGGCGGCGACGCCGCGCTCGAGGATGCTGGGCAGCGCCCGCTCGAGCGGCAGGCTGCGCAGATGGTAGAAGCCGATCTCGGCCATCAGCTCTCGTAATGCCCGGCGACCAGGCGGTCGAGCAGCCGCACGCCGAACGCGGTCGCCCCTTTGGGCACCGTCGGCGCGTCCTTCTTCGACCAGGTCGTGCCGGCAATGTCGAGATGCGCCCAGGGCACGCCGTTGACGAAACGCTGCAGGAACTGCGCCGCGGTGATGCTGCCGGCATCGCGCCCGCCACTGATGTTTTTGATGTCGGCGGCGTCGCTGTCCATCATCCGGTCATAGGCGTCGTTGAGCGGCAGGCGCCAGACCTTCTCGCCAACCGCGGCGCCGGCTTCGGCGAGGCGGCCGGCGAGCTCGTCACTGTTGCTGAAGAGGCCGGCATGCTCGCCGCCGAGCGCGATGATGATCGCGCCGGTCAGGGTCGCGAGATCGACCATGAATTTCGGCTTGAAGCGGTCCTGGCAATACCACAGCGCATCGGCGAGGACGAGCCGGCCCTCGGCGTCGGTGTTGAGCACCTCGATGGTCTGTCCCGACAGCGAAGCGACGATGTCGCCGGGACGCTGCGCCGCGCCCGACGGCATGTTCTCGACCAGGCCGATGACGCCGACGGCATTGACCCTCGCCTTGCGCCCGGCGAGCGCGCGCATCAGGCCGATGACGACGCCGGCGCCGCCCATGTCCCACTTCATGTCCCACATGCCGTCGGCGGGCTTGATCGAGATGCCGCCGGTGTCGAAGGTGACACCCTTGCCGATGAAGGCCACCGGCTGCGCCGCTTTGCCGCGTCTGCCGCCCTTCCACTGCATGACGACAAGGCGCGGCGGACGGACGCTCCCCTGCCCGACGCCAAGCAGCGCGTTCATGCCGAGCTTCTTCATCTGCCGCTCGTCGAGCACTTCGACCTCGACCCCGAGCTTGGTCAGCGGCCGCGCCGCCGCCGCCAGCGTCTCGGGATAGATGACGTTGGCCGGCTCGGACACGAGATCGCGGGTGAGAAAAACGCCCTCCGCCACTTCCTTCAGCGGCGCGAAGGCGCGCCGCGCCGCGGCGGCATCGCGGCTCATCACGTCGAGCGTCTTGAGGCTCGGCTTCTGCTCGGGCTTTTCCTTGGTGCGATAGCGGTCGAAGCGATAGGCGCGCAAGGTCGCGCCGAAGGCGAAGTTGGCGGCGGCCTCGGCCGGCTTCAGCTTCATCTCGTCGAGCCGATCGAGCGCAACGGCGGCCGCGCTCTCGCCGACGCTGTTGAGCTGAGCCACGACATTGCCGCCGAGGCTCTGCATCGCCGCGGCATCGAGCGCCGAGGCCTTGCCGAGGCCCAGCAGCAGTACGCGGCCGAGCGAGAGCTGCGCCGGCGCGAGCACGCCGAGCATTTCGTCCTTGCGTCCGGTGAAGCGGCTGGCGGCGATGGCGCGCTTCAGCGCGCCGCCGGTCTCTTTGTCGAGCGCCGCCGCGGTCGGCGTGAGCTTTTGCTCCTCGAGCACGCCGACGACGATGGTGCCGGATTTGGGCCGGCTGGGCTCGGCAAAGGCGATTTTCATCATGGGTTCCCCTCGGCGGTCAGCTCTGCGCCGATAGACAGCGCCGCCGCCGCTGTCAACCCGCGGGCAAGCACAGCGGCGCGTCGGCAACGACATGCGACGGCCGCACCGGAAGATCGGCGGCGGGATAGGACCAGACTGCGACCGGCCGCCAGCGCGCATCGGCGCGCTCGAGCAAGGCGGCATGCGCCGGCGGCACCTCGGCAAGGCCGCCCGGGGCGCAGGACAGCAGCGCGAAGCGATAGCCCGCGGCGGCGAGCGACGCCAAGCTCGCTGCGGTCGCCTGATCGACCACCGTCAGCGCGGCATCAGGGTGGCGCGGCGGCGCAAAGCGGATCAAGGCGTCGAGCATGGTGGCGAGGCTGCCATTGTCGCCCGGCAGCACCAGGGCGAGACGCCGGTCCTGATCGAGCGCCGGCGCGGCCGACGCGGCGAGCAGCCAGGCGCGCTGCTGCGTCGCCTCGAGATCGAAGCGCAGAAAGGGGAAGAAAACGAGCGGACCCGCGAGCGCCGCGGCGATGATCGCCACCGGCACCGCCCGCCGCCAGACGCCGGCAAGCGTCCAGTCGCGCTCCGCGGCGAGCGAGCGCGCCAGCAAGGTCAGGGTCAGCATCAGCAGCGGCGCCAGATGCGTGTTGTAGCGGAAATAGGAATGCGCGGAATCGCTCGTCGTGCCGGGGAAATGCGCGATATAGGTGAAGACGATCGCGAGGTTGTACAGCACCGTCACGCCGGCGAACACGGCGGCGAGCCGCGCGGTGCGATCGAGCCCATGGCGCCGCCAATGCCACACCAGCCCGAGCACGGCCGCGACGACGGCGACAAAGAAATAGGCCTTCTCGACCACATCCGCGGCCATGCTGCGCAGGATGAGCGGGATGAGGGCGAAGTCCCACTGGCTGGGAGGCAGAAGCTTCAACTCGCCGACGGCGAAGTGGTCCAGAACGTACCAGCGCCAGGCAAGATAGAGGGCCGCCGCCGGCACGGCCGCGAGCAGCAAGGCGGCGATGCCGCGGCGGCGACCGCCGCGCTCCTGCAACAGCGCGAGCGCGAGGGACGACGCAACGACGCTGAGAGCGAGCGCGACGCTGTCCTGCTTGATGCTGACCAGCGCGGCAAGACCCAGCGCCAGCAGCGTGAGCGCGCGGCGCGCATCGCGTCCCGCGGCGAGCCGCTCGAGCGCGCTCACCGCGAACCAGCCGGCGAACCCCGTGGTGACGGCGACCGAGGCTTCGCTGTAATCGGACAAATGATAGCGCGGGACGAAGCCGGGATTGATCAAGGTGGCGAGCAGCAAGCCGAACGCCACCGCCGTCCATGACGGCTCCTCTTCCTCCGCGCCGGCCACGAGCCGCGCCAGCAGCAGCGCCGTCGCCAGCTGCAGCACGAGGTTGAAGCCGATCATCGCATTCAAGGCGAGACGCCCGGTCAGCAACGAGACGAGATAGCCGACGAGCTGCATGTTGTAGGGCGCACCGGGCAGAAACGAATAGCTCGGCGGGCGGCTGTCGGCGGGAAAGAAGCCGTGATCCCAGAGATAGGCGGCGTTGGGCAGCAGATTGAGGAAGGTGTCGGGAAGGCTCGGCCGCGCGCTCGCCATCAGCAGCAGCAGCGGCAGGCTCACGGCGAGCATGCGGCCGATGGCGCGCCAGTCCGCGCCGGCAAGCGCCGTGCGCGGCAGCAGGCAGCCGATGGCACCAACCGCCATGACCAGCACGGCCGGGATGGCCATCGATGCGGCGGTGGCCACGCCCCAGCCGGTCAGCAGCAAAGAGGCGCCGCCCCAGCCGGCGATGAGAGCGGCTTCGGGCGTGGCGCGTCCCGCCGTGACGAGCCGGCCGCTGCCGATGAAGAGCAGCGTCACGACGAGCACGCCGCCCCACCCGGCAAGCTCGGCCCAACTCGGAATCAGCTGTTCCATCACGCGAGGCGGATCCGTGGCGCGGCAGCCGGGGCCGGTCTATCGGGCAAGGCGGGGAGCGTCAAGCGCGCCATCGCTGCCGGCGATGCGGAACAGCGCAAAGCGCGGCGCCGCAAAATCCGGGACGAGCGGCGGGGCGGCGGGAACGGTGAAGGGGGTGCGGCCGACGAAGACGACGTCGTCGTATTGCTGGAGCGCGGCACGCTCCGTCGGGTCGAGCGGCGGCCCACCCCCGACAAAGGCGGACCACAGCCGCTCCGGCGAGAGCCGGTCGGCCAGCGCCTCATAGCGGGGCGCGAGCGCCACCGGCTGCTGCGTCGGAAAGGCGAAGAGCGTCGGCACGAAAGCATCGCGCCGGACAATCGCGAGCGTCGGGAAATGGACGAGCGGCGTCGGCTGCGAATTGATCGCCTCCGGCGGATAGGCCACGGCGAGCCGGGCGCCGATCGGCAGCGCATCAAGCGCCGGCAGCAGCCGCGCATAGCTCCGGTCGCTCGCCTCCCAGCTGGCGCCGACCACGCCGAGGCGCAGCAGGAACAGCAGAAGCGCGCCGCCGAGGAAGAGCCGTCTCAGCCGGGGCTGAGGCGCGGTCCAGCGGCTCGATGCCACCAGCACCAGAGCCAGCAGCAAGGGGATCCGGTGATCGGCGCCCGAGGCGGTGGCGAGCTGGCTCGGCATGGCGATATAGACCAGCGCCAGGAGCAGAAGCGGCAGCGCCATCGACGGCTCGAGCCGCACCCAGCGCCGCTGGAAGGCAAGCCCGAGGGCGATCACCGCGAGCGCAAAGCCGGCGATGTCGAAGGGGCGGCTGTAATTGTCGAAGATGCTGAAGAGAAGATCGAATTTGCGCAGGATCGGGCCATAGGCGATGGCGCCGCCGGCGCTGCCCGGGGTGAGCAGCACGAGGATGGCGAGCGGCGGCAGGAAGGGGATGCCCGCGACCAGCAGCTCCGCCAGCGCCGAGCGCGGCGCGGCGCGGCGGCGCCACGCGACCGCGGCCGCGCGTCCCATGACCAGGACGCCATAGAGGCCGCAGGCGAGGAGATGCGCGAAGAACAGCGCCAAGGCCGACGCGGTGCCGACCGCGACGCGCAGGGCCGGCCTATGCCGCTCCAGGGCGAGCCACAGCGCCAGCGCCACCAGCGCAAGGCCGAGGCCGAAGAGGTAGTTGAGAAATCCCCAGAGCAGCGCGCGGCTATAGAGCAGCAGGAAGGCGAGGCACGGCCAGGCCGACCAGCTGCCGTACAGCACCCGGTGCAACAGCGCCGCGCCGCCGGCGAGCAGGAACAGGGTTGCGAGCACGAAGGCCTTGCCCGCCCAGGCCAGCGGCATCACCCGCGCCAGCGGCGGCACGACCAGATCCATGGCGAGATTGGGCAGCGGCCGCCAGACGATCTCGTAATAGCGCTGCAGCGGCTCGGACCCGGACCAGGCGGCGAGGATGTGCATGCGGGCGAGGTGATTGGGATAGTCGAACAGCGGCAAGGTGTCGCAGCAGATCACCGGCAGCGCCGCGACGGCGCAGAGAGCGGCAAAGAGCAGGGCGAATCGCCCAAAGCTCAGCCGCGCGGTATCCGCGATCCCATCCATCCTGCTCGGGCGTCCTTTCGCTGCCGCCGGCGCGGCAGAGTTCCATGCGCGGCGTCCGGCCGCAACCACATGATCGGCAATGAACTTCGCCCTATCCTCGGCCAACTCGTCGCTTCTATAATTGGGCCGCCATGAACGGGATCACCCGTTACGTCCTGCGCCAGACCCTGGGGGTCATGCTGTTCGTCACGCTGAGCTTCACCGCGGCGGTGTGGCTCGTCCAGTCGCTGCGCCTCATCGATCTCATCGTCAATCGCGGCCTGTCGCTCGGCCTCTTTCTCTACCTCGCCGTGCTCATCCTGCCGCGCTTCATCGACGTGGTGCTGCCGATCGCGGTCTTCATCGCGCTGCTCTTCACCTATAACCGGCTGCTGTCGGAAAGCGAGCTCATTGTCATGCGTGCGGCGGGCATGAGCCAGGCCGCCCTCGCCCGCCCCGGCCTCATCGCCGGCGGGTTGGGCTTCGCCCTGCTGATGTCGTTCTCGATCTATTTCCTGCCGGCGTCGCAGCGCGCCTTCAAGGATCTGCAGTTCGAGATCCGCAACCGCTTCGCCTCGGTGCTGCTGCAGGATGGCATCTTCAATACGCTGTCGGACGATCTGACGATCTATGTGCGCGGACGCGACACCAATGGCGAGCTGGTCGGGCTGCTGATCCACGAGACGCGCGACCCCGACAAGCCGGTCACCATCGTCGCCCAGCGCGGCACCTTCGTCGACACCGACAGCGGCCCGCGCGTGCTGATGGTGAACGGCAGCCGCCAGCAATACGACCGCACCACCGGCAAGCTGTCGGTGCTGACCTTCGACAAGTATACGCTCGACCTCTCCGACGCGCGCGACGCGCCGGGGTTGCGCGACCGCGAGCCCGACGAGCTCTACCTGCCGCAGCTGCTGTTCGGCCACACCCGGCCAGGCGATTTCAGCCACATCATCGAAGCCAATCTGCGCCTCATCAACCCGCTGAGCGCGCTCGCCTTCTGCATGATCCCGTTGGCCTGCCTGCTGACCGGCGAGTTCAACCGGCGCGGGCAGGCGCAGCGGGTGCTGCTGGCGATCATGGCCGCCTTCCTGTTCGAGACGCTCGATATCGCCTTCAAGAACCTCGCCGGCCGAACCGTCGCCGCGGTGCCGCTGCTCTATGTCAATGTGCTCGCGCCGATCGCCGTCACGACGTGGCTGCTGTGGCGCGATTCCCGGTACGTTGCGCCGCGCCGGCTCGACGCGGCGCCGGCCCCGGCCGAATAGACATGTCGCCCTGGAAGACGCTCTTCCGCTACATCCTGGCGCAGTTCTTCCTGTGGTGCTCCGGCGTGTTCGTGGCCATGTCGGTCATCGTCTTCCTGCTCGACTATATCGAGCTCATCCGCCGCGGCGGCGCCCGGCCGGATGCGACCTTGCTCGTGCTGCTCGAGATGTCGCTGCTGAAGCAGCCGGAGATGGCGCAGCAGATCCTGCCTTTCGCCATCCTCTTCGGCACCATGATGGCGTTCTGGCGGATGACGCGGATGAACGAGCTGGTGGTCGCGCGCGCCGCCGGCGTCTCGGTCTGGCAGTTCCTCACCCCGCCGCTCGCCGGCGCGGCGTTCATCGGCGTCATCGTCATCACCCTGTTCAACCCGGTCGCCTCGGTGATGCAGGCGCGCTATGAAGCGCTCGAAAGCCGGATCCTGCGCGGCACCGGCGACCAGCTCAGCCTGTCGCGGCAGGGCCTGTGGCTGCGCCAAGGCGAGAACAACGGTGAGAACTCCGTCGTCCATGCCGAGCGGTTGGAGTCGAAGCACACCACGCTCGGAGACGTGATGATGCTGTCGTTCGACGGCATGCAGCTCGTCGGCCGCATCGACGCCAAGCAGGCGGTGCTGAGATCCGGCAAGTGGCAGGTGACCGACGGCAGCCGCTGGGTCCCGGGCAAGCCGCCCGAGTTCTTCCAGCATCTCGAAGTGCCGACCAACCTGACACCGACCAAGATCCAGGAGAGCTTCTCCTCGCCCGAGACGATGTCGTTCTGGGAGCTGCCGGGCTTCATCCAGCTGCTGGAGAGCTCCGGCTTCAGCGCGCAACGCCACCGCCTCTATTTCAACCGGCTGCTGTCGCTGCCCTTCCTGTTTTCCGCCATGGTGCTGATCGCGGCCACCTTCAGCCTGCGCATGCAGCGCCGCGGCGGCACCGCGCTGATGATCGCCGGCGGCCTCAGCAGCGGCTTCGTGCTCTACCTGCTCTCGAACATCATCTTCGCGCTCGGGCTCGCCTCGACCATCCCCGTATCGCTCGCCGCCTGGACACCAACCGGCGTGAGCTGGGCGCTCGGCGCCAGCATGCTGCTCCATCTCGAGGACGGCTGAACCTTATGCGCGGGGGGGCCGTGCTGTGCCTGGGGGCGCTGCTCGCGGCGGCGCCGCTGCGGCTGGCGGTGGCGCAGAACGCGCCCGCCACCGGGCAGCACCCGATGGTGCAGCCGCCGGCGGCGCTGAGCCCGCCGGCCGCCCCGCAGCAGCACCCGGCGCCGGCGGCTCAGAGCCCGCCCGGCGCCCAGAAGCGCCAGCCGGTGCTGTTCAGCGCCGACGAAGTGCAATACGAATCACAGCTCGGGCTCGTCATCGCCAAGGGGCATGTCGAGCTCAGCCAGGACCAGCAGATTCTGCTGGCCGACACCGTCACCTACAACGAGCGGACCGACACCGCGACGGCGTCAGGCCATGTGACCATGCTGCAACCGGGCGGCGTGGTCGTCTTCGCCGACTATGTCGAGCTCCGCGACAACATGCGCGAAGGCTTCCTCAAGAATGTGCGCATGCTGCTCAGCGATCGCTCGCGCCTCGCCGGCAATACCGCCCGCCGCGTCGCCGGCAATCGCACCGAGATCCGCCAGGGCGTCTATTCGCCCTGCGATCTCTGCCGCGAAGATCCGACGCGGGCGCCGATCTGGCAGATCCAAGCCGCCCAGATCGTCCACGACAAGCAAGAGCAGCTGATCGAATATCGCGACGCGACCATGGAGATCGATGGGATCCCGATGCTGTGGACGCCCTATTTCTCGATCCCCGATCCGTCCGTAAAGCGGGCCAGCGGCTTCCTCGCGCCGACGGGCGGCGAGTCAGCCGCGAACGGCTACCGTTTTGGGGTGCCGTACTATATGGTGCTCGGTCCCGACAAGGACGCGACAATCGAGCCGATTTACTACTCGACCGGCGGCGAGCAGGTCCGCGGCGAATACCGGCAGCGCTTTTCCAACGGCTACTGGAATACCGACGGCAGCGTCACCTTCGACAGCCAGCGCTTCACCAACATCGACACCGAACCGGTGAGCGGCACGCGCTGGGATTACGACACGGATGCCCAGTTCGATCTCAACCAGGACTGGCGCGCCGGGGTTAATTCATTCCGCGCCTCCGATCCGACCTATCTACTGCGCTACAGCCTGGGGGCGCCGGCCAACTTCCTCACCACCCACGCTTATGCCGAGAATTTCGGCGCGCGCAGCTACGGCAATATCAGCGCCTGGACCTTCCAGAGCCTGCAGACCGGCGTCGGCGACAGCGTTCAGCCGATCGTCGCTCCGATCGCCGACTATCAATGGGTGAGCGAGCCCGGCGCCCTCGGCAGCCGCCTTGCGCTCGATGGCAACTTCATGAACCTGTCGCGGATCAGCGGCATCGACACACGGCGCGTCTCGGTCGGCAGCGAGTGGCGACTGCCGTTCGACGACGTCATCGGCGGCCAATACTCGCTCGTCGCTGGCCTGAGGACCGATGGCTACCAGTCGGACAATCTTCAGCTCGTCGATAGCACCACGCAGAGTGCGACCGCCGGGCGCGTCTTTCCGCAGGTCGCCCTCACCTGGCGGTACCCCTGGGTGCGGCAAGGGACGGGCTACAGCCAGACGATCGCGCCCGTCGTCATGGTCGCGGCGGCGCCCGGCGGCCTCAATCCCGAGAAAATCCCGAACGAGGACAGCCAGGGTTTCGAGTTCGACGAAACCAGCCTGTTCCGGCGCGACCGCTTTCCCGGCTTCGACCGCGTCGACAGCGGCCAGCGCGTCGATTACGGCCTGACCACCGGCGTTTACGGGGATGCCGGCGGCAGCACGCGGCTGATCGTGGGCCAGAGCTATACGCCGGTGGTTAACCCCAACTTCCTCCCGGGCTCCGGCCTCGAACATCGCTTCTCGGACGTCGTCGGCAAGCTCACCGTGTCGCCGGTCCAGCAGCTGAGCTTCACTTACGGCTTCCGTCTCAGCTACGACGATTTGGCGAGCCACAATCAGACGATCGGCGCGACGGTCGGACCCAGCGCCTTGAATTTCGGCGCCTACTACCTGGACATCGCCACCATCTCGGATGCCCCCACGCTGCAGAAGGTCAAGCAGATCAGCGGTGTCGTCAACACCACCCTCACCCCCTACTGGTCGCTCCAGCTGGTCGGCACGTTCGATTTCTCGCCGACTCCGAGTTCGATCGTAGGCCAGACCGTCGGCACGACCGAGCTGCTCTACAACGGCATCAATCTTACCTATCGCGACGAATGCATCGCTTTCGTCACCTCGCTCACCAAGTCGGGCATCCGCAGCGGCGACGCCATCCCCGGCACCTCGCTGCTCTTCACCGTCGTGTTCAAGAATCTCGGCGATATCGGTACCAAGCTCGTCTCCTTCGGGGGCGGCAGCTAGCCCGGATTTCTCACACCGTCACGGGCGCGACGGCGATCTTTGGCGCCAGGGTAGGAGCCGGGACGCGCGGCGATGCGAGCATCGTAAGCGTCCCGGCGACGCCCTCCTGGCGCCAAAGAGCGCCGTCCCTCCGGGTTGCACACTGTTGGCGCGCTGCCGCGTCGCTGCGGCTTGACGATGCTCACATCGCCTGCGCCCTGGCTCCTAACATCGCGCCAACAGTGTGCAACGCAGCACGCGACGGTGTGAGAAATCCGGGCTAAGCGGATGCCCTCCGCAGCCTTGGCGACGGAGGGCGCCGCGGCCCGTGTTCAGCTCTCGTCTTCCGCCGCCAGAGCGACCGTGATCTCCGTTGGCTCGGGGCGATGGGGCGCCAGGCTGGTGCAGGTGGGATCACCCCAGCTCGCGAGCTTCACCACTTGGCCCTCTGTCGCCTTGCCGCTCTTCGTTCCGATCGGTTCGATGATGTGCAGGCCCTCGCTGTCGAGAAAGAAGGTGTGTTCGCCGAACACCTCGTTGAGCTTCGGGACGGCCGGGTTGTCCTCGGGAATGGCGAACATTCCCTCGAAGGCGCCCTGTTGTTCGATCTGCTCGATCGCCTGGTGAACCCGAGAGGTCGAGAGTTTCATCTGTCCGCTCCCTGTTGCGCGCCCGTTGTTCGCACGCGGCGAAGAGGTGCTCGTCACCGCGCAGAAGCGCTCATCGCCGCATGAAGCTTCCGCGGGGAGTTGCCGTCTTCAAGACGAGGTGAGGCGCCAGAGCAAAAGGTCAAGCGCAATCGCAAGCCAATGCACGACAAAAAAATGAACCCGCCGAAGAGTGCGGGCTTGGGGCCCGTAGCGTCGCCGTCATGAGGTGTCTCCAAGCAAGGCGGTGATCTGCCGGACAAACTCGGCCGGACGGAACGGTTTTATCAGGTGCGGATGGTGCGCGCGTTCCAGTGCCGGCATCTGGTTCGGGGCGCCCGTAACCAGCAGGCACTTGACGCCCCGCGATTGCGCCAGGGCGGCGAGCTCGGTGCCATGACCCCCGGGCAGCAGGACATCGCACACCAGCAAGTCGAAGGCCTCATTCTCGAGCTTCGTCCTGCCGTCGGCAACATTCGTGCAGCACTCGACGTGGCAGCCGACCGTGCGAAGCACCTCTTCCAGAAGCTGACTGACGAGAACATCGTCTTCAACCAAGAGCACGCGCCTCATGTGCGAGCAACGCGCCGCATCTGCGATTGGTTCTCGCTCCCGGCCGGGCGATTGATCGCGCGTCTGCGCCGATCGATCGAGGCTCAGCCAATTAGTTGCGCGCCCGCCTGACCGCAGCCCCCATAGCAAGGGATGGTGACAAGCATCGCCGAAGGCTCAGCCGAGCCGTGCCGCGCGTGTCAAATTCTGGTCTGCTTGCGTTGAGCGCGTTTTGGGTGGGCGGCCCTGCGTCTGTAAGAGCCGGAGAGGCGCTCGCGCTAAGGTTCGGTCGCGGAGGCTGCGCGCGACACCGCGCGAGCGCCGTAGGCGATCAAGCCGATGGCCGCCACGAAGGGATAGACCGCTCCCGCAACATAGGCTTCGGTGAAGGCGTGCGCTTTCATCGCAACGATCGCCAATGCGACCACGAACACGTCGAGCATGGCCCATCGCCCGGACCATTCGAGCGATCGGATCAGCCAGCCCCGCGGCACGCGCCCATGTTGCTGCTGCCACCACAGCAGCAACAGCGTGCCGATCTTCACCAGAGGAAGCGCGATTGAAAACAGCAGCAGAATGGTCGCGAGCGGCCAGTCGCCCTGGTTGAAAAGAGCGGTGACGCCGTCGAGGATGGAGAGCCTCTGCCCATAGATGAAGAACTCGCGCACCACCAAAATCGGCAAGCTCACGCCGGCGATGAGGCAGGCGGCCGCGGCGATGAGCACCAGCGGGACATGCCAGCGCACGGCCCGTCGGACGACGCGACGCAAGCATGAGGCGATCGGCGGGGTCGATGACGCGCATCGCATCGGATCAGCTATGCCCATTCTCCATCTGGTCTATTGCACTCAGCCTGACTACAACACCGTGGCAGTGCTGTTCAACGGCGCTTCGACGCCGGGGGATGAACGCCGCAAGCACATCGTAACATTGGCACAGGGGTCGGCCTGGGTTAGGGAGGGGCAGATGCTGAGGGCGCGTGCAATCCTGCTGACTGGCTTGCTGCTCGGTGTCGCCCTTGTCGCCGCCCGCGTCTCCGCTCCGGCGGCGCTCAAGCCGCAAGACAAGCGCTTTGCGGACTGGCATGCCGATCGTCCGGGGCTCGCGCGGCGTATCACCGCGAGTGACCTGCCGGCGCCCTTCGCGACACCGGCCGTCGTCGCAATCCCGAAGCTCATCCCACGGCCGGCCGACGCCTGGCCGAAATTGCCTTCGGGGTTCACCGCCCAGCTCCTGGCGACGGATCTCGACCATCCGCGCCAGATCAAGATCGCGCCCAACGGCGACATTTTCGTCGCCGAGAGCAAGGCGGGCCGCATTCGGGTGCTGCATGTCGACGCGAGCGGCGGCGTGCTCAGCGACATCTTCGTCGATGGGCTCAACCTGCCCTTCGGCATCGCCTTCTACCCGTCGGGTGCGGACCCGCGCTTCGTCTATGTCGGCGACACCGACGGCGTCATTCGCATTCCCTATCGCAGCGGCGATCGCGCAGCGCGCGCCCCGGCGGAAGTCGTTGTCCCCCATCTCCCGGTCGACGGGCACTGGACGCGCGATCTCATCTTCTCGGCGGATGACAGCCGACTCTTTGTGTCGGTCGGCTCGCTGTCGAACGATGGGCAACGCGTCCAGCCGCGCGATCCGGAGGCCATCCGCGGCTTCGAGAGGACGCATGGCACCGGTGCGGCCTGGGGCGAAGAAGAAAACCGCGCCTTGGTGCTGAGCCTCGATCCCGATGGCGGCGACGCGAAGCCCTTCGCTACAGGGCTCCGCAACTGCGTCAGCATGGCGCTCGAGCCGCGGAGCAAGGGGCTCTGGTGCACCAACAATGAGCGGGATCAGCTCGGCGACAATCTGGCGCCGGATTTCGTCACGCACCTGCAGTCGAGCGGTTTCTACGGCTGGCCTTGGTACTACATCGGGCCGCACGAGGACCCCTTCCATCGCGGCGAGCGCCCGGACCTCGCCGAAGCGGTCGCGCTTCCGGATGTGCTGCTGCAGGCGCATTCGGCGCCGCTCGGGATCGCCTTCTATACCGGCCGGCAATTCCCGTCGTCCTACCGCGGTGACGCCTTCGTGGCGCTGCATGGTTCCTACAATCGCAGCCACCTCACCGGCTACAAGGTCGTGCGGGTGCGCTTTGCGCAGGGCAAAGCCACCGGCATCTACGAGGATTTCATGACGGGATTCATCGCTGCGGACGACGCCGCCTGGGGCAGGCCGGTCGGCGTTGCCGTTGCGGCGGACGGCGCGCTGCTGGTGAGCGATGACGCCAATGGCACGATCTGGCGCGTCGCTTACAACGGCCATTAGGCCGCGGCGCGGCTGCGAGGCTGGGGAATTATGGTAACAGTTTACCAAAGAAATCGTGTTGCGATGTCGGCCAGCTTCCCGCGGCTTTGGACCGCGCTTGCGCGGCGCGAGAGCTGCGAGCGGAACGACCGTTCTAGGCCAGACTACCCTTTCCCTTCTCGGTGACTGAGCTCACGCTGCGGCACCGATCGGCTTCGCGCGTTCGATCCGCTCGCGCTCGCGGGGACTGTTCATCGCCTCCCACAGATCGCTGCGGCGCTGCACGTTGAGCCAGAAGTCAGGGCTGTTGCCGAACACGCGCGCGAGGATCAGTGCGGTAGCCGCCGTCACGTTCCGGCGGTTGTTGCACAACTCGTTGACGTGCTTGCGCTGCACGCCCATTGCCTCGGCCAGCGCCGCCTGGGTGAGCCCCATGGGCCGCATGAACTCCTCGACAAGAACTTCGCCGACCGTGGCCGGCTTGCGCTTCGTCATCAGCATGGTTCGCCTCATCTGTAGCTGTGATCGTCGAGATAGACGCCCTTTCGCCTCGCCGCGACCGCCATCCCAACGGAAGACCAGCCGCCATTGGCTGTTGACGCGGATCGAATGGAATCCAGCCAGATTGCCGCGCAGCTTCTCGAAGTGATTGCTGGGCGGCACCCGCAAATCCTGATCGGTCGTTGCATCGTCGATCATCTGAAGTTTGCGGAAGAGCCGGCTTTCGAGATCGGACGGGATGTTCCGCGACCGCATGTCCTCGACGAAGAAGGCGCGCAACCAATCGTCGCGAAAGCTCACGATCATCCGGCGGCTCCCGTCATCTATCTATGTACCACTCATCGGTACAAAATGCAAATGCTAAAGGCTCAAGACATCGGTGTCTTGCAGAGTGGCCGGCTACACGAGCGCATCGAGCAGCGCCTTCGCGGCCTTGAGATCGGCCGTATCGAACCCCTCGGTAAACCTGTCGTAGACCGGCTGAAGCCGCGCCGTCGCTTCGCCGGAACGGGCCTGATCGCGCAATAGCCGGGCCAGGCTCGTAGCGGCGCGCAGTTCCCAGGAGAGGGCCCCCTGCCGGCGTGCCCAGTCGAGTGCCTGCCGGTAGTGATCCTCGGCCATCGCTGGCCCGGGCGGGCTTTGCAGCAACAGCAGGTCACCCT
>DATJLU010000142.1:0-35437 GCA_035509275.1 Allostellaceae bacterium | reverse complement strand
ACGCCGCGCCGGATCGAATGCGCGAATTGGCCGAGGCCGATCGAGGCGCTGTCGCCGTCGCCGGACACGCCGAGATAGATGAGGTCGCGGTTGGCGAGGTTGGCGCCGGTCAGCACCGACGGCATGCGGCCATGGACGCTGTTGAAGCCGTGCGAGGCGCCGAGGAAATAGGTGGGCGTCTTCGACGAGCAGCCGATGCCGGAGAGCTTGGCGATGCGGTGTGGCGGCAGGTCGAGCTCGAAGCAGGCCTGGACGATGGCGGCGCTGATCGAGTCATGGCCGCAGCCGGCGCAGAGCGTCGATACCGTGCCTTCATAATCGCGATGGGTGAAGCCGAGCTTGTTGGCCGGCAGCTTCGGGTGATGCAGCTTGGGCTTGGCGATGTAGGTCATACCGTCTTCCTCAGCGGCGTCACATTCACCGCATGCAGCTTCTCGATGATCGCGCGGGTGATGAAGCGCTCGGTGATCGGCGTTCCGTCGTAATGCAGCACCGGCGTGAGCTTCGCCGGGTTGAGGTCGCATTCGGTCAGCAGCAAGGTGCGCAGCTGCGCGTCGCGGTTCTGCTCGACGACGAAGACCTGGTCGTGCGCGGCGACGAAATCCACCACCTCCTGCCCGAAGGGGAAGCCGCGCAGCCGGAGGCCGTCGAGATGGATGCCCTGCTCCTCGAGCGCGTCGAGCGCCTCATGCATGGCCGGGGTGGTCGAGCCGAAATAGAGGACGCCGTGCTTCGTCGCCTGCTTTGCCGGCCGCGCCACCGGGCGCGGCACCAGGAGCTTTGCCGTCTCGAACTTCTTCAACAGGCGCTGCATGTTGTCGACGTAATCCGGCCCTTCCTCGCTATAGCGGGCATAGCGGTTCTTGGTGGTGCCGCGGGTGAAGAAGGCGCCGCGCGTCGGATGCGTGCCGGGATAGGTGCGATAGGGAATGCCGTCGCCATCGACGTCGAGATAGCGGCCGAACTCCTTCCCGGCCTCGAGATCGGCCGCCGTCATCACCTTGCCGCGATCCATGCGGCGGCTGTCGTCCCAGCTCAGCGGCTCGCACAGCCACTCGTTCATGCCGATATCGAGGTCCATCATCACGAAGATCGGCGTCTGCAGCCGGTCGGCGAGGTCGAAGGCCTGCGCCCCGAACTCGAAGCATTCGCGGGGATCTTCGGGAAACAGGAGCACATGCTTGGTGTCGCCGTGCGACGCGTAGGCACAACAGAGGATATCGGCCTGCTGCGTCCGCGTCGGCATGCCGGTCGAAGGGCCGCCGCGCTGCACGTCGAAGATCACCGCCGGGATCTCGGCGAAATAAGCAAGGCCGAGGAATTCCTGCATCAGCGAGATGCCGGGCCCGGAGGTCGCGGTGAAGGCGCGCGCGCCGTTCCAGGCGGCGCCGATCACCATGCCGATCGAGGCGAGCTCATCCTCGGCCTGGATGATGGCAAAGCGGCTCTTGCTGGTGGCGGGCTCGAGCCGGAAGCGCCGGCAATGCCGGGCGAAGGCCTCGGCGAGCGACGAGGACGGCGTGATCGGATACCAGGCGCAGACGCTGGCGCCGCCATAGAGCGCGCCCAGCGCCGCGGCGCTGTTGCCTTCGAGATAGATGCGGTTGCCGACCGCGTTCGAGCGGCGCACCTTGATCGGCAACGGGCAGCCAAGATGCGCCAGCGCGTAGTCGCGACCCATGTGGAGCGCGTGAAGATTGGGCTGGATCAGCTTATCCTTGCCCTTGAACTGCTCGCCGATGAGCTGCTCGATGACGCTGACGTCCATGTCGAGCAGCGCCGAGAGGGCGCCGACATAGATGATGTTCTTGAACAGCTGGCGCTGGCGCGCGTCGGTATATTCCTTGTTGCAGATCTCGGTGAGCGGCATGCCGATCACCTGGACGTCGTCGCGGAACCGGGCGAGCGGCATCGGCTTGGTCGAATCATAGAAGAGGTAGCCGCCGGGCTCGATGCTCTTGACGTCCTGGTCCCAGGTCTGCGGGTTCATCGCCACCATGAGGTCGACGCCGCCGCGGCGCCCGAGATGGCCGGCCTCCGACACCCGCACCTCGAACCAGGTCGGCAGGCCCTGGATGTTCGACGGGAAGATGTTGCGCGACGCGACCGGGACACCCAAGCGCAGGATCGACTTGGCGAAAAGCTGGTTGGCGCTCGCCGAGCCCGAGCCGTTGACGTTGGCGAACTTGACGACGAAGTCGTTCACTCCGGTTATCGGCTTCGACATGCGCCCGCCTGTGTCATCTCGAGAAGGAACTTCTGCATGTCCCAGGCGCCGGTCGGACAGCGCTCGGCGCAGAGCCCGCAATGCAGGCACATATCCTCGTCCTTGACCATGATCCGTCCGGTCTTCAACCCATCGGAGATATAGAGGTCCTGCGACAGGTTGCCCGCCGGCGCCTTGAGGCGCTGCCGCAACTCCGGCTCGTCGCCATTGTCGGTAAAGGTGATGCAATCCATCGGGCAGATATCGACGCAGGCGTCGCATTCGATGCAGAGCGGTGTCGCGAACACCGTCTGCACATCGCAATTGAGGCAGCGCTCGGCCTCGAGATAGCCCAGCTTCTGGTCGAAACCGAGCTCGACCTCGATCTTGATGTTCTTGAGCGCCACCACCTGATCGGCATGCGGCACCTTGTAGCGCAGGTCGAGCGAGACGTCGTTGTCATAGCTCCACTCGTGGATGCCCATTTTCTGGCTCACGAGGTTCACCATCGGCGGCGGCCGGTCCTTGACGTCCTCGCCATTGACCAGCTTGTCGATCGACACGGCGGCGTCATGGCCATGCGCCACCGCCCAGATGATGTTCTTGGGCCCGAACGCGGCATCGCCACCGAAGAAGACGCGCGGGATCGAGGATTGCATCGTCTTCGGATCGACCTTGGGCATGCCCCAGCGGTCGAAGTCGAGGCCGATATCGCGCTCGATCCAGGGGAAAGCGTTCTCCTGGCCGACGGCCACCAGCACGTCGTCGCACTCCATGACCACATCCGGCTCGCCGGTCGGCACCAGGTTGCGGCGGCCCTTCTCGTCATATTTGGCCGCCACCTTCTCGAACACCATGCCGGTGAGCTTGCCGCCTTGGTGCTTGAACTCCTTCGGCACGAGGTAGTTGAGGATCGGGATGCCCTCGCGCATCGCGTCCTCTTTCTCCCAGGGCGAGGCCTTCATCTCTTCGAAGCCGCTGCGCACCACGACGGTGACGTGATCGCCGCCGAGGCGCTTCGACGAGCGGCAGCAATCCATCGCCGTGTTGCCGCCGCCGAGCACGATCACCCGCTTGCCGATGCGGTCGATATGGCCGAAGGAGACGCTGGAGAGCCAGTCGATGCCGATATGGATGTTGGCGGCGGCCTCGGCGCGCCCGGGAATCTCGAGGTCGCGGCCGCGCGGCGCGCCGGTGCCGACGAAGATCGCGTCGTAGTCTTCGGCGAGCAGCGCCTTCAGGCTGTCGATGCGCTGCCCCAGTCTGAGCTCGACACCCATTTCGGTGATGTAGCCGACTTCCTCGTCGATGATCTCCTCCGGCAGGCGGAATTTCGGAATCTGGGTGCGGATCATCCCGCCGGCTTGCTTGTCGCCGTCATAGAGAACGCAGTGATAGCCGAGCGGCATCAGATCGCGCGCCACGGTGAGCGAGGCCGGGCCCGCGCCGACCAGCGCCACGCGCTTGCCGTTCTTCTGCGCCGGGATCTTGGGCAGCAGCGCGCGCACGTCCTCCTTGTTGTCAGCGGCAACGCGCTTCAGCCGGCAGATCGCCACCGGCTCGTCCTCGACCCGGCCGCGTCGGCACGCGGGCTCGCAGGGCCGGTCGCAGGTGCGGCCGAGGATCCCGGGAAAGACGTTCGACTTCCAATTGACCATGTAGGCGTCGGTGTAGCGGCCCGCGGCGATCAGCCGGATGTATTCGGGCACGGGCGTGTGCGACGGGCACGCCCACTGGCAATCCACCACCTTATGGAAGTAGTCGGGTACGCGTATATCGGTCGGGTTCAAATGCGCTCCTCCTCCATGGCAGCTCCTCCGGGGAGCCGCCAGGGTCAGCCGCCTGCTCTCTCGTCGACCAGCTCGGCCTCGTCGTCGATCGCGTCGGCAATGCTGATGAGCTCGCGCGTCAGCTCGGGAATGGCAGTCTGTTCGGACAGGTCACGACAGCGCCGCGCCAACGACCGCATGCGCTGGACGCGTGCGTGCTCACGCGTTCCTGTTGAATTGGCACTCATGGCGCCTCCCCGCCCGCGGACTCAGGACTTCATGCCCACTGCCGACACGGCGGCGTAATGTGCCCCATCGGGACCGCCGCCGCAACACCTGTCGGGCGGTCTCTGGCATGCCAAAATGACAGCTCGCGCGTCGCCGGACCGCGACGAAATCCCTTTTTATTCTAGGGTTTTAGGCGGGCAGCCGAACATCGACGTAAAGCGGCGGTCCGCCATAGCGCTCACCCAGCGCGCCCAACTCCGTGGCGAGTTCTTCGAGAGTCGCGTTCTGCGGCAGGTTGAAGGCGAGCGCAGCCTTTTCGAAGATCGCCGTCACCCGGCTTGGTTGCTGTCGAGTCGTCACGCCCATGCTCGCCTCCTACTCTCGGACACAGCCATAAACTCTTTCGTCCGCCGCCTTATCCGTAACAAATGGAGTCAATTGGTAAGGCGGCTCCCCGGCGCTGAGCCCTGCCCGGCCACCGGTCCCATCATTTTGCCTCGAACGCTTCTCCGACATCGTGACATTCGCGTGATGCGTGATATGCTTCTGGTGCGGTTGACATGCGCGAACGCGCCACCGCAGCCCGGGGGGGAATTCATGGCGCGGCAAACGCTTCGGCCGAAATCACGTATCTTCGTGGACAGAAAGCCCGCTTGGTCGCGGCTGTTCGGCGCCGCGCTGCTGCTGGTGGCGCTGGGTGTCACCGTGTCCGGCATCGGCACGGCGGTTTTCCTCAACGGATCGAGCGCGCCACCGGTCTCGGCAGCCGCCGCGCAAGCCACTGCCCCGCTCCCCGCACCCGCGCCGCCGGCGCCCGATTCCGCGGCCGCCGCACCAGCGGCGCCCCAACCCGCAGAGCCGCCGGCGACCGCTTTGGCCGCGGTCGAACCCCAGGCCGGCGGCTCAGTGCCCCCGCCGCCAGCGGCTGCGCCGACGCCGGCTCAGGCCGAGCCCGCCCCTGCTCAGGCCGCGCCGGCCCCGGTCCAGACGGCGACGCTGCCGCCTCCGCCCGCCCCTGCTCCTGCGCCGGCCTCTGCTCCTGCTCTCGACGCGCCCGCGCCTTCCGCCACACCGGCGGAAGAGCACTGGGTCGAATACGGCGTTTTCGGCGTCGGCAGCGGCTATGCCGAAAAGCTGAAGCAGAGGCTTGAGAAAAAAGGCCTCGATTCGGTGATCGTCAAGACACATGACCGCCAAGGCCGCCCCTTGCTGCGCGTGCGCTCGGCGCCGCTCGCCGATCTCGCCGCCGCGCAGGAGGCGGCGAACCGCGCCGAAGCTGCACTTCGCATCACCCCCCTCGTCCATAGCGGCACGCCCGAGATGGGCCCGGTCGAGAAGCGCTTTTGGGTCCAGTTCGGCGCGTTCCATGAGCATGGCGGCGCTGCCCGAGTGCAGCGCCGGCTGGCTAGTATCGGCGTCCAAGCCAGCGTATCTTCCGTGCGAGGAGAGAGCGGCAAGTCATTGTATCTCGTGCGATCCGAGCCCTTGACCACGCACGAGGCCGCGGTCGCGCTCGCGCACTGGGCCGAGCCCGCCGCCGGCGTCATCGGCTTCGTCGGCGAAACGCCCACGGGCGACGCCGAGCATCATCCTGCAAAGCCGCTGCGACCCGTCGCCGATTCGCGCTAGGAAGGCATCGGCTCACCGGCCGACAGCTCGATCGCAGCATCGTCGCCACCTCAAGTTTTGCCTTGCCCGCGAAAGAGCGTGTGAAGGAAGCGCGCGCAAAGGTGCTTTCGCTGACATCGTGCGGCTCAGAGATGGACCCCCGCTTTCGCGGGGGCGACGAATTCTAAAGCAAAACCAAATTGGTCCGTCATTCCCGCGAAAGCGGGAATCCATAGGGTCTCAAAGCGCCACCTTCGCCCACTTCGATTTCTTCCACGCTCGAAAGCGGGCATCCAGCAAGCTTCAGCCCGGCGATACCCTCTTAAAGCGCCAACGCCTTCCGAATCTCGCTCGTCAGCACCTCGGCCCGAATCGGCTTCTCCAACAGCGTGCCGTAGCGCGGACCGAAACGCCCCTTCGCTTTTTCAGCAAAACCAGTGCTATAGAGGACTTTTAAGTGAGGACGGATGAGCTTCGCCTGCGCCGCGAGATCGAACCCGCTGGCGCCCGGCATGACGATGTCGGTGAAGAGCAGGTCGACATGGCGCTCGGCGATAATGCGGATGGCTTCGTAAGCGTCGCCGGCAACGAGCACGCTGAAGCCCGCTCCGATCAGGAGTTCCATCACGAAATCACGGACTTGGGTTTCGTCCTCGACAACGAGGATGACGAATTGCCGGCCCATACTGCCTGAACGCTGCGCCGGACCAACTGCTGCCGGCGAACGTCTGGCGCGTTGGAGGCTGGGGCAATGAGACGCCCGGTTGCGCCCGCCCCGCCTCCGCTCCGCTATCCCCTCAATCAGCCATCGTCAGATTGGCGGCGGCGAACTTGCCGCGATCGCGCACGACCTCGTAGCTGATACGTTGGCCTTCCATCAGCGACTGCATTCCGGCGCGCTGGACCGCCGTCACATGAACGAAAACGTCGGCACCGCCATCCTCCGGACGGATGAAGCCGTAACCCTTGCTCACGTTGAACCATTTCACGGTACCGACAGCCATCTGGGTCTCCTCATTCCTGACAGGCCGAGTGACAAGCCGCGCCGGACGCGGTCGCACTAATCCCAACGCGCTCACATCGGGCAAATCAGCCGGCAGGCGTTCGACGCCAGGAGCAAGCGGGGGAGGTGCCGAGCCTGCGACCCGGGACGGCGACCCGCAACCTCAATCTTTTTGAATTTGAGCGGAACTTTTCTTATGTTCCGGCCTGCCGCAATCGATCCAACGACATGATCCTGACACCGATCGAGCCCGATCGCCTGCCCGCGCTGCTCGAGCGTTTCGCGCTCGCGCTTGGCGAGGGCGCGGCGCGCGACGTGTTCGGGCGGATCGCGCGGCCCTCTGATGCGGCGCGCGCGTCAGGCCGCGCCGCAGCTGCCCATCATCACGCCGCGCTGGCACTCGCGACGCGCGTCGGCATGGCCGTGCGGCCGGGCAGTCCAAAGCTCGATTTCAGCTGGGACGGCAAGGCCTTGCGGGGCGACACTGAGGCCTACGTTCTGCTGCATGAAGCGGCGCATTTCCAGCTCGCCGCGCCGCTGCGCCGCCAGGCCATCGATTTCGGCCTCGGCCCCGGGCCGGAGACCGGCGATCGCGCGGCAGCGGCCGCGGCGGCAAGTCTCTTCGACCTCGCGGCCGAGCGCGAAGAGGCGATGGCATCGCTCCTCGGCATTCTCTGGGAAGCGGCGCTCGGCCACCCCGCGCTCGCTTCCTTCCTCGACCAGAACTGGCTCGAAGGCGCAGAGCGTCCCGGCACCGCCGAGCATTTCCGCTCGACCCTCGCAAAGCTCGCCGCAGGCGGGTTCGTCGACGGGGCCGGCTACCCGACCACGCGGCTGCGCACCACTCCCGATGGCGGTCAGGACAGGGCGCTGTGAGGACCGGCGAAGTGCATGTGGATGGCGAGGCAGCGGTGGAAGGTGGTGGGCTCGTCGCGACGCGGCAGCAGGCGTCCGAACCACGAGCGGCTGCGGCGGGGAACCGGCCCCGGACGGCCGCGTTCGAACCGGGGAAGCCCCGCGCTGGGAGCGCTAAGGCGAAGGATCCCATCCTGCGCACGCATGGCAGTTCTCCTCAGGTCATGGCGGGGTGGCGTCAATGCCGTGCTGATGAACACGGCCGGCGTCCGGAAAGTTCCAACCACAAGGCGATCCGCGTCTCGTCCTAGGCAGCCCACAGGTTTGCCACAGCTGCGGCGCCGAGGTAGCCCCGAAGGGGGATCGGGCTGCGATCCCGATCGCCGATTGACGGCGGCGCCTTCGACCTGTCGAATGTCCCGCGCCGGCCAGCCGCGAGGAACCCATGAACCAGATCGATGTCACCAACCGCGTCGCCATCGTCACGGGCGGTGCCCGCGGCATTGGCTTTGCGTGCGGGGAACGCCTCGCCGCCGGCGGTGGCCGGGTAGCGCTCTGGGATATCGACGGCGCCGAGGCCGCGGCGTCCCGGCTCAAGGGGGCGATCGGCTGTCGCGTCGACGTCACCGACGAGCGCTCGATCGCAGCGGGCCTCGCCGAGACCGAGCGCCGGCTCGGACCGGTCGATATCCTGGTGGCGAGCGCCGGCATCACCGGCCCCAACACCACCGTCGCGCAATATCCCGCCGCGGCCTGGCGCCAGGTGATCGAGATCGATCTCACCGGCGTCTTCCTGTGCTGCCATGCCGTCGTGCCCGGCATGCAGCAGCGCAATTACGGCCGCATCGTCAACATCGCCTCGATCGCCGGCAAAGAGGGCAATCCCAACGCCTCGGCCTATTCCGCCGCCAAGGCCGGCGTCATCGCCTTGACCAAGTCGCTCGGCAAGGAGCTGGCCACGACCAACATCCGCGTCAATTGCGTCACGCCGGCCGCGGTCAAGACCGACATGTTCGCGCAGATGACGCAGCAGCATATCGACTACATGCTGTCGAAGATCCCGATGGGGCGCTTCGGCACGGTGGAGGAGATCGCGGCGATGATCGCCTGGCTCGCTTCGGAGGAATGCTCCTTCACCACCGGCGGCGTCTTCGATCTTTCCGGCGGCCGCGCGACCTACTGAGTTCCTCGCGCTCTCGTAACGGTTGACGGGCACCGCCGAGCGCGCAGAATCGCTGCATGCGCTACGCTGCCCTTCCCCTCTTCTGCGCGTTTCTTGCCGGTTGCGCGCCGGCCAGCACCTATCGGCCCAAGGTCGATCTCACCGGCGTCGATAGGGCGCGTTTCGAGATCGATCTCAGCGACTGCAAGAAGGTGGCCGAGCGCGACCGTTACGGTCCCTTGCTGGCGGCCACGATCCTTGGTGCCGGCCTCGGCACCGCCGGCGCTGCGGCCATCGCCGGCGTCGCCAGCACCGGCAATGTCGGTCTCGCCGAAAGCTATGGCGCCATTATCGGTACCGCCGGCGGCGCCGCCTTCGGCGCCAGCCAGGTGCCCGCGCCGGGGCAGGACGAGAACCGCTTCGTCGACGCGTGCCTGCGCAACAACGGGTACAAGCTGCTCGACTGAGCCGCTTGCCCCTCAGAGCATGCCAAGCAATCGCCCCTTCGCAGGCATAATGCCGCGCAAAAATGGACCCCCGCTTACCTTGGTCGAGATCGAATTCCGCGCTCCCGGATCAGCCGCGCCCGAGCCGGGCAGCGCGGCGCGCCTTTTCCTCGATGCCGGCCCAATCGCCGGCAGTAATCGCATCCGTCGGCGCCATCCAGGCGCCGCCGACCATTGCCACATTGGGCAGCGCCAGGAAATCCCCGGCATTGCCGTCGTTGAGCCCGCCCGTCGGGCAAAACGCGATGCCGGGAAAGACCGGCGCCAGCTGGCGCAGCGCCTCGGTGCCGCCCGAGGCGATGGCGGGAAAGAATTTGAGCAGCGAGAAGCCATGCTCCCGCGCCGCGATGATCTCCGACGGCGTCACCGCGCCGGGAATGTAAGGCAGTTCGCAGGCGAGACCGGCGGCGACGAGATCTTGTGTCAGCCCCGGGCTTACCAGGAAGCGCGCTCCCGCTTCGGCCGCGCGCGTCACATCGGCGGGGGTCAGCACCGTGCCGGCGCCGACCACTATGTCGGGCAGTTCGCGCGCGATCGCGGTGATGGCCGCCAGCGACTCGGGCGTGCGCAAGGTCACCTCGACGAGCCGCAAGCCGGCGCGCAGCAGCGCCTTGCCGAGCGGCACCGCATCGGCCGCGTGCGTCACGGTGACCACGGGAATGACGGTGGTCCGCTGAAAGATCTCGTGCATGTCGGCTCCTTCCGCCTTGACGCCGCCCGGCGGAGCGGGCAACGGAGAGAGTAGAGCAAAGCCGGCGCGCGGCAAGAGGACAGGATGAAGCGAGTGGCGTCCATCGGCGAATGCATGATCGAGCTGCGGCATCGCGACGCTGCCCTGCTCGAGCTCGGCTTCGCCGGCGACAGTTTCAACACCGCACTCTACCTCGCCCGCCTCACGCCGCGTGATCGAGTCGCGGTCGACTACGTCACCGCGCTCGGCGACGATCCCTATAGCGAGGCGATGCTCGATGCCTGGCGCGCCGAGGGCATCGGCACTGATGCCGTCACGCGGCTGTCGGGAAAATTGCCTGGTCTCTACCTCATCCGCACCGCGGCCGATGGCGAGCGGCGCTTCTTCTACTACCGCTCCGCCGCCGCCGCGCGCGAACTCTTCCGCGACGCCGAGGCGTCGATCCTGCACCGGCTGCCGCAGTATGACGTGCTCTATTTCACCGCCATCACGCTCTCGATTCTGGCGCCCGACGCGCGTGAGCGCTTGCGCGCGGTTCTCGCGACGGCGCGGGCGGCGCGCCGCCTGGTCGTCTTCGACGGCAATTATCGGCCCGCCGGCTGGCCCGATCGCGCCGCGGCGCAAGCGGCGATCGCGCCTTTTCTCGAGGTCATCGACATCGCGCTGCCGACCTTCGAGGACGAGCAGGCGCTTTGGGGCGACGGCGCGCCGCGCGAGACGCTCGCGCGCTACAGCGCGCGCGGCATCGAAGTCTGCGTCAAGCGCGGCGCGGAGGGCTGCGACCTCGGCAGCGGCGCCCATGTGCCGGTGCCGGCACCGATCACGCCCATCGACACCACCGCCGCGGGCGATGCCTTCAACGCCGCCTATCTCAGCGCACGCCTCGCCGGCGCGGCGCCCGCCGAGGCGGCGCTTGCCGGGCATCGCTTGGCCGGCATTGTGATACAGTACCGCGGCGCGATCATTCCGCGCGCCGCCATGCCGTCGATTGTCCGCTGAGGACTCGCTGATGGACCTCTATCACGCCTGGTTCAACTTGAAGCCCGGCACCAGCGATACCGGCTTCAGTGACAAGCTCGCCTCGTATCTGGGCCATCTTCGCGATGAGGGGCTCATCGAGGGCTGGCGCCTCACCCGGCGCAAGCTCGGCCTCGCGCCGCGCGAGCTCGGCGATTTCCACGTCATGATCGAAGTCAGGGACATGGCGCAGCTGGAGCAGGCCTTCAGCCGCGTCGCCGGCCGGCGCAATCCTGTCGAAGGGTTGCATTTTGCCGTAAATTCAATGGTCAGCAACGCGACCTTCGCGCTCTATCGCGACTTCCCCGACACGGTCAGAGGGCGCGGCGAAGAGAAATTCTGAGCGGGGACGAAAAGCGGGGAGAGCATGGCGGCAAAACGGCGTAGCGGGTCCAATCGGCGCGGCAAGCCGATCAAGATCGCGGTGATCAACAAGACCGCGAAAGAGAAGATCCCGGCGCGGGACCTTGCCAAGGTCGTTGCCGCTTTGCAGAAGCAGGTCGAGCGCGATTTTGCGCCGGTCTGGGGCATGGCGGCGCGTCTCAGCCTCGTGCGCGAAGGCGAGGCGCTGCCGCATGATGCCTGGTGGCTGACGCTCCACGACGATTCGGACCGCGCCGAAGATTTGGGCTATCACGATCTCACCAGCGCCGGGCTGCCGCTCGGCAAGGCCTTCGTCGCCACGGCAGAGGCCGACGACATGCCCTGGTCGGTCGTGCTCAGCCACGAGCTGCTGGAGATGCTGATTGACCCCTACATCAATCTTGCCGCCTTCGTCAAAAAGTCGCGGAGCGGCCTGCTCTACGGCTACGAGGTCTGCGATCCCGTGCGCTCGGACAGCTATCGCATCGACGGCGTCGAGGTGTCGAACTTCGTCTATCCCGACTGGTTCCTGCCGCCGCAGCTGCGCCCCAACGCGCAGCTCGATCACTTGGAGAGAATCAGAAAGCCGCTGCAGATCCGCCCGGGCGGCTATGCCATTTTCAACGAGCTCGGCGCGGCGCGTAAGCAGGGCTGGCGCACGCAAGGCGCCCGCGGCAAGGCGCGCAGCGACCACCGCCACGGCACGCGGCTCCATCGCCGCGCGGCGATAAAAGCCAATCCGAAACGCTCGGACGCCAAGCGCGCCTGACGCCGGAAACGCTCTTCACACCACGGGCGTCAGCAGCGGCTTGCCGGCGAAATGCGCCTTCAGATTGTCGATGACGAGCTGGCCCATGGCGCCGCGCGTCGCATGGGTGGCGCTGCCGACATGCGGCTGCAGCACGACATTGTCCAGCGCCAACAGCGCCTCCGGCGCGCGCGGCTCGTCGGCGAAGACGTCGAGGCCGGCGCCGCCGAGCTTGCCATCGCGCAGCATCTCGACCATCGCGGCTTCTTCGATCACCGAGCCGCGCGAGATGTTGACGACGACGCCCTTGGTTCCGAGCGCTTTCAGCACCGCGGCATTGACGAGATGGCGCGTCCCCGGGCCGCCCGGGCAGCTCACCACGAGGTAATCGACCTCGCGCGCCATCGCCACGAGATCGGAATAATAGCGATAGCCGACATCGGCTTTGGCACGCGGCCCGTGATAGACGATTTTCATGCCGAAGGCTTCGGCGCGCTTGGCGATCGCCTGGCCGATGCGGCCGAGCCCGACGATGCCCATGGTGGCGCCGCCGACCTTGGTGGCGAGCGGCAGGTTCGCCTGCAGCCATTTGCCCTCGCGCACGAAGCGGTCGCCGACGACGACGCGGCGCGCCACCGCCAGCACCAGCGCAAGGGCGAGATCGGCGACATCGTCGGTGAGCACATCCGGCGTGTTGGTGACGGGAATGCCGCGCACCTTGGCGGCGGCGAGGTCGATGTGATCGGTGCCGACGCTCTGCGTGGCGATGATCTCGGTTTTCGGCAGCGCCGCCATCAGCGCGGCATCGACGCGCCCCGGCCCGGTGACGATGGCGCGCACACGGTCAGCCACTCCAGCGAGAAATGTCGAGCGATCCTTCGCCTCCCAGAGGCGATGAACGCTGTAGTCGCGATCGAGCTGCTCGACCGCGCCGGCATAGATCGGAACGACGAGAACGATGTCGGTTTTCATGAACTCCCCCGCGGGCTGCGCCGGCTGAGAATGCAAGCCGCGGCGCGCCGCGTCAAATTGGCACCGCGCGGGCGGCGGCAAGATACTCGGGATTGCTCTCGGCGAGCTTCAAGAGCGTGACGTCCCAGAGCAGGCGGCGCAGCTCGGCTTGCGCCGGCCCCTCGGCGTCGAACGCGCCGGCGCGGATCTCGGCGGCAAGCTGCGCCAGCAGCGTTTCGATCGGCGCCTCGCCATAGCGGCGGGCGAGCCGGGCGCGGATCGCCTCGACCGGCGCCATGCCGGCAGCGGCTTCGCGCTCGGCGATGGCGAACGCGCGCGCAACCAGCGCCGGATCCTCGCCGCGCTCGAGCGCCGCTGCGGCGTGGGCGCGCAGCGTCGCGCCATCGGGACGGTCGCGCATCATTCCGCCTCCGTAAGCTTCAAGATCTCGAACTCGCATTCCGCCGGCCGCCGCCCCGTCAGCGCCAGATCGAGCGAGGGCTCGCCGCCGAGGAGGCAGCGATCGCGCTGGCGCAGCGCAATCACCAGCCAGCGCAGCGCCGCCATCACCTCCCACCAGCGCAGCCTTTGGCGCTCGACCCGCCGCCCCGAGGCCGCTTCATAAGCGGCGATGAAAGCGGCGCGCGGCGCGATGCCGCCGGCCTCGCGGGCATAGGCACCGAAGCGCCAGCTGCCAAGGCAGAACCAGCCGAGATCCTCATGCGGATCGCTCCACGAGGCGAATTCCCAATCGAGGATGCCGATGAGGCCCGCCGCATCGGCGAGGAAATTGCCGGTGCGGAAATCGCCATGACAGAGCACCGGCGCGACCGGCTCGGGCGCGTAACGGGCGAGCCAGCGCAAGGCCCATTCCGCCACCGGATGGGGGTCGCCATCGCGCGCCAGCCACTCTCTGCATTGTGCCAGCCGCGCCGCCGCCGCGTCCGGTGGCGCCGGGCCAAGGCCGGCGAGATCGCGGCGCGGCGGCGCCAGCCTATGAATCGCCGCCAGAGCGCGCGCGAGATCGGCGATGAGGGTGTCGCGCGCGCCGCCCAGCGCGCCGCTGACGATCCGCGTCGGCGCGGCATCGCCGGCGAGCCGGCGCATGAGACAGAACGGCTTGCCGATGACCTCGGCATCGCCGCACAGGAAGAGCGGTTCGGGTGCGGCAATGCCGGCGGCATGGACGGCGCGCAGCACCTGGAACTCGGCGGCGCAATCGAGGCCGAAGCCGAGCGTCGTCGCCGCTCCGGTGCGCAAGACGAGGCTCTGGCGCCCGGCGAGGCTGCCGCCGGCGAAGTCGACATCGAGCCGCCAATTCTCCTGCACCGCGCCGCCAGGCAAGCGCTGGAGCGTCCGAATCTCCGCCGCCGCGCCGGTCGCATCGCACAGAAAGCGGCGAAGCCCCGCCCGGGCCGCGCCGCTTTCCGCATCGAAGGGCATCGGTCACACGCTCGCCACGGCATGCCCGCCATCGACGGGCAGCACGGCGCCGGTGATATAGGCGCCCGCCTCCGAAGCCAGCAGCAGCAGCGCGCCGTCGAGATCGGCGGCCTGACCCGAGCGGCCCATCGGGATGCGCTGGATCAGCGCCTGCCCGACCTCGCTCTGGAGAAAGCCGCGATTCATATCGGTCTCGAAATAGCCCGGCGCGATGGCATTGACGGTGATGCCCCGGCGCGCCAGCTCCATCGCCATGGTGTGCGTCAGATGCGCGAGGCCGGCCTTGGCAGCGCAATAGCTCGGCACATGGCGGATCGGCCGCAGCGCCAGCAGCGAGGCGATGTTGATGATGCGGCCGCCGCGGCCGGCGGCGACCCAGCGCTCGGCCAGCTCGCGCGACAGGAGCCAGGCGCCTTTGAGGTTGGTATCCACCACCCGGTCCCAATCCGCCTCGCTATGCTCGAGCAGCGGCTTCGAGACCGCAATGCCGGCATTGTTGACGAGGATGTCGATGGGACCGAGCGCGGCTTCGGCCGCCGCTACTGCGGCGCGCACGCTCGCCGCGTCGCTGACATCGCAGGTGACCGCCGCGGCGCGGCCGCCCGCGGCGGCGATCTCGCGCACCGCGCTGTCGAGCTGCTCGCGCCGCCGCGCCGCGACCGCCACCGCGGCGCCGGCGCGCGCCAGCACATCGGCAAAATGCCGGCCGAGGCCGCCCGAGGCGCCGGTGACCAGCGCGATGCGCCCGGCAAGGTCGAAATTCGCCATCAGCTCTTGCTCTTTCTTCGTGGCGCGCCATCCTTGTCGGCAAGGCGGGCAGCGTCAAGCCGCAGCCCGGCGCCGCCGAGGAGGCCGCCCATGCGCATCGACATCATCTCGGACGTCATCTGCCCCTGGTGCTTCATCGGCAAGCGCCGGCTGGAACGGGCGCTGACGCTCCGCCCCGAGGTCACCAGCGAGATCACCTGGCGGCCCTTCCAGCTCAACCCCGACATGCCCGAGGAAGGCATGGATCGGCGCGCCTATCTCGCCGCCAAGTTCGGCGGCGACGCTCATGCCGACCGGCTTTACACCAATGTCCGCGAGGCCGGGGCCACCGTCGACATCCCCTTCGCCTTCGATCGCATCCGCCGCACGCCCAATACGCGCGATGCCCATCGCCTGGTTCGCTACGCCGCCGCGGAGGGCCGCGCCGACCCGATGGTCGAAGCGCTGTTCCAGGCCTATTTCATCGACGGCCGCGACATCGGCAACCGCGGGACGCTTGCCGAGATCGCCGGCGAGGTCGGGCTCGACCACCGCGCCGCCGCGCTCTGGCTCGACAGCCCGGCGGACCGCGCCGAGGTGCTGGCCGAGGATCGCGGCGCCCGCCGGCTCGGCATCAACGCCGTGCCCTGCTTCATCTTCGACCGGCACTACGCCGTCTCGGGCGCGCAAGACCCCGAATTCTTCCTCCCCGTCTTCGACCTCGTGAAGAACGGCGGCGCACCGGTCGAGTAGGCGCACAAGATTCACCACGGAGGCACGGAGGACACGGAGGATTAAAATAAGGCGCACGAAGCGCGCTATTCTTCGTTTCTCCGTGCTCTCCGTGCCTCCGTGGTGAAGCTTTTTGCGCTTACCGCCGCTGCAGCGCGGCGCCGGCGCGTTTCTGCGGTGGCGTGGCCGGCGCGGCGGTGCTGGGGGGCGGCGGCGCGGCGGCGATCGCCGCGAGATCGCGCAGCAGCGCGCCGATACCGCGCAGCCGGTCGCGCGTATCCTCCCAGCCGCGCATGATGACGAGGCGCTGATCCGGGCGCAGCTTGGCGGTGCCGGCATGGCGCTGCAGGAACTCGACCAGCCCCGCCGGATTGGCGAAGCGGTCGTGATGGAAGGCGAGCAGCGCGCCTTTGGGTCCTGCCTCGACCTTCTCGATGCCGGCATCGCGGCAGAGCCGCTTGATGGCGATGATCTCCAAGAGGTTCTCGACCTCGTGCGGGAGCGGGCCGAAGCGGTCGATGAGCTCGGCGGCAAAGGCGTCGATCTCGCGCCGATCGAGCAGCGCCGCGATGCGTCGGTAGAGGCCGAGCCGGACATTGAGATCGGCGACATAGCTCTCCGGGATCAGCACCGGCGTGCCGATGGTGATCTGCGGCGTCCATTCCTCCTTGGCCTCGCCGAGCTCTTCGACGCCGCTGCGCGAGGCCGCGATCGCCTCTTCCAGCATGTGCTGGTAGAGCTCGACGCCGACCTCGCGGATATGGCCGGATTGCTCGGAGCCGAGCAGATTGCCGGCGCCGCGGATATCGAGATCGTGGCTCGCCAGGGTGAAGCCGGCGCCGAGTTGATCCAGCGTCTGCATCACCTCGAGCCGGCGCTGCGCCGTCGGCGTCAGGCTCTTGCCCTCCGGCAAGGTCAGATAGGCATAGGCGCGCAGCTTGCCGCGGCCGATGCGGCCGCGCAGCTGATAAAGCTGCGCCAGGCCGAAGCGGTCGGCGCGGTGGATGATGAGCGTATTCGCGGTCGGGATGTCGAGGCCGCTCTCGATGATGTTGGTCGAGAGCAGCAGATCATACGTCCCGTCATCGAAGGCCGACATCACCGCTTCGAGCTCGGATGCCGCCATCTTGCCATGCGCCACCGCCACTTTGATCTCCGGCACCAGCTCCTTCAGCTCCTGCTGCACCTCGCCGAGATCGCTGATGCGCGGCGCGACATAGAACACCTGCCCGCCGCGGTGCCGCTCGCGCAGGATCGCTTCGCGCAGCACCACCGGATCCGCCGGCATGACGAAGGTGCGCACCGCGAGGCGGTCGACCGGCGGCGTCGCGATGACGCTCATCTCGCGCACCCCGGCCAGCGCGAGCTGCAAGGTGCGCGGGATCGGCGTCGCGGTCAGCGTCAGCACATGCACGTTGGCCTTGAGCTGTTTCAGCCGCTCCTTCTGCGCCACGCCGAAATGCTGCTCCTCATCGACGACGAGGAGGCCGAGATGCTGGAACTTGATCCCCTTGCTGAGCAGGGCGTGGGTGCCGATGACGATCTCGATCTTTCCCTCGGCGACCTCTTTCTTGATCTGCGCCGTATCGCGCGCCGAGACGAGGCGCGAGAGCTGCGCGATGCGCAGCGGCAGCCCGGCGAAGCGCTGCGCGAAGGTGCGGTAGTGCTGGCGCGCCAGCAAGGTCGTCGGCACCACCACCGCGACCTGGGTTCCCGCCATCGCCGCGATGAAGGCGGCGCGCAGCGCCACCTCGGTCTTGCCGAAGCCGACATCGCCGCAGATGAGCCGGTCCATCGGCCGCCCCGATGCCATGTCGGTGAGCGTGTCGAGGATCGCCTTTTGCTGATCTTCGGTCTCGGGATAGGGAAAGCGCGCGGCGAACTCCTCATAGAGCCCTTCGGGAGCCGGCATCGTCTCGCCATTCTTGAGCTGGCGCTCGGCGGCGACGCCGATGAGCTGATTGGCGATGTCCTTGATGCGCTGCTTGACCCGCGCCTTGCGCGATTGCCAGGCGACGCCGCCGAGCCGGTCGAGCTGGACGTCGCTCTCTTCCGAGCCGTAGCGCGACAGCACCTCGATGTTCTCGACCGGAACGAAGAGCTTGTCGCCTTCGGCATAGAGGACGCGCAGGCAATCATGCGGCGCGCCGGCGACTTCGAGCGTGACGAGGCCGTCATAGCGGCCGATGCCATGCTCGACATGGACGACGAGGTCGCCGGGCTGCAGCGCCGCCACCTCGGCGATGAACTGGTCGAAATTGGCGCGGCGCTTGGGCGGCCGCGCCAGGCGGTCGCCGAGAATGTCCTGCTCGGTGACGAAGGCGGTGCCCTCGGCGCTGTAGCCATGCTCGATGCCGAGCACGGCGAGCCCGACCCGTGCCGGCGCGGCGTCGAGAAAAGCCGGCCAGCTCGGCGCGGCGACCGGCTCCTCGAGGCCGCGCTCTTGCAGCAGCGCCTTCAGCCGCTCGGCCGATCCGGCGCTATAAGCGAGGAGCAGCGCGCGGCGCCCGGCGCGCCGTTCCGCCTCGAGATGGTCGCGCACGGCATCGAAGAGATCGAGCTTGGGATTGGCGCGCGCCTCGGCGAAATCGCGCCCCGGCCCGGCGCCGGCATCGACGGTGAGCGCCGCGCCCGGCGGCGCGGCAAAGGGCGAGAACGCCCCGGTGCGGCGGCGCGCAAGCGCCGCGTTCCACTGCGCGTCATCGAGATAAAGCTGGTCCGGCCGGACCGGCCGGTAGAGCGGCGCCGTGGTCGCCCGCGCGCGCAGCGCCTCGAGGCGCGCCGCATAGAAATCGGCGATCGAGGCAAGGCGGTCGTTGCGCACATCCTCGGCCTGATGGTCGAGCGTCAGCGCCGCCTCGGGGACATAGTCGAAGACCGTCTCGAGGCTCTCGTAATAGAGCGGCAGCCAATGCTCCATGCCGATATAGCGGCGCCCGGCGCTGACGGCGTCGTAGAGCGGATCGTCATCGGCGACCGTGCCGAACTGCTCGCGATAGCGCGAGCGGAAGCGCTTGATCACGGCATCGTCGAGCAGCACCTCGTTGACCGGCTTCAGCACGATGCGCTCCAGCGCGCCGGTCGAGCGCTGCGTCAGCGCGTCGAAGCTGCGCAGCTTCTCGAGCGTATCGCCGAAGAAATCGAGCCGCACCGGCGCCGGCGCGCCCGAGGGGAAGAGATCGACGATGCCGCCGCGCACCGCGAATTCGCCCGCTTCGCGCACCGTATCGGTCCGGGTATAGCCGTTCTTGCCGAGAAAGCTGATGAGCCGGTCAAGCGGGATGCGCCCGCCCCGCCCCAGGCTCAGCACCCGGTCCTGGAAGAGCTGGCGCGGCGGCACGCGCTGGATGACGGCGTTCACCGTCGTCAGCACCACGCGCGGCTGCGATGCGGCCGCCGGATCGGCGAGCCGGGTCAGCGCGTCGATGCGCCGGCTCATGATCTCGGCATTGGGCGAGGCGCGGTCATAGGGCAGACAGTCCCAGGCCGGCAGCGCCACCACCTCGAGCCCGGGATGGAAGAAGGCAAGCGCCGCCACCGTCCGCGCCATGCGGCCATCGTCGCGGCAGACATGGAGCAGGCGCTTCACCGTGCCGCGCGCGACCAGCCCGCCCAGCACCAAGGCGTCATGCCCCTCGGGCGCGCCGCAAATGCTGAGCCGGCCCGTTGCTTCTGCGGCGCCCGCGGCGAAGAACCGGTCGAGCGCGCTCACGCCGGTCTCGCGCGGAAGCGGAACGCCATCAGCAGGCGCAGCACGTCGCTGTCCCGCTCCGGCGGCGGCGGCGTACGGCCGGTGATCCAGTCGAAGAGCAACGCGTCATTTTCCTCGAGGAGCGCCTCGTAGCGGTCGAGCTGCGCCTCGCTGAGCGCGCCCAGATGCGCCTCGGCAAAGGAGCCCAGCAGCAGGTCGGTCTCCTTCGTGCCACGGTGCCAGCTGCGGAACAGGAGACGCTTGCGCCGAATATCGGGAGGCTCGCCCATGGGCCCTCATATAGAGCGTTTTGCCCGCCCCGTCAGCCGGCCGCGGCGATGGGCTGCTCGATTGTTTTGTGTATATTCCGAGAACGGCCGCATGACCGCACGATCGCGCGACCGCTCTGCCGCAGCATCACCCATTATAGAACCGCCTTGCGCCCCGAGATCCTCTTTCCGCTCTTCGCTCCGGCAACGATCTTGCCCGGCGTCGGACCGCGCTTCGGCAAGCTCATCGAGCGGCTGACCGGAGCGGCGGTGGTCGATCTGCTCTGGCATCTGCCGAGCGGCATCATCGATCGCAGCTTCACGCCCAAGGTCAAGGAAGCGCCCGCCGGCATGATCGCCACCATCCGGCTCCAGGTCGATGCCCATCTGAAGCCGCACAACCCGCGCCAGCCCTATCGCGTGCGCTGCCGCGACGAGACCGGCTTCCTCCATCTCGTCTATTTTCACGTCAAGGGCGATTGGCTCGAGAAGCTGCTGCCGGTCGGGTCGACGCGCTGGGTGAGCGGACGGGTCGAGTATTTCAACAACGAGATTCAGATCACTCATCCCGACCATGTCCTTGCGCCCGACGAGTTCGAGCGCATGAAGCCGATCGAGCCGGTCTATGGCCTCACAGCCGGATTGCCGCTGCGCACCCTGCAGAAGGCGATCGACGCGGCGCTGGCGCGGGCGCCCGAGCTGCCGGAATGGCTCGATCCCGCACTCCTCGCACAGCGGCGCTGGCCCGCCTGGCGCGCGGCGCTCGGCGCGGCGCATGCGCCCGCAAGCGAGGGCGAACTCGCCGCCGATATTCCGGTGCGTCAGCGCCTCGCCTATGACGAGCTCCTCGCCAACCAGCTCGCCATCGCGCTGGTGCGCGCGCACACCAAGCGCCTCCCCGGCCGCAGCATCAAGGTCGCGGGCAAGGTGCGCGACGCTCTCCTCGCGCAGCTCCCCTTCTCGCTCACTCATTCGCAGCGCCAGGCGCTCGCCGAGATCGCCGGCGATATGGCGTCGCCGGCGCGCATGCTGCGCCTCTTGCAGGGCGATGTCGGCAGCGGCAAGACAGTGGTGGCGCTTCTCGCCATGCTCGATGCGGTCGAGGCCGGGGCGCAGGCGGCGCTGATGGCGCCGACCGAGATCCTGGCGCGCCAGCATTGCGCGACCTTGAGCCGGCTCGCCCAAGGCAGCGGCGTCGAGATCGCGCTGCTCACCGGCCGCGAGAAGGGCCGCGCCCGGGACGCGCTGCTCGAGCGGCTCGCCTCGGGCACGATCGGCATCGCCGTCGGGACCCACGCGCTCTTCCAGGAAGACGTCGTCTTCCGCGACCTCGCCCTTGCCGTCATCGACGAGCAGCACCGCTTCGGCGTCGAGCAGCGCATCGCCCTCTCCGGCAAAGGCCATGGCGTCGATATTCTGGTGATGACGGCAACGCCGATCCCGCGCACCTTGATGCTGACCTCGTACGGCGATCTCGACGCGTCGCGCCTCACCGAGAAGCCCGCCGGCCGCCGCCCGATAACGACGCGCACGCTGCCGCTGGAGCGGATCGAGGAGGTGACCGGCGCGGTGCAGCGGGCGCTGTCGCACGGCGCCAAGATCTATTGGATCTGTCCCCTGGTCGAGGAATCCGAGAACACCGATCTCGCTGCTGCCGATGAGCGCGCGGCCGAGCTCCGCCGCCTCTTCGGCGCGCGCGTCGGCCTGGTGCATGGCCGCATGAAGGGCGCCGAGAAGGACCGGGTGATGGCCGAGTTTGCCGAAGGCGGCGTCGATCTGCTGGTGGCGACGACGGTCGTCGAGGTCGGCGTCGATGTGCCTGCCGCAACGGTGATGGTGGTCGAGCACGCCGAGCGCTTCGGCCTGGCGCAGCTGCACCAGCTGCGCGGCCGCATCGGCCGCGGCGACAAGCCTTCCGCCTGTCTGCTGCTCTACGCCAAGCCGCTGGGCGAGACCGCCAAGGCGCGACTCGAGATCCTGCGCGAGAGCGATGACGGCTTCCGCATCGCCGAAGAGGATCTGCGGCTGCGCGGCGCCGGCGAGGTGCTGGGGACGCGGCAGAGCGGCATGCCGGAGCTGCGCCTCGCCGACCTCGCCGCCCATGCCGATCTCCTCGCCATCGCGCGCGACGACGCCCGTCTGGTCCTGACGCGCGACCCCGGCCTCCAGAGCCCGCGCGGCGCCGCGCTCCGCACCCTCCTCTACCTCTTCCAGCGCGACGTCGCGGTGAAGTACGTGCGCTCGGGCTAGCGCCGATAGACCACAGAGGCGATGAGGCGATGAGAAGACCAAGGGCACCGGCGCGCGAAGCGCGCCAAAAAGTCTTTCCTCATTGCCTCACTGCCGCTGTGGTGAATCCCTCCCTGCCGCGCGCGTGGCGACAAAAACGATCGGGGGATAAGGGGATGAGGGGGGATAAGGGGATAAGAAAATGGGCGCCTTCGGCGCCCTACTGAGTCATCCCCTCATCCCCAATCATCCCCTTATCCCCTTTCCTGGAGCGAAGAAACAACTCTAACGCCGACCCGACAGCGGCGTCAGCTCGACTTCTGCCGGGCGGCGGTCGGGGGGCGTGACGATGCCGGTCGAGATCACCATCTTGATCGCTTCTTCGACCGTCATCGACAGCGGCACCACCTCGCTTCTCGGCACGAAGACGAGATAGCCCGAGGTCGGGTTGGGCGTCGTCGGCACATAGACGCTGACCGCGTCGGGGCCGGTAACGTCGCTCACCTCGCCTTCGGTGCGCGAGGTGACGAAGGCGATGGTCCACATGCCCTTGCGCGGAAACTCGACCAGCACGACCTCGCGAAAGGTGTTGGACTGCTTCGCCAGCACGGTCTCGAAGATCTGCTTCATCGCGCCATAGATGCCGCGCACCACCGGCATGCGCGCCAGGATGCGGTCGGAGATGAGCAGGAAAATGCGGCCGACATAGTTCGCAGTCGCCGCCCCGATCAGGGTCAGCGCGATGATGCCGATGACGAGGCCGAGCCCCGGCACATGCAGGTAGGTCGCGGGATTGTAGCGGTCCGGCAGGATCCAGCGCACCGCGCCGTCGATGGCGTCGATGAAGACCCAGGTGAGGTAGAGCGTCAGCAAAATCGGCCCGCTGACGAGAATGCCGGCGAAGAAATAGCCGCGCAGGCGCTCGACGATGCGGTGCCGCGACGTTGCTCGGCTTGGGGGCGTCTCGGCGGGCGAAGACACGTGCCTGTCCTGCGTCAGCGGGCAGCGGCGTCGGTGCCGCTTGCCCGCGTCCGCTCGCTGCGGTAGAAGACGCGGCCCATTGGCTCGCCACGGTCACGTCGATTTTCCACTCGCGCGCTTGTGAATCCCTCTATCATCGACTCTCCGGCAGTCTGGCGAGCGGATGCTCATTCGCGATTGGTTGTTAATGAAATGCACTCTAGCGACGCTCGGAGCCCTTCGCCAGTGATCCCCGCACCCCGCTTATTGTCGCTCGCAACCGCCGTCCCGCCCTTTGCCCTTGGCCAGGCGGAGGTTGCCGAGCGCGCCCGCCGCTTGTTCGCGGGCAGCGCGGCGCCCGAGCTCGACCGGCTGATGCCCGTTTTCCTGAACGCGGGTATCGAGCGGCGCTATTCCTGCGTGCCGATCGATTGGTACGAATCGTCACATGGCTGGACCGATCGGGCCGCCCTTTATCACGACAATGCCGTGCGCCTCCTCGAAGAGGCGGGGCGCGACGCTTTGGCGCGGGCGCGGCTTCGGCCCGAGGATATCGACGCCGTCGTCGCGGTTTCCACCACCGGTGTCTCGACGCCCAGCCTCGATGCCGTGCTGATCGGGCGCCTGGGCTTGCGCCCGGACGTGAAGCGCCTGCCGCTCTTCGGCCTCGGCTGCGCCGGCGGCGTGATCGGGCTTGCCCGCGCCGCCGATCTCGCGCGCGCGACACCGGACAGCACGGTGCTGCTGCTCGTCGTCGAGCTGTGCGCCCTGTCCTTCCGCAAAAGCGACGTGTCCAAAAGCAACATCGTCGCCACCGCCCTCTTCGGCGACGGCGCCGCCGCGGCGGTGGTCTCGAGCGGCGGCGCAGGCCCCGCGCTCGGCGCGGCGGGCGAGCATACCTGGGAGCACTCGCTCGACGTCATGGGCTGGGATGTGACCGAAGACGGGCTGAAGGCCGTGTTCTCGCGCGACATTCCGCGCCTGGTGCGGCGCGACATGCGCGACATCGCCACCGCTTTTCTGGCGCGCCACGGTCTCACCCTCGCCGATGTCGACCGCTTCATCTGCCATCCCGGCGGCGCCAAGGTGTTGAACGCGCTCGAGGAGGCGTTCCGCCTCCCCGAGGGTGCGCTGGCCGAGGGCCGCACGGTGCTGCGCGACTACGGCAACATGTCGGCGGTGACCGTGCTCTTCGTTCTCGACCGCGTGCTGCGCGCCGGCGCGCGCGGCCGCATGATGCTGACCGCGCTCGGTCCCGGTTTCACCGCCGCCTTCCAGCTTCTCGACGCGTCGTGACCGCGGCGCGGCTCGTTCTGGCCGCGGTGGTCCTGCTGCGTCTCGTCGAGCTGCTTCACGCCCACCGCAATACCAAGGCGCTGATCGATCGCGGCGGCGTCGAAATCGGCGCGCATCACTACCCGCTGTTCATCGTGCTGCATACGGCATGGCTGGCGTCGCTCTTCCTCTTCGTGCCCGCCGATGCGCACCTCTCCTGGCCGTGGCTCGCCATCCTTCTGCTGATGCAGGCGGCGCGGCTCTGGTGCATTCTGAGCCTCGGCCCGTGGTGGACGACGCGCATCATCACCGTTCCCGGCGCGCCGCTGGTCCGCCGCGGTCCCTACCGCTTCATGCGTCATCCCAATTATGCCGTCGTCGTCGTCGAGATCGCGGCGCTGCCGATGATGTTCGGCGCCTGGCGCATCGCGCTGATCTTCTCGCTCTGCAACGCCGCTCTCCTCGCCTGGCGCATCCGCGTCGAGGAGCGCGCCCTGACGCCGCGGCGAGCCCACTCTGCGGGTTAGGAGCCGTATTGGATTGGGGATTCACCACAGAGACACGGAGATACAGAGATTAGGTGCTTGGCGCGCATTGCGCGCCATTCTTTGCTTCTCTGTGCCTCTGCGTCTCTGTGGTGATCCTGATCTGTGGTGAATCTTGAAAAGACCGCGCTCTAATTCGGCACCGGTATCGTCAGGATGGCCTTCTCCGCCGCGCTCGCGCTCTCGCCGCTCTTGATCGCATCGTTGTAGAGCACGGCCAGCATCTGCTTGTCGAGCCGGCTGAGCGCGCCCGCCTTGAGCCGCTCGGGCGCCGCCGCCTCGGCCGCGGGCTGTTCGAGGATGCCCATGCCGCGCACCAGATTGCGGGCAACGCAGGCCTCGACATCGTCGAGGCTGCGATCCTCCGCCACCGAGACGAAGAGCAGATAGGCGATGATCCGCCGCGTCGGCGCCAGCAGCATCTTGCCGGCGCAGGTCAGCCCTCGTTTCTGGTAGTCGTCGAAATAGCCGTGATAGTCGATGCCGTCGGCGAAGAAGGGCGCGATCTGCGGGCCAAAGGCTTTGACGTCCGCCGCGGTGTTGGTCGAGAACAGCACGAGGAAATTGATCCGGTCGCTGGAGACGACGAAATTCTCGCCGCTCGCCGCGCGCATCTCCTCGATCCGCGCCAGCGTGTCGTAATAGAGGCGCGAGGTCACGCCCTCGCGGCTCACCAGCCCGAAGCGGACCGGCGACTGCCATTTCAGCACGATCTTCTGCTTGTCGCCCGGCAAGGCGACGAAGACGTGATCGCGGAACGCCTTCACCATCGCCTGCTGCGCCGCGCTCGGCTGTCCCGCCGCCAGGCACGGCGCCGCCAGCAGCAGCATCGCCAGGGTCAGGCCACACAAGCCTCGGCTGGTCACGATCGCCCCATCGCTCCCGAAAAGATGGACCCCCGCTTTCGCGGGGGCGACGAGATACTAAAGCAAATTCAAACGATCCCGTCATTCCCGCGCAAGCGCCAACGGGTATACGATCTGGCCACGCGCTCTCGCACTTTTTTTCGCCTTGCCCGCGAAAGCGGGCATCCAGGAGCTTCAGTCTCGGTCAGCGGAGCCCTTGGCTCTGGTTTCCCGCTTTCGCGGGAAAGGCGGGGGGTTGGGGCGGCGCGCGAGGTGCACGCCCTGGCGCCCTTGCAGGCCGCCCCTTCCCTCACTTCTCCCGGAACGCGCGATGGAAGCTGTCGAGGATCGGCGACAGCGTGTAGAGCGCCACCGTCGTCTTGCCGGTCTCGATCATCGCCTCGCCTGGCATGCCCGGCACCATCTTGATCTCGTTGCCAGCCGCCTTCAGCTCCTTCGGATCGACGCGCAGCCGCGCCGCGTAGTAGGGCCGCTTCGTCTCCTTGTCGATGAGCCGGTCGGCCGAGACATAGATCACCGTGGCATCGAGCGGCGGCGTACGCCGCTCCCGGTAGGGCAGCAGGCGGACCTGCGCCTTCAGCCCCTCATGCACCCGGTCGATATCCTCGGGCCGCACCTCGGCCTCGACCACCAGCGTATCGTCCACCGGCACCAGATCGAGCAGCGGTTCGCCGGCATTGACGACGCCGCCCGGGGTGTGGACGCGCAGATCGGTGATGACGCCGTCTTCCGGCGCCTTGACGTCGGTGCGCGCCAGCACGTCGGCCGCCGCCATCTCCTGCTCCTGGAGCTCATGCAGCTTCTGCTCGGTGTCGCGCAGATCGCTCGCGACCCCCTTCTGCCGGTCGTTCTGGAGGCCGATGATCTCGACATCGGCCTCGGCGATGGTCTGCTTCGCCTGGGCGATGCGCGCCAGGGTGTCGCCGTGCTGGCCGTCGACATCGGCGAGATCGCGGAGCAGGCCGAGCAGATGCGGCTTGCGCTCCAAGCCCTGGCTGACCAGCATCTTCACGCTGTCGATCTCCTGCTGCAGCAGCGAGGAGCGCGTCTCCAGCGCCGCAAGCTCGGCCTGATGGCCGGCGATCTCCTCATGCACCTCCTTGATGCGCTCGTTGATCGCGTCGACCTTGGACTGCTGGAGCTGGGCCTCGGTATCGAAGATGTGCTGCTGGCCGCCGAGCGTCGCGGCCACGGTGGGATTGTCCTTCTGCGCCACGAGATCGTCGGGCCAGGCGATCGTGCTGTCGCCGTCGCGCTCCGCCGTGAGCCGCGCCGCCCGCGCTTCGGCATCCCAGAGCTGGCCGCGGATCGCCGCCAGATCGGCGCGCGCTTTGGTGTCGTCGAGCCGGATCAGGGTCTGGCCCGCTTTCACCGTGTCGCCGTCATGGACGAGGATGTCGCGGATGATGCCGCTTTCGAGATGCTGCACGGTCTTGCGATGCGAATTGGACACCACCGTGCCCGGGGCGATGGCGGCGCTTTCGAGCGGCGCGAAGGCCGCCCAGGTGCCGGCACCGATGACGAAGATGCCGATCAGCGCCGAGCCCGCCAGCACCAGCTCGCGCATGCGGGCGATCGGGGTCGGCGGCGGATGATCGGGAAGCAGCGTAATCGTGGTCAGGCTCATGGCTTCTACTCCCTCAGGCGCGCTGCGGCTGTGGTTGCGTCGGCGCCGGTGGCTTGTGCATCGGCACCGCGACGCGCCGGCCGGCGCCGGCGTTGAGCTTGGCGATCACCTCGGCGCGGCTGCCATAGGCATCGACCGAGCCGCTGCGCAGCACCAGCAGCTTGTCGGCGAGGCCGAGGACGCTCGGCCGATGCGCGATCATGACGACCGTCGTGCCGAGCTCCTTGAGGCGGACGAGGCAGCGATGCAGCGCCTCTTCGCCGTCATGGTCGAGGCTGGCATTGGGCTCGTCGAGCACGACGAGGCGCGGCCGGCCGAACACCGCGCGGGCGAGGCCGATGCGCTGGCGCTGCCCGCCCGAAAGCTTCAGGCCGGCCTCGCCGATCTCGCTGTCATAGCCGCGCGGCAGGCGCATGATGTTCTCGTGCAGGCCGACCAGGGTCGCCGCATCGATGATCGCGGCGGGGCTGCTGTCGCCGAGACGGGCGATGTTGTCGCGCACGCTGCCGGCGAAGAGCTCGATGTCCTGCGGCAGGTAGCCGATATGGTGCGAGCCGCGTGAATCGTGCCACACCGAGATATCGGCGCCGTCGAGCCGCACCTTGCCGGCGGTCGGAACCCAGGTGCCGGCGATGAGACGCGCCAAGGTCGACTTGCCCGCCGCCGACGGGCCGATGATGCCGAGCACCTCGCCCGGCATCAGCTCGAAGGAGATGCCGCGCAAGGTCGGCTCGTCGCCGCCCGGCGGCACGAAGACGATGCGCTCGACGATCAGCTCGCCTTGCGGCCGCGGCAGCTCCATGCCCGGCGCTTCGAGCGTCAGCTGGTCGACGAGGTCGGTGAGGCGCTGCCGCGCGAGGCGCGCCGTCACCAGCGACTTCCAGGTGCTGATCGCGCCTTCAACCGGCGCCAGCGCGCGGCCGAGCAGGAACATGCTGGCGAACATTGCGCCGGGGCTCGCCTCACGCTCGATGACGAGCCAGGCGCCGGCGCCGAGAATCGCGGTTTGCACGAAGAGCCGCGCGAATTTCGACGCCGCGATGATGGTCGCGCCGCGCGCATGGGCGACCCGATTGGCCTCGCGCGTGCCGCTGTTCTCGTGCCGCCACAGCCGCAGCACGCCCTCGCCCATGCCCATGGCGCGGATGACTTCGGCGTTGCGCAAGGCCGCTTCGGCGCGCTGATGCGTCTTGCTGGCCGCCCGGTTGGCCTCGGCCAAGGGGTGCCGCGTCATCACCTCGTTGATGTAGGCGAGGGTGAACAGCATGGCGGCGCCGGCCACGCCGACCAGCCCCAGAACCGGATGCAGCACGAAGAGGGCGATGATGAAGATCGGCGCCCAGGGCGCGTCGAGCAGCGGCGTGACCGTGGGCCCGGCGATGAAGTTGCGCAACGTGGCGAGGTCGCGCAGACCCTGCGCCGCGCGCCCGGGATCGGCCCGCAGCGCGGCTTTGAGCGCGCCCGAAAACACCGTCGGCCCCAGCCGATCGTCGAGCCAGTTGCCGACCCGCGTCAACATCAGCGAGCGGATCGCCTCGATCAGCGCCAGGACCCCGATGGCCAGCATGGTGATGAGCGTGAGCATCACCAGCGTGTCGCCGCTTCGACTCGTCAGCACACGGTCGAAGACTTGCATCATGTAGAGCGGCGAAGCGAGGGTGAGCAGGTTGATGGCGAGGCTGAATGCCATGATGATGCCGAAGGCACCGCGACAGGAATCGAGGGCGCGGCGCACCTCGTTCAGGTTCTGCTTCATCTTCTGTCCTCAAAAAAACGCTTACGTGCAAAAAAGCCGCCGGCCGCGTCGTAATGTGCTTGCGCCTGTGTCATTTATTGGACACCGGGCCAACGATTACTTGATAATCATCGGTTAAGGTTAATTTTTTCTGACCACCGATTTTGGCTATACTAATGGCGTTTCGTTTGCGCCGGAGTTGAGCCTCCGCCGCGCCCACCCGCACCAAAGGCTCAACCTCTCGCCCGAAAGCGCAACGCCGGGGGCAGCACCCCGCTCAGTTGTGATGTGCCTTGCCGCGCCGGGCGATCGCAGGAAAAGATTGACCACGGAGACACGGAGAACACGGAGACTGCACGTTTGGCGCGCGAAGCGCGCCCGTCTTCGCTTCTCCGTGATCTCCGTGTCTCTGTGGTGAATCCGTCTCCGTGGTGAATCCATATGTCATAGCAGTCTTCCTGCAGCGGTGGCGCAGGGGGGCCGCGCCGCTCCTTACCAGCCCTTAACCACTGGCGCATAGCCTCGAGGCGCCGCAATCGCGACGGAGCCTTATGACCGCGCCCAACAACCCGCTGCCGCTGCTCCCTCCCGGCGCCACGCCCGGTGTCGTCAACAGCATCCGCCAGGCGGCGCGCGCGACCGATGTCGATTTCGGCCTGCTGATGGCGCAGGCGCAGCAGGAGAGCGGCTTCCAAGCCGACGCCAAGGCGAGCGGCAGCAGCGCCACCGGCCTCTTCCAGTTCATCGACAGCACCTGGCTCGGCCTGGTGCAGCATTACGGCGCGAAATACGGCGCCGGCGCGCTGGCGCAGCAGATCACCACCGACGGCAATGGCCGCGCCGTGGTCGCCGATGCGGCGACGCGCCAGCGCATTCTCGATCTGCGCAAGGATCCCGCGCTCTCCGCCGCCCTCGCCGGCGAATACACGCGCGAGAACAAGGCCGCGCTCGAGCAGGCGCTGGGCCGGCCGGCGGACAATGCCGATCTCTATATGGCGCATTTCCTCGGCGCCAACGGCGCCATCGCGTTCCTGAAAGCGGCCGGCAGCGCCGGCGGCACGCCCGCGGCCGATCTGCTGCCCGCCGCCGCCGCCGCCAATCCCGGCGTCTTCTACGATGCCAGCGGCCGCAAGCTCAGCGTCGCCGAGATCTACGGCAATTTCACCCGCCGCATCAACGAGGCCGCGCAGCAAGCCAGTGCCGCAAGCGCCGCGCCGCTCGCCGCCTCGGCCGCGACGCCCGGCGTTTCGACGCTCATCAGCAGTCTCGGCTTCGACGGCAAGGAGCTGACGCCGTCGCTCTCGGCAATGCTCAACCTCTTCGCCCTCTCGGCGCTGAAGCTGCTGAACCCGCTCCCGGCCTCAGCCCCCCTCGCCCCAGGCCTGCGCTCGCTCTGAGCGTAGATCCCTATCCGGCCAACCACCCGCACAGCCGAGGCAATCGCGTTTGCCGCCGCGGTGGGCCGGGAAAAGATTTACCGCAGAGACACGGAGATCACGGAGAAGCAGGAATGGCGCGCGCCAAACCCTTACTTCTCCGTGTCCTCCGTGCCTCCGTGGTGAACCTTATTCGGCAGCCCTGCGCGAAAGCGGGGGTGCATGATCGTGGCCTCCCGCTTTCGCCGAAATCAGCAAGCGACTCGACCTGATCGGACCACCCTCTAAGCCGCCGCCGGCTGTTCGGTTTCCGCCGCCTCGCCCTCGGCGCGCGGCGCGCGGCCTTTCATATCCATGAGATAGCGCAGCATGTCGCGGCCGCGTGAGAGGCGCGAGCGCACCGTGCCCACCGGCACGTCGAGCACCGTCGCCACCTCCTCATAGCGCATGCCTTCGAGGCCGACGAGCAGCAGCACCTGGCGCTGCTCCTCCGGCAGCCGCGCCATGGCGCGGTCGAGATCGCGCAGCTGCAGCGAGGCGCCCTGCGTCGACGGCACGGTCAGCACCGGCGCCACATCCTCGACCGGGATGTTGATGCCCTCGCGCACCGCACGGCGGACATCGTTGACGTGCTGATTGTGCAGAATGGTGAAGAGCCAGGCGCGCAGATCCGTGCCGGGCTGCCAGAGATGCGACTTGGCGATCGCGCGCACCAGGCAGCTTTGGACGAGATCATCGGCGCGCGTCGCATCGCGCGTCAGTGCACGCGCATAGCGCCGCAACCGGGGTATCTCTTGCTCGAGCAGGCCGCTGAAATGATCCATCGGTCGTTCCCTCGATGTTGTTCCCTCAATGGTCTGATCTGTTGCCTGTCAAGCAAGATAGTCCCTCCGTGTAACCCCGTGATGACCCGAGAATGACTTTGTGTAAATTCTTGTAACCCTTTCGGACGCGCTTCTCTCCTTTGGAGATCGCCCGCGGGGATTATGATTTGCCTGGAATTCAAGACTGTTGGCGGCGATTTTCTTGGCGATACCACAACGATACTGTGCGGCGCCGATGTCGCTCTGTATCGCCGGATGAAGCGCCATGCCCGCTTATGTGCGGTTATGTGCGGTGCGGCGACGTCGCGTTACACAGTGTCGCCGTAACCGGCGCCACCTTCGGCCCTGCGGTTGACCCTCTTCCGCATCGCGCCTATTGTCCGCGCCATCCCCGAGCCCGTAGCTCAGCCGGTAGAGCACTTGACTTTTAATCAAGGGGTCGCGGGTTCGAGCCCCGCCGGGCTCACCATTGAGATCGGGGCAATAGCTACTGACGAATGAGTGCTGACCCTCGCCTTTTGGCGATGGTAGCTGTAGCGTGCCGATCGCTTTGGCACCGATTGTCAGCCGGTTCGGCAACGCGCGAAGCGGGGGTCACAGCGAACTGCAGACAGCCGCTATGTGGCTCAGCCGACATCGCCAGACCATCCGTCGTTGGATAATCGAGATCGATCAGTCAGCTTGATCTTCATCTCGCGTAAGATGTCATCCGCGCTGGCTCCGCCGCCTCTTCGACGCGATATACAGGTACCCATGATTTACTAAGGGCTTTCGGTTGCCATTCTCGATGGAACTCCCGATGGCAGCACGCGGATGGGTCTGAGAGGCTTCTCGCAGCAACATCACGGCGGGCGCGACAGCAGAGGGCATGCTGACGCCCTATATTCGAGGATTACTGCGGTGAGACTGGTTTACTGGCTGATGACGGTGGCGGTCGCGCTCGCGGCCGCGCTATTCGCGGTCAACAATGGCGAGCGCGTTCCGTTGACCCTGCCTTTCCGCACGCTCGAAGTGCCGCTCTTCTTGGTAGCGCTGCTCCCATTGGTGTTGGGGCTCCTTATGGGCGGGCTCGTCGCGTGGGTCGGCGGTCGGCATTGGCGGCATGAGGCGCGACAGCGCGAACGGCGCATCGAATCACTCGAACGCGAGCTTGACGCGACCCAAGCGCGGATGCCGCACGGCAATCCTTCGCTGTCGGCGTAGCCGTGGCCTCCCGATCATCGCGCTGACCGGGTACGCGATGGAAGAAGAGATCGGAAATAACTAGATCAGAGTCAATTTCACGCTTCCGACGATCTGCGATCGCTGAGCTGGGCGCGTCGCCTGCATCGCGAACCGAGCTCCATCACTCCTGCACCGAAGTGACGACCCCGCGGGCGTCGACGTAGATGGAGACATCCGCGATGATGTAAGGCGGATCGTACCGGTATAAGTAGCGCGTCACCGGTCCGGCGGCGGTCTGCCTCGTGCTGACGGCGCCCAGCGCGGCGTCGACATCGATCCGAGCGTAGCGGCGCATGATGCTGCAGCGTTGCTTCACCTCTGCCAGCGTCATCCCGGGCTGCACCTGCCGGCAGGTATGATAAGCGTCCTGGAATTCGCGTGTCATCGGCGAGCATTGCGCCAGCGCGCAGCCGGCAACCGCACCAGTGATGATCCGGGCCACGCAATGCAGTCGCGTCATCGGCAGAGCTCTTCCGCTGGATAAGCCGGCAACGGCTGCGCAGCATAGGGCTGGCGCAGCACCCCGCACATGCTCTTCCTCTTGGCTATGGGCTCACGGAGTCGTATCGTTACTTATGGGCTATTTGTTACGGTTTTGCGCTACCGTTTCGCCCTGGTTGGCGGGGACCGCCCTCTTTTTGGCCAGCGGAACCCTCGCCGCGCAGCAATCGCCGACCACGAGCACGGTCGAGACCCGGACATCGATCCCGCGCATCGCTTCGCTCGTCTCGGCCTGCCGTGACGAGGCCGAGAAGCAGGCCGTCTCGGCACGGCATCCGCTTCGCTGGGACGCGGCAGCAGAGCCCCGGGTGACGCGGGCGCCAAACGGGGACCGCGCCGAGACCGAGGTTTCGGTTGCGGGGCGGGCGCGCTATGGCGATGACTGGGTCCCGATCATCGCCCGATGCACGTTTGACAGGGGTCGGATGGACGTGTCGCTGGCCCTGGCGCCGGCGCCGCTTCCGAAGCTGCATCTCGACCTTTCCGGAATCGCGCCGCCGCCGGCTCCCGCGGACGAAACCCAGCCGACGCTACCGGCGATTTCCCTGTCGTCGCCGCCCAGCGATGCACCCGCCACCAGCGGCTCGTCGCTGGCGCCAACCCTGGGGAAGACCCCGTCGGGGATACCGCCCGCGATCAACAAGGACCAGGACTTCCTGCACCATCACTGGTTCGGCGTCGAGCTGCATACGCCCTTCTGACCGCAGCCTTTCGTCCCGAGGCGCCCACCAACGGCGCTCGTGCCTTGCCGCCGCGAACCGGCCCTGCACCGTCGCGATCGCGGATGTCTTTCATCCCTCCTGCGTCCGGGTATAGGATTGGTTCTGCGGCATCATTCGCCGCTCGACGCTCGCCGGATGAAGGGGCGGCGCGCCCCGACATCCGCATGGACCGGGAGGGGTGCCATGCTGCCGACACCGGTCGAATTGCGCGAACAATCGCGGCTGTTTCGCAAGGCTGCCAACGCCGCGCTCAACCTCGCCACCAAGCGCCGCCTTGCCGCTTATGCGCTCGCCGTCGCGCAGATCGCCGAGAAGATCGAGCGCGACGAGGATGCGGGCGAACCCGTGCAAGGGGTCAAGGCCGAACACTATCAGCGTCTCCTCGCCCAAGCGCTCGACGAGGGGCGGCGGCAAGTCGAAGCGCAGCCGCAGGAGCCGCGTGTCGATCGCACGGCGCAACGTCAGGTCGCGCGCTGGCGCCTGCGGGCCGAGGAGTTGCGCACCACCGCCGACCAGTTCGCCGTGCCCTCGGCTCAGGAATCGCTGCGCCGCGCCGCCGTCAATTACGAGCGGCTCGCGAACGAAGCCGAAGCGCTGCTGACCGGGCACCTCTGCGCCAAGGACAAGGCGGGATAAGCAGCGCTCGCCGCGGCGCGCTCGAGCACCGCGCACCCGGCTTCCCGCGAGTCGCGCGGTTGCACTGGCCTGCTGTAGTGCCACGCGACGCGAGCGCACGTGCTACTGCGGTTTCGCTCACGTGCATGACGCGGCAGAGCTTCCCTCCAGGCTACGCTCAGCGCGAATTTTCGTGGGAATCTCGGTATTCTAGGGCGCTTTCCGTCGCTACTGCCTTTACGAAGCCGTGTATATCTTGCATGCTAGCGTCGATCAACGAATTCACCTCACACCATGGGGGGAGTGATGGCCCGCACGGGATCGAAATCGAAAGCCAAGCGGACCGGACGCAAGAAGGGGAAGCGACCGGCGAAGAAGGCGAAGAAGATGGCGAAACGGCGCGGCGCAGCAGCGCGCGCCAGCGCCAAGAAGGCGAAAAAAGCCGGCAAGCGCAAAGCAGCAAAGAAGGCCGCGCCGCGCAAGAAGGTTGCCCGCAAGAAAGCCGCGAAGAAGGCGGCGCCGAAGATGGCAGCGCCGCGTCCGGCGACGCCGATGGCGACACCGGCGCCGATGCCGCCCGCGCCGAAGCCGGCCGCCCCGCCGCCGCCCAAGCCGGCGATGTCGGCACCGCCGCCCCGCCCCACCCCGCCGCCTCCGCCCAAGCCGCCAGCGCCGCCCTCGCCCACGCATACACCGTCGATGACGCATGGCAGCGCACACACGCCGCCCAAGCCGGCCGAGAGCCCGTCCACGCCGACGCCCCCGAAACCGCCCAGCTGGGGCGGCTCAGGCTCCGGCGGCTCCTCGAGCTTCTAGCTCGCGGCGACCTCGCCTCGCGAGGTCGTCCGCGGCGGTGGCAGCGGTTGCGTCAGCAACCGCGAGAGCCGCACCCCTCCGACAAGCCGCCGCCGTCCCCCACGGCGGCGGCTTTCGTTTTGCCCGGTGGCGC
>DATJLU010000141.1:0-8661 GCA_035509275.1 Allostellaceae bacterium | reverse complement strand
CGGAAAATTCGACCAGAATTCCTATAAAGTCTCGGGCGGTCTCCATGGCGTCGGCGTGTCGGTGGTGAACGCGCTCTCCGCGACCTTGGAGCTGCGCATCTGGCGCGACGGCAAAGAGCAGTTCATGCGCTTCAAGGACGGCGACCCGGAGGCGCCGCTCGCGGTCGTCGGCGATGCCGGCGATCGCACCGGCACCGAGGTGACCTTCTGGCCGAGTCCCAAGACCTTTACGAAGCTCGAATTCGACTACGCGACGCTTGAGCATCGCTTGCGCGAGCTCGCCTTTCTCAATTCCGGCGTGACGCTCGAACTGAACGACGCGCGCGGCGTCGAGCCGAAGCACGTGGTGCTGCATTACGAGGGCGGGCTTGTCGCCTTCGTCAAATATCTCGACCATTCGAAGCAGGCGCTGCACGAGCCGCCCATCGCGATCTCGTCGGCGCGCGACGGCATCACGGTCGAGGTCGCGATGGAGTGGACCGACTCCTATCACGAGACGATGCTGTGCTTCACCAACAACATCCCGCAGCGCGACGGCGGCACGCACCTGGCCGGGTTCCGCGCGGCCTTGACCCGCACCATCAACCAGTACGCCAACGAAAGCGGGACCGCGAAGAAGGAGAAGGTGCAGCTTACCGGCGAGGACATGCGCGAGGGATTGTCGTCGATCCTGTCGCTCAAAGTGCCCGATCCGAAATTCTCGTCGCAGACGAAGGACAAGCTCGTCTCGAGCGAGGTGCGGCCGGTGGTCGAGGGGCTCGTCGCCGACGGGCTGCAGCAATGGCTCGAGGAGCATCCGGCCGACGCCAAGCGCATCGTCGCCAAGGTGGTCGAGGCGGCGGCCGCGCGCGAGGCGGCGCGCAAGGCGCGCGAGCTGACGCGGCGCAAGGGCGCGCTCGACATCGCGAGCCTGCCGGGAAAGCTCGCCGACTGCCAGGAGCGCGACCCATCCAAGAGCGAACTGTTTATCGTCGAGGGCGACAGCGCCGGCGGCTCGGCCAAACAGGGCCGCGACCGCCGCTTCCAGGCGATCCTGCCGCTCAAGGGCAAGATCCTCAACGTCGAGCGCGCGCGCTTCGACAAGATGCTGAGCTCGGCCGAGATCGGCACACTCATCGCCGCGCTCGGCACCGGCATCGGCGCCGAGGAGTTCGATGTCGAAAAGGCGCGCTATCACCGCATCATCATCATGACCGACGCCGATGTCGACGGCAGCCATATCCGCACGCTTCTCCTCACCTTCTTCTTCCGCCAGATGCCGCAGCTGATCGAGAAGGGCTATCTCTACATCGCCCAGCCGCCGCTCTATCAGGTGAAGCGCGGCTCGGGCAAATCGGTCTATCTCAAGAACGACGGCGCGCTCGAGGAGTATTGCATCTCCGCCGGGCTGCGCGATGCGGTGTTCCGCCAGCATGACGGCGTGCAGCGCTCGGCCAATGATCTGCGCGAGCTGGTCGAGCGCGCACGGCAGGCGCGCAATCTGCTGCAGCCGCTGCTGCGCAAGGTCGGCTCGCGCGAGGTGGTGGAGCAGGCGGCGATCGCCGGGCTGCTCGATCCGGCGCTGCTCGACGACAAGGCGGCGGCGGAAGGCGCGGTGCGCTATCTCGCAACCCGGCTCGACCAGCTGGCGCCCGCGACGGAGCGCGGCTGGAGCGGCGCGGTGGTGGCGAAGGAAGGCTTCGTGCTGGCGCGGACGCGGCACGGCGTCACCGAGCGCCGCGTCCTCGACGTGGCGCTGCTGAAAAGCGCCGAGGCGCGCCGGCTCGACGAGCGCACGGAGGAGCTGCAGGAGGTCTATTCCAAGCCCGGCAAGCTCATCGCCAAGGAGAAGGAAACCACCGTCACCGGACCTTCCGATCTGGTCGAGGCGGTGATGGAGCTCGGGCCCAAGAAGGGCGAGATCCAGCGCTACAAAGGCCTCGGCGAGATGAACCCGGAGCAGCTCTGGGAAACCACGCTCAATCCCGACGTGCGCACGCTGCTCCAGGTCAAGGTGCCGCATGCCGATCTCGCCGAAGAGACCTTCTCGACGCTGATGGGCGATTTGGTCGAGCCGCGCCGCGACTTCATCCAGCAGAACGCGCTCGAGGTGGCGAATCTCGACGTGTGAGGCTTGCTCGCGGAGCTGCACCACGCGCGAACATCGCCATCCGTCGGATCCGCCAGCGCCGCTTGCGATCGACGGCAGACACACCTCTTACTTGTAAATCCGTCGTAATTGTGCGACTGTTTCGGCTTCAATTTCCAGATGTGCGTATCGAAAGAGCACCTTTCGGCAACGGAGGGGGCCATGGCTGCAATCGATACGACAGGGCCCGACCGGTTGGGAGCCCCCGTCAAGTGGACAACCGATCTGAGTCGCTTCGTGACGTCGCCACATTGCCGCGATCTCTTTGTGATCGCGTGCGCCGCAATCGGATTGCTCGTGGTCTTCGTCACGGTTCACCCGTCTTTGGACTCTGGTACTGTTGCCGCGGTCGTCGCCGGCGTGTTCGGCGTTTGCGCCTGGGCCTTCCAATGCGCCAATCTCAGATTCGGCGCGGCGGACATCTTCGCCTCGGAGATTGTTACGCTGTGCCGCATCTTTGCGGTCGTCGATTTCATTCCGCACCTCGTCGACAGCTACAAACATGAAGGCGAGCGGATCAGGCCGAACCATTCGACTCAGGACTACGTTGTCATCTTTCACAACAACTCAAGAGATCTCGAGATTTTGGACGGAGCTGTAGTCACTTGGGTGACTGAGTTCTATGTCTACTTCAAAGCGTTGCTCGACAATTTGTCTCGTCTTCCCGCCTCGGAAAACGAAGGCGTCTACAGGGCAGCGCTGCGGAGCACTATCTACATGGCGTTCCTCGCCGTCGAGAGCGGCCGTCAAGCACTGGCACGGCTCGTCGACGACAAGTCGCGCCGCTACGAGGCCGTGCTGACGGCGATGCTCAGCGAGATACCCGCCTACCTGCTGCTCCGCGAAGCGTATGCCGCAGCGCCACCATCGGACATACGCAAGCAGCGAATTGAGGGTCGCCTGAAGCCGTACCAGGAGCTGATGCTCACCGTCAAGGCGCTAGCCGAAGCCCCGGTGGGCGTTGCCCCGCGATCTGCGAGAATTCAGGAGCTCGCCGCGCAGGTTCTGAATTGCTGGATAAATGGCATGGCCGCGCTCACCCACCCTACACAGCCGACTGAACCGACCTCCGTCGCATCCAAGGCGGCATGACCGGGGCCGCGGAGAGGGTGCGCCGCTGTCGAAGCTGCGGTCTCCTCGCCCACTTGCTTCGCGCCGGGTGTCTGTGGGCCGCACGACCGAGCTTTTCACGGAGCACGCGTCGCACCATCTCATCCCCATGAGATCGGCGCTTCGCGTCCTCCCCCGCCCGAGGTTCGCCCAAGCCGTCGGCGGCATGCTGCTGGCAGGCAGTGTCATGCCGCTGTCGGCGCATGCGCAGGTCTGCCGCTTCCTCCCGGATGGGAGGGTTGTTGTCGACGACAGTATCAACCGGTGCAGGATATTGGCGCCGATGGCGATGCGGCCTGGACAGCCGGTCACGAGATTCACGACCGGCCAGATCGGTCCGTTTACGACGGGCCCGATCGGACCTTTCACCACCGGCCCGATCGGTCCCGTGACCACCTTCTCGAACTCAATCCCGCCGACGAGCCGGCGCCGTTGAGGGGCGCGGTCGGCTAGGATGTGCGACATCTTGCGAGGCTAGCCCGAACGGTGCGGCTCTCGCGATTGCTGCGCAATCGCTGCCGCCGCCAAGGACGAACGCGCTACGCGCGTTCGCCTTGAGGCATCAGGCCGCGCGCGGTCAGGAGGGCTTCGGCTTCGGGGGAGAATTCGGCGGCGGGGTGGTCGCCGCCGATGACGACGAGCAGCACACCTTTCTGGCCGGGTGGCGCGCTAAGACAGTGGAATTGCCGCTGCATGTGCGGCGGCACCGAGATCGTGTCGAGGCGGCCGAGATCGACGGACTCATCGCCCTGATCGCCTTCCCAGGTGATGCGCCAGGCGCCTTCCATCGGCATGAAGGTCTCGTTGGTATCGTGGTTGTGCATCATCACGCCCTTGCCGGGCTCGGCCTCGACGAAGGCGATGCCGAAGCCGGCCTGCAGATGGCTGATGAAGGGCTTCGCCTTGTCGCCCACCGGTGAATAGGCCTTGACGTCCGCCGCCGCCTGGGGCGCCGCGAAGCCGATGACGTTGACGAGGGTGCGCTCATAGCCCGGCACCTGGCAATCGGGCAGGCTGTTATCGGCGCGGTAGAGGTCGCGGAAGCGCGCAACGCATTTCATCATCGCCGCGCGCGACGGCTTGGTAACGGGGATCGGCATCGGTTCCTCCCGGACTCGTTTCGGCGCAGTATGACAGCCACGGGGAAGCCCGAGAAGCGGCGCGTCGTGCGGGGTTGAGATCGGCCGGGAGACGCGCTTTCATGGTGCCAGGGAGAAACGCCATGCCGAAGCTGCTGAGCCCGTCAGAGATCGAGCAGTATCGCGACCAGGGCTTCATCCACCCGATCAGGGTCATGAGCAAAGCGGACGCGGTTGCGCTGCGCGCGCGGCTCGAGCGCTTCGAGCGCGAGACCGGCGGGCCGCTCAAAGGCAGCTTCCGCCACAAATCGCATCTGCTCTTCACCTGGCTCGCCGAGCTGGTGCGGCAACCGCGGATCCTCGACGCCGTCGAGGACCTCTATGGCGGCGATCTCCTGTGCTGGTCGAGCAATTTCTTCATCAAGGAGCGCGAGAGCCCAGCCTTCGTCTCCTGGCACCAGGATTCCACATATTGGGGCCTCGATCGGCCCGATGTGGTCTCGGCTTGGGTCGCATTCACCCCGGCGAGCGAGGCCAATGGCGCCATGCGCGTGATCCCCGGGAGCCACAAGCTCGACCAGATCGCGCATCGCGACACCTTTGCCAAGCACAATCTGCTGACCCGCGGCCAGGAGATCGCGGTCGATGTCGACGAGCGCGAGGCGGTGACCATCGCGCTCGAACCCGGCGAGATGTCGCTGCACCATGTCCGCCTCGTGCATGGCTCGCCGCCGAACCTGTCGGAAGATCGCCGCATCGGCTTCGCCATTCGCTATGTCCCGACCGCGGTGCGCCAGATCGCCGGGCGGGACAGCGCGACCTTGGTGCGCGGCATGGACCGCTTCGGCCATTTCGACCCGGAGCCGGCGCCAGCGGCCGATCTCGATCCCGCCATGCTCGAGCTGCATCGGCGGATCACCGAGCGGAACGCGCAGATCCTCTATCGCGGCACCGGCGTCGCCAGCTTCAACGACCCGCGCAGCGTCGGGTTGCGGTGAGGGAGCACGCCCCTCCCCCCTTGAGGGGGAAGGTTGGGAGGGGGGTTACGCGCGGAGCGCGCCAAGACTCAGCAACACAAGGTCGTGGCGATCACGGCAAGCTTCGGAGCCCGCGGCACCCCCCACCCCTCCCTCCCCCTCAAGGGGGAGGGGCGATAGAGAGGTGGCGTCGCTATCAGCAGCCCTAGACCAGCGGCTTCAGGGCGGTCTGCTCGACATAGGGGCGCAGCAGCTCGTTGGCGTTCTTCTGTGCGGCGACAATGGCATCCTCGGGCTTGACCTTGCCGGAGAGGAGGGCCTGCACCTGGTCCTCCATCGCTTTGCGCACCGCGACGGTGTTGTAGGTGTCGAACCACGGCACGGCATAGCGCAGCTGATCGAGCGCGACCTTGGCGTCGGGATATTGGTCGAGATATTTCTTCATCTCGGGCAAATCGTACGCCGCCTTGCGCGGCGCGAAGTAGCCGGTGAAGCGGCTCCATTCGCCGGCGATCTCCGGGCTCGTCAGCCAGTTGATGAGCGTCCAGGCGGCGGCCTGCCGCTCCGGCGTGTTGCCTTTGGGCAGGATGAGCGAGGCGCCGCCGATCGGCGCGGCGTTGCGCATGCTCTTCGGTAGGAACGCGACGCGGTACGGCTTCTTCATGTTGCCGCGCACGAAGCTCAGCGAGCCCGTCGACAGGATCATCATGCCGGTGCGCCCGGCGAAGAAGGCGCTGGTGCAGCCATTGGCGTCGGAAACGCCGGGCGGAATCACCTTGGCCTGGTTCACCATGATGTCGAGCAGCCTCAGCGCGCCGAGCGCGCTCGGCGCGTCGTAGAACACTTCGCCGCCGTAATCATGGTTGAAGTACTGGCCGCCATTGGCCATCACCAGACCGCTGGTGATCCAGCCGCAATAATCATAGGTGCCCGGGAACATCAGGCCCCAGCGCTGGCCTGACGGCTTGGTCAGCGCCTTCGCCGCCGCGACCCATTCGATCCAGGTCGCCGGCGGCTTGTCGGGATCGAGGCCGGCATCTCTAAACGCGTCGACGCCGTAATAGAGCAGCGGCGTCGAGTTCTGGAAGGGGATGCCGTAGATCTTGCCGTCGATCACGGCGTTGGGCTTCAAGGCAGGCCAAAACGCGTCGAAATACGCCGCCGGCGTCTTGCCTTCCTTCTCGATGATCGGGTCGAACGGATCGACATCGCCGTTGATCACATATTCGCGCACGAAATTGGCCGACATGATGACCGCGCCCGGCGGCTTGCCCGCCTTGATCGCGGCGCGCGTCTTCAAATTGGTGTCGTCATAGCTGCCGGTATAAACCGGGGTCACCGTCACCCCGGCCTGCGCGCCGTTGAAGCGGTCAATCAGCTCTTTCATCTTGTTGGCGAGCATGCCCTGCACGGGCACGGGAAAGAACATCTCGATCTCGGTCCGCTCGGCCGCTTTCGCGACGCCGGCGAGAGCCGCCGCCGCGGGAATGGCGATCGCTGCGCCGAGCGCGCTGCGCCTGGTGATCCTATCCATGGTTCCCCCTTTCACTTGATGCCGGAGAGGACGAAAGAAGAGACGAAGCGCCGCTGGAAGATCAGGAACAGGATCAGCAGCGGCGCGGCGACGAGAAAGGTGCCGGCGGCGACGATGCCCCAGGCGGAACCCGCCTCGGCGCCGGACGCGAACGAGGCGAGACCGACGGTCAGCACCTGGTTCTTCGGCGAAGAGACCGCCATCAGCGGCCAGAGAAACTCGTTCCAATGCGCGGTCAGCGACACGATGGCGAAGGCGACGAGGCCCGGCCGCGCCAGCGGCAGCAGCACGTGCCGGATCAGCGCCGCGATCGAAGCGCCGTCGAGCATGGCGGCCTCTTCATAGTCGCGCGGGATCGCCCGGAAGGTCTGGCGCATGAGAAAGACGCCGAAGGCCGAAGCGAAATAGGGCGCCATGATGCCGAGCAGCGTGTCGTAGAGGTGCAACGACACCAGCGTCGCGAGGTTGGGCACGATGAGCAGCGGAGGGATCAGCAGCAACTGCAGCAGGAAGGCCGAGAACAGCAGGTCGCGGCCGGGAAAGCGGAGCCGGGCAAAGGCGTATCCGGCCATGCTGATCGTCACCAGCTGAACCAGCAGGATGCCACCGCACATGATCAGCGTGTTGAGATACCAGAGCGGGAAGCTGCCGCTTTTCCACGCCTCGACGAAATTGCCGAGGCCGAAGGGACCCGCCGGCGTCAAAGAGGCGATATCGGCGGGAATGCCCGGGCGCAGCGACGCCACGGCCATCCAGGCGAAGGGCACCGCCCAGAGCAGGGCCGCCGCGCTGACCGCGAGCAGGCTCAGCAGGCGGCCATCAGCTCTCATAATGGGTCCCGCGCTCGAGCAGGCGGAAGGAGATCAGCGACACCGCGAGCAGCACGGCGACGCTGACCACGGTTGCCGCGGCGGCAAGGCCGAAATCGTAATTCTGCGCCGCCTGCTGATAGATGTAGTAGAGCAGCAAACTGGTGGCGTCGGAAGGGCCGCCCAGGGTCAAGGTCACGATATGATCGACCTGGGTCAGCGCGTTGAGGAGGGCCACCGGCACGACGAACGCGAAGGTCGGCCCCAGCATCGGCAAGGTGATGCTGCGCAACCGCCGCCACGGACCGGCGCCGTCGATCTTGGCGGCATCAAGCAGCTCTTGCGGCACGCCGGCAAGACCCGCGAGGAAAAACAGCATGTAATAGCCGGTGTTCTTCCACACCGTGATTGCAATGATCGAGCCCAGCGCCAACGATGGATCCCCCAGCCAATTTGTGCCGGCGAACCCGAACCGCGCCAGGTAGTAATCCAACAATCCCGCGCCCGGCAGGAAAATGAACACGAACAGCGACGCAGCAGCCACCAGCGGAATCAGCAGTGGCAGCACCAGCAGCGTGCGCAGCAGCGAACTCAGCCGCGTGCTTTCGCGCAACCCCAGCGCGAAGGCCATCGCGAGCACCAGGCTCGGCACGATCGTGCCTATCGCGTAGACGACGTTGTTCTCCACCGCATGCGCGAACAGCGGATCGGCGAACAGCCGCGCGTAGTTGCCGATCCCCCAATGCGCGACGCCACCAAACGTATGCACCACCAGCGATCCCGCCAGCACCTGCAGCACGGGCCAATAGGTGAACGCCAGCAGGAACACCGCCGACGGCGCCAGCAGCCCATAGGCCGCCAGCCGAAGTCTGGGCATGCCGCGCGGAAGAGGACGCGCCGCTGGGATCGCGACGCCTTGGGCGATGGTGCTGCTCACAGGGGTCACGATCTGCTGATGCAGCGCTGATACTCTCCGCCCTATGAACCGCCCATGTCGGAATCGCGACAGTTCGATGACATCACG
>DATJLU010000140.1:0-15277 GCA_035509275.1 Allostellaceae bacterium | reverse complement strand
AACAGCGGCGCGATCCGCTCCCATTGCGCATCGGAAAGTTCGTACCGTTTGACCATCGTGGAAACTCCAGATCGGCGAATCTGGAGCTCCATGAATCACACATTCCGCCGCGCGGGAATCCTAAATGTCGATTGGACCTAGTCCGCTCTGTGCGGCTCTCGCGGTTGCTGCGCAACCGCTGACGCCGCCAACGACGAGCACTACGTGCTCGCGTTTCAATATCGCCGCAACAGCCCGATCAGCTTGCCCTGCACCTTGACGCGGTCGGGGCCGAAGATGCGGGTTTCGTAGTCCTTGTTGGCGGGCTCGAGCGCGATCGAATCGCCGCGCCGGCGCAGCCGCTTCAAGGTGACTTCGTTGTCGTCGATGATGGCGACGACGATCTGCCCGTTCTCGGCGGAGTCGCAGCGCTGAATGAGCACGGTGTCGCCATCGAGGATGCCGGCATCGATCATGCTGTCGCCGGCGACTTCGAGCGCGTAGTGCTCGCCTTTGCCGATGAAGCTTTGGGGCACGCCGATGGTGGTCGTGGGATCGCGCAGCGCCTCGATCGGCGTGCCGGCGGCGATGCGGCCGAGCAGGGGCAGCTGCGTTGCTTCGCCGGCATCGCTGGTTGCCGCGCTCGGCAGCGCCGCTTTGAAATCGCCGCGGATGACAGTGGGGGAGAAGCGGGCGCGCTCGCCGGCGCGGCTGCGCTGCGCCGCATAGGCCGTATCCTCCGGCAGCCGCACCACCTCCAGCGCGCGGGCACGATGCGGCAGCCGGCGGATGAAGCCGCGCTCCTCGAGCCCGCTGATCAGCCGATGGATGCCGGATTTCGACTTGAGGCCCAGCGCCTCCTTCATCTCCTCGAAGGACGGCGAGACGCCGCTTTCCGAGAGCCTCCGATTGATGAAAATCAGCAACTCGTATTGCTTGCGTGTCAGCATGGCTGGCCCCGCGGCGCTATGACAGAACAAAACCAAAACCCTAGACCGTGTTCTAGTTTGGTTCCGAAGCGGCGTCAAGCATTCCGTGTGGATAACCGCACAACGTTCAGGCGAAAACCGAGTCGGGCGCAAGCGGCACGATCTCGACCATGTCGCCCGGGGCGGCCGCTGGCGCGTGCGGCGCCCGCACCACCAGGCAGTCCGAGCGCGCCAGCAACGACATCATCGAGCTGTCCTGCTTGGCGAAGGGGCGGGCCTCGAGGGTGCCGTCGGCGGCGCGGGCGAGCGTCGCGCGGAGATAGTCCTGCCGGCGGTCATTTTGCGGCAGGGCCACGGCGAGGCGTGCGCGCAGCGGCGCCGGCTCGGCGGTGCTGAGCCCGGTGAGGCGCTCGAGCGCGGGCTTCAGGAAGAGCAGGCCGCAGACCAGGCTCGAGACCGGGTTGCCGGGGAGGCCCATCATCGGCGTCTCGCGGTAGCGTCCTACCATAAGCGGCTTGCCCGGCCGCATGGCGATTTTCCAGAAATCGAGAGTGAGCCCGGCCGCGCCGAGCGCATCGCGCACCAGATCATGCTCGCCGACCGAAGCGCCGCCGGTGGTGACCAGGAAATCGGCGCCGGTCGCCGCTTCGGCGATGCGCTGCAGCGCGTCGGCCTTGTCGGGCGCGATCGGGAGGTGGAGGGGGAGGCCGCCCAGCTCGGTCACCAGCGCCGCCAGCGCCAGGCCGTTGGAGCTGACGATTTGATTGGGCCCGACCGGATCGCCCGGCATCACCACCTCATCCCCCGTCGGCAGGATGGCGATGCGCGGCCGGCGATAAACCATGAGCCAGGGACGGTTCATCGCGGCGGCGAGGCCGATCTCCCTGGCATTGAGGCGGCGGCCCGGCGAAAGACCGATCTCGCCTTCGCGGAAATCGAGCCCGGCAGGACGCACATGCTGGCCAAGAGGCGCCGCTTCGCGCACCTCCACCATCTCGCCCTGCCGCTCGGTATCCTCCTGGATGACGATGCTGTCCGCGCCCTCAGGCACGGGCGCGCCGGTGAAGATGCGCACGGCTTCGCCGCGCCCGACCGTGCCGGCAAAGGCCTGGCCCGCCGGCACGCTGCCGACGACGCTGAGGCGCACGGGCACGCGCGCGACATCGGCAGCACGCACGGCATAGCCATCCATCGCCGAGACCGGCCAGGGCGGCTGGGTGCGCCGCGCCGCGACCGGCTCGGCGAGCACGCGCCCGGCCGCGTCGCTGAGCGCCACCTGCTCGATCCCCAAGGGCTTCAGCGGCGCCAGCAGGCGCCGCCGCGCTTCCTCGACTGAAATCATTGCGGCGCCTCGTAAACGCCTGATTTGCCTCCAGCTTTGCGCAGCAGGCGGATGCCTTCGATGCGCATGCTGCGGTCGACGGCTTTGCACATGTCGTAGACCGTGAGCGCGGCCACGGCAACGGCGGTGAGCGCCTCCATCTCGACCCCGGTGCGCGCCGTCACCTTGCAGGTGGCGGTGATGTCGACGGCATGACGCTCGGGCACGCAGCTGAGCTCGACCGCGACCGAGCTCAGCGCCAAGGGATGGCAGAGCGGGATGAGGTCAGGTGTCCGCTTGGCGCCCATGATGCCGGCGAGCCGCGCCACCGACAGGACGTCGCCTTTCTTGACGCCGCCGGCCATGATCAGGTCGAGCGTCGCCTTTTGCATGACGACGCTGCCGCCGGCGATGGCGATGCGCTCGGTCTCGGGCTTGGCCGAGACGTCGACCATCGCCGCGTCGCCCTTCTCGTCGAAATGGCTGAGGCGGCTCACGCCCGCGCCTCGGCTGGCGCCAGCAGCGCCCGGGTCGCCGCCTCGACATCGCTTTGCCGCATCAGGGATTCGCCGATGAGGAAGCAGCGCGCGCCGGCACGCGCCATGCGCGCGAGGTCGGAAGGGTGCTCGAGCCCGCTCTCGCTCACCCCCAGCGTTCCCGGCGGGAGCGCTGCAGCGAGCTTCTCGGTTACCGAAAGATCGACCTGCAAAGTTTTGAGATTACGGTTATTTATGCCGATGAGTGAAGCCCCGAGCCGGACCGCGCGGTCGAGCTCCCTCCGGTCGTGCACTTCGACCAGAACATCCATGCCCCAATCCGCCGCGGCGTCGGCGAGGACGCGCGCCTCGCCGTCCTCGAGCGCGGCCAAGATGAGCAGGATGCCATCGGCACCCAGCGCGCGCGCCTCCAGTACTTGATAAGGATCGAGCATGAAGTCTTTGCGTAGAACCGGTAATCCGACCGCGCCGCGTGCCGCGACGAGATGCTCGGGCCGGCCCTGGAAATAAGGCTCGTCGGTGAGTACCGAGAGGCAGGTGGCGCCGCCCCGAGCATAAGCGCGGGCGAGCGATGGCGGATCAAAGTCGGCGCGGATCAGGCCGCGGCTGGGGCTCGCGCGCTTGATCTCGGCAATGAGGCCATAGCGCCCGGCAGCGGCGGCGCGGCGCAGCGCCGCGGCAAAGCCGCGGGGCGCCGTGGCCGCTTCCGCCGCTTGGTGCAGCGCAGCCGCGGGCCGCGCCGCTTTCGCGGCGGCAATTTCGCGGCGCTTTTCGGCGCAGATGCGCTGCAGCACGTCGCTCATGCGGAAAGCGGCATATTGGTGATGGCGATCAGCTGTTCCAGCGCGCGCTTGGCGGCACCGCTGTCGATCGACCGCGCCGCTTCGGCGACGCCTTCGCGCAGATCCTTGGCGCGGCCGGCGACGATGAGCGCCGCCGCGGCGTTGAGCAGCACGACGTCGCGCAGCGGACCGCGCCTGCCTTCGAGCACCACCACCATGCGGGCGGCGTTGGTGGCGGGGTCGGCGCCCTTGATGTCGTCGAGCCGCGCGCGCGGGAGGCCGGCATCCTCGGGCGTCACCTCGAAGCTGGCGACCTTGCCGCCCTGCAGCTCGGCGACATGGCTGGTGCCGGTGGTGGTGAGCTCGTCGAGCCCGTCGCCATGCACCACCCAGGCGCGCTCGGTGCCGAGCTTCCCCAGCACTTCGGCAATCGGCTTCACCCAGTCGCGCGCGAAAACGCCGACGAGCTGGCGCGTGACCCCGGCGGGGTTCGCGATCGGCCCCAGCAGGTTGAAGATCGTGCGGGTGCCGAGCTCGACGCGCGTCGGCGCGACATGGCGCATGGCGCTGTGATGGCGCTGGGCCATGAGGAAGCCGATGCCGGCCTCGGCGATCGCGCGCTCGACGAGGCTCACATCGCAATTGATGTTGACGCCGAGCGCTTCCAGCACATCGGCCGCGCCGGTCAGCGACGAGGCCTTGCGGTTGCCGTGCTTTGCCACCGGGACGCCGCAGCCCGCCACCACCAGCGCCGCGGCGCTCGAGATGTTGAAGCTGCCCTGGCCGTCGCCGCCGGTGCCGACGATGTCGATCGCCTCCTTGGGCGCCGCGACCCTCAGCGCCTTCGCGCGCATGGTGCGCGCGGCGCCGGTGATTTCTTCGACGGTCTCACCGCGGACGCGCAGCGCCATCAGGAAGGCGCCCATCTGCGAGGGCGTCGCATCGCCCGACATCATCGCATCGAACGCGGCCGCGGCTTCGGCCTCGCTGAGCTGCCGCCCGGTCGCGACCTTGGCGAGGAGCGCGCGGAAATCGGGCGCCGCTTCGGTCATGCGGCGACGCTCTCCCGGGCGGCGATGGCAAGGAAATTGCGCAGGAGGTCGTGACCGCCGAGCGAGGCGATGCTCTCGGGATGGAACTGCACGCCATGGACGGGGCGCTCGCGATGGGCAACGCCCATGATCAGCCCGTCGCATTCGGCGGTGACGGTGAGCGCCGCCGGCAGGCTCGCGCGCTCGACAATGAGCGAGTGATAGCGCGTCGCCGGGAAGGGATCGGGCAAGCCGGCGAAGACGCCGACGCCGGCATGGCGAATCTCGCTCACCTTGCCATGCATCGGCACCGGTGCGCGCACCACCTTGCCGCCGAAGGCCTGGCCGATCGCCTGATGGCCGAGACAGACGCCGAGCAGCGGGATGCGGCCGGCGCGGCGCACCAGCTCGAGGCAGATGCCGGCATGGTCGGGATCGCTCGGCCCCGGCGAGATGACGATGCCCTGCGGCCGGAGCGCCAGCGCCGCCTCGACCGAGATCGCGTCGTTGCGCTTCACCACCACCTCGGCGCCGAGCTCGCCCAGATAGTGCCAGAGGTTGTAGGTGAAGCTGTCGTAGTTATCGATCAACAGGAACATGAGGCTGGTTATATCAGGTCCGGGCCCAGGGGTGAAATTAACGCCGCAAGGCTATAGTGCGGCCCGACACGCGCCGGCTTGAGCAAGGCGAAGGAGAGAAAGCGCATGAAGCAACGCACCCTCGGCACATCCGGCCTTCTGGTCTCCGAGATCGGGCTCGGCTGCAACAATTTCGGCGGCAGGGTCGATGTCGACGCATCGCGCCGCATCGTGCACAAGGCGCTCGATCTCGGCATCACGCTGTTCGACACCGCTGACATCTATGGCCGGCTGAATGGTGGCGACTGCGGCGCTTCCGAGGAGCAGCTCGGCCAGATCCTGAGCGGCCGCCGGCACGAGATCGTGCTCGCGACCAAGTTCGGCATGGCCATGGATGAGCGCTCCAAAGGCGCTTCGCGCCGCTACATCATGAGCGCGGTCGAAGCGAGCCTGAAGCGGCTCAAGACCGATTGGATCGATCTCTATCAAGTGCATCAGCCCGACCCGCAAACACCGATCGAGGAGACGCTGCGCGCGCTCGATGATCTCGTGCGTCACGGCAAGGTGCGCTATATCGGCTGCTCCAACTTCGCCGCGTGGCAGGTGGTCGAGGCGGCGTGGACGGCGCGGCATCACGGCCACAACGCGTTCATCTCCTGCCAGGATGAATACAGCCTCCTGGTGCGCGATCTCGAGCGCGAGCGGCTGCCGGTGATCGAGCGCTACGGTCTCGGTCTCCTGCCGTTCTTTCCGCTGGCGAGCGGCCTCCTCACCGGCAAATACAAGCGCGAGGCGATGCCGGAGAATGCGCGCATCAGCCGCGAGCAGCGCTATGCGACGCGCTATCTGAGCCCGGAGAACTGGCAGAAGCTGGAGCGCCTCGAGCGCTTCTGCGCCGCGCGCGGCCGCAGCCTGCTGCAGCTCGCGTTCTCCTGGCTGCTGGCACGGCCGGCCGTGGGCAGCGTCATCGCCGGCGCCACCCGGCCCGAGCAGGTCGAGCAGAACATCAAGGCCGGCGATTGGGCGCTGACGGCGGCGGAGCTGGCGGAGATCGATGCGCTGACGAAGGGGTAGCGGGGAGGGCAGGCGCGACGCGGTCGAGCGTGCGGCGCGGAATGGATTTTCTTGCCGTGCCGACGCCGATTATCTGTTGTGATCCGTGCGGCCTGCGGGAAGAGCTTGTAATATCTTGATATTGTGGATTTTTCGGGGCCATTGGTGCTAATCGGAGCCGCCCTCGACGAGCGCTGGAGCGCTCGCGAGGTGCTGGAGGGGCGGATGAATATCGGTGACGCGGCGGCTGCGACCGGGCTGCCGACAAAAACTATCCGCTACTATGAGAGCGTCGGCCTCATCGACGCGCCGGCCCGCTCGGACGGCAATTACCGCCGCTATGACGAGCGCCAGCTGCAGACCCTGCGCTTCATCCAGCATGCGCGGCAGCTCGGCTTCTCGATCAAGGAGGTGGGGGCGCTGGTGGCGCTGTGGCGCGACCATCACCGTGCCAGCGCCGATGTGCGGCGCCTCGCGCTCGAGCACCTCGATCAGATCGACGCCCGCATGGCCGAGCTGGGCCGCATGCGCCAGGCCTTGCAGAGCCTCGTCGAGCGCTGTCACGGCGATCACCGGCCGGATTGCCCGATCCTCGACGAGCTGGCGGAAGAGAATCATTAACCATTTCGGCTAAACTCGCGCCTGACGCCTATGGACGACAAACTTGAGGAATTCGTCGCTCTGCTGCGCCGGCCCGGCCCGCGTCCGGCCCGGCCGCGTGCGCGACCGCGCCCGCCGGTCCCGGCCGCGGCGCGCCTTCTGCAGCGGCGCCACATCATTTGGTCGTGGCCGATTCTGTCGCTCCCGACCCCGAGCCCCCGGCTCTGGGTCAATCTCGGCTGCGGCGCAGCGGCGCTCGCGGTGATCGCGATCGCGACCTGGGTGGCGCTGCCGAGCCCGCAGCCGGAGCCGCAGCTCGCGCTCGATGCGCCGGTAACGGCCACCACCCCGGTAGCGCCCCCCGCGACGGCCCCGGTCCCGGTGTCCGCGCCCCGGCCGGCGCCGCCTGCGGCTAACGCCCGCATCACCCTACCTTTCCCAGCCGCGCCGGACGAAGAGGGCGAGGCGGTCGTTCCCGACGATGCGACGCGCGCGGCGGCGCTGCCGCCGGTGCCGTCGGGGACCAGGCTCGCCGCCTTGCCGCCGCCCGTCCCGGCGCGGCGCGGCGAGCCCGCCTGGCTGCGCTTTGCCGTACCGCCGCCGCCGGTCGATGGCAGGCCGGAGATCGCTATCGTCCTCGACGATGTCGGCCTCGACAGGAAAGGCGCCGAGCGCGCCATCGCGCTGCCCGAGCCGGTCACGCTCTCCTTCATGGCTTACGCCACCGACCTGCCGCAGATGGCCGAGGCGGCGCATCGCAACGGGCATGAGCTCATGCTGCATGTGCCCATGGAGCCGATCAGCCGCAGCGAGGATATGGGTCCGAACGGGCTCTCGGTGGATCTCAGCCGCGACGAGGTGCTGCGCCGGCTGCGCTGGGATCTCGACCGCTTCGACGGCTATGTCGGCATCAACAACCACATGGGCAGCCGCTTCACCGCCGATGCGGCCGGCATGAGCTGGGTGCTCGAGGAGCTGAAGGCACGCGGCCTGCTGTTCCTCGATTCCCGCACCATTGGCAACAGCGTCGGCATCGAGCTGGCGCGGAAATTCGGCGTGCCGCATGCCGGACGCGATGTCTTCCTCGACAATGTGATCGAGCCCGCGGCGATCGAGGCGCAGCTCGCCGAGACCGAGGAAATCGCGCGCCGCCACGGCAGCGCCATCGCCATCGGCCATCCCCATGATGTGACCCTCGACGTGCTCACCCCCTGGCTCGCCGGGCTGAAGGCGAAAGGCTTCGTGCTGGTGCCGTTGAGCACGATCGTGCGTCAGCGCACGCTCTTGGCGGGCGGATCCACGGGATGAAGCAGCTGTCCAAGATCGGTGGCATGACCGGCGAGAGCTGATCGGGGGGAGGGGGCGATCTGATCGCGCCGAAGGCGCGCAAATCCAAATCCCCCTATCCCCAGCGATCTCCCTTTCTGGTTTTTTGCCTTACCCGCGCGCGAAGCGCACGGCTTCCTCGGCGGCGCGGAAAAGGGCGCGCGCCTTGTCGAGGATTTCCTGGTGCTCGGCGGCGGGGTCGCTGTCGGCGACGACGCCGCAGCCGGCCTGAACCACCATCTCGCCATCCTTCACCACCGCCGTGCGCAGCACGATGCAGGTATCCATGCTGCCATCGCCGGCGAAATAGCCGACGGCGCCGCCATAGAGATTGCGCCGTTCGGTCTCGAGCTCGTCGATGATCTCCATCGCCCGCACCTTGGGGGCGCCGGAGAGCGTGCCGGCGGGGAAGCCGGCGACGAGAGCATCCATGGCATCGTGGCGGGGATCGATCTCGCCCTCGACATGGCTGCAGATATGCATGACATGGCTGTAGCGCTCGATCACCATCTGCTCGGTGACGCGCACCGTGCCGATCCTGGCAACGCGGCCGACATCGTTGCGCGCGAGGTCGAGCAGCATGAGATGCTCGGCACGCTCCTTGGGATCGGCAAGCAACTCCTCGGCGAGCGCCGCGTCCTCCACGGCGGTGGCGCCGCGCCGGCGCGTGCCGGCGAGGGGGCGAATGGTGACTTTGCCGTCGCGCAGCCGCACCAGCACTTCGGGGCTCGAGCCGACGACCGAAAAACCGCCGAAATCGAGGAAGAACAGGAAAGGCGAGGGATTGAGGCGGCGCAGCGCGCGATAGAGGGCAAAGGGTGGCAGGCGGAACGGCACGCGTAGCCGCATCGACGGCACCACCTGGAAGATCTCGCCGGCGCGGATGTACTCCTTTGCCTGCTCGACCATGGCGAGGCAGTCGACGCGCGCCATGTTGGCTTCGGGCGGCGGCAGCTCGCGCACCACCTCGGCGGCTTCGCGGCGATGCGGCAGGCTGCGCTCGAAATCGGTGATGATGTCCGCAAGCCGCTCGCGCGCGCGGTCGTAAGCGGCGGCGGCGGAGAGGCCGGGCTCGGGCCAGACCGGCGTCACCAGGGTCACGCTGTCGGCGATGGTGTCGAAGATGCAGATCACGCTCGGGCGCAGGAAGAGGCCGTCCGGGATGCCGAGCTTGTCCGGCTTGGTGTCCGGCAGCCGCTCCATCAGCGACACCATGTTGTAGCCGATATAGCCGAAAAGCCCCGACGCCATCGGCGGCAACGGCGCCGGGGTCTCGACGCGGCATTCGGCGATGAGCGCGCGCAGGCTCTGGAGCGCGCCGCTCGGCGCGGGCTCGAAAGCCTCGGCATCGAAGCGGGCTTTGCGATTGATCTCGGCCGCATTGCCGCGACAGCGCCAGATGAGGTCGGGCTTGAGGCCGATGAAGGAATAGCGGCCGCGCGTGGCACCGCCTTCGACGGATTCGAAGAGAAAACTGTTCGGCCGCCCATCCGCCAGCTTCAGCATGGCCGAGACCGGAGTCTCCAGATCGGAGATCAGCGAGGTCCACACCAGCACCGGCTTGCCGGCGCCGTAGCGCTCTTTGAACGGGTCGAAGCCGGGGGCGAGCTGCATGGGCGGGGCTAGCGCGTCAGCCGAGCAGCACTGCTATTGCAATAGGTATCCCGCCGTCCCCGCGAAAGCGGGGACCCAGAGCACACGCCCCGGTCATCGCATGGGAGGCTCTGGATGCCCGCTTTCGCGGGCAAAGCGATAATTGGTGGCTGGAGCGTCGACGTCATCGCACGCATCCTAGAACGCGCGCGCCACGGCGTTCTGGTCGATGCTGACGGGGTATTGCTTGCGCAGCGCCTGATCGAACTCGTCGAGCATGTCGTCGCGCAAGCCCGGTGTCACCAGCCGGTCGGCGAATTGCTCGACGCCTTTCTGGTCCTTGGCCGGATCGGCGGCGATCACATCCTTCACCACGGCGACGACATAGCCGTCATTGCCGGTGGCATAGACCGCTTCACCCGGCTTCGCGCTGAAGATGCTGGCGACCAGCGTCGGCGGCACTTGCGGATCGCCGCCGGCGCGGCTCAGCGGCGCGGTGGTAAAGGTGGTGAGCTTGTGCTGGGCGGCGATCTCGGCGAGCGGCTTGCCGGCCTTCACTTCGCCGACGATCTCTTTGGCGAGGGCCTCGAGCGCGGCGTCGCGCTTCTGCTGCTGCCAGAGCTCGACGACCTGCGGCTTCACCTGGTCGAGCGGCTTCACCGCCGCCGGCGTCACCTTGTCGACCTGCAGCACGTAGTAGCCGTTTTCGCCGAGATCATCGAGCTGGCTCATCTGCCCGGCATCGGTGCTGAACGCCGTCTTGAGGATGTCGGAGCTGGAGACCGGCAGCTCGACCGGCTTGCCGTCGCTGCCGCGGCCATTGGCGTCGACATTCTCGACCTTGGTCACCTTGAGGCCGAAACGCTGCGTCACCTCGGCGAAGGTGGCGCCGCCGGCAAGCGCGTCCTCGAGCTTGTCGTATTGCTTGGCCATCTGGTCGCCGGCCTGGTCGCGCGCGATCTCCTTGGCGAGCTTGTCCTTCACCGCGTCGAAGGGCTGCGTTGCTGCCGGCTTCACCTCGACGAGGCGCAGAATGTGCCAGCCGAGCGCGTCGTGGATCGGCGGCGTCGTCTCTCCCGGCTTCAGCGCGAAGGCGGGCTTGGCGAGCTGCGCCGGCAGATCGTCTTCCTTGAAGAAGCCGAGATCGAGCGTATCCGGGGTGGCGCCGGCGACGTCCTTGGCGACGGTCGCGAAATCCTTGCCCTGCGCCAGCTCCGCGGCCGCGGCTTTCGCCTTGGCCTCGTCGGGCAGCAGGATCTGCTGGAAATCGCGCTCTTCCGGCGCCTGGAACTCGTTGAGACGATTCTGATATTCCTGTTTCAGCTTGTCGTCCGGCACCTTGATCTGGGCCGCGACATCGTCGAGCAGCAAGGTGCCGAGGCTGAAGCTGCGCAGCTCGGGCACGCGGAACTCGTCCTTGTGCTTGTCGTAGAAGCCGGCGATCTCCGTGTCGCTCGGCGTGCCGGGATCGGCGGCGGCGCTCGGCGGCAGCACGACCGCTTCGGCCGTGCGCTTCTCGGCGCGCATGCGGTAGAGCGTGTCGACCAGCAGCGCGGGCGGCTTGATGCCGGCGACCAGCGCTTCTTCGAGATTCTGCCGCGCGATGTCGTCGCGCAGCTGCGCCTTGAATTGCTGCGGCGTCATGTGCTGCGCGGCGACGAACTGGAGATAGAGCGAAGGATCGAACTGGCCCTGCGCGTTCTGGAAGCCTTTGTTGGCGCGGATCATGTCGTCGATCGCCTGATCGCTCACGGCAAGGCCGAGACGGTCGACCTCGAGATCGGTAAGCTGGCCGTCGATCAGCCGCTGCAGCGCGGTGTCGACGATGCCGAGCTGCTTCAGCTGCTCATTGTCGAGCGTGGCGCCGTGCAGCGCCTGGCGCCAGCGCTCGGCATCCTGCTGCACCGCCTGGTTCAGCGTCCGGACATCGATGTTGCGGCCGCCGACCGTGGCGACGGTCGTGTCAACGCCGCGATTGCGGAAGATGTCGCCGATGCCCCAGACGCCGAAGCTGATGACCAGGACGCCGAACAGAATTTTGACGACGACGGACGAGGCACGGGAGCGGATCGCTTGTAACATGGGCGGCAGATGCTGTGAGGCCGCGCCAAATCGGGCGCCGGCGTGGCCCGGATGATAGAGGCGGCCGGGTCGGCCTCGCAAGGGCGGCTGGCCGAAGGCAGCCCGGTTTGCTAGGAGGGCGAAGCGCAAGCGGCGCTCGGGAGAAGGCGGACATCGATGCGCAAGCTGATCGCCGGAAACTGGAAGATGAACGGGCTCAAGGCCGGTGGTGTCGCCTTGGCGAAAGAGCTGGTGCGGCGCGCCGCCGCAGGCTCGCCCGGTCCCGATCTCCTGCTGTGCCCGCCGGCAACGCTGCTCTCCGTGGTCGCCGAGGCGATTGCGGGCAGCATCCTCTGGCTCGGCGGCCAGGATTGCCATACGCGGCAGCGCGGCGCTCATACCGGCGATATCAGCGCCGCCATGCTGAAAGATGCCGGCTGCAGCCATGTCATTCTCGGCCATTCCGAGCGCCGCACCGACCATCACGAGAGCGATGCGCTGATTCGCGCCAAGGTCAAAGCGGCGCGCGAAGCCGGCCTTGTCACCATCCTCTGCGTCGGCGAGACGGCGCAGGAGCGCGATGCCGGGCGCTGCCTCGACATCGTGTCGCGGCAGATTGCGGGATCCCTGCCCGAAGGCCTCAGCGCCGCCGAGCTCGTGATCGCCTATGAGCCGATCTGGGCGATCGGCACCGGTCGGACGCCGACGCCGGCCGAGATCGCCGACGTGCACGCGCATCTGCGCGCGGCGCTCGCGGGCAGGGTGACCGGCGCCGCGTCGGTGCGGCTCCTTTATGGCGGATCGGTCAAGCCCAACAATGCCTGGGAACTGCTGCGGATCGCCAATGTCGACGGCGCCCTGGTCGGCGGCGCCAGCCTCGATGCCGCGGATTTCTGGGCGATTGCGGAAGCCGCCGACTAGGCGTCTGGCATTCGCGCGGGGAAAGCGCTACATAACGCTCCTCCCGACCCGTCCGCGATATATGTCATGACCACCGTCATTCTCGTCATCCATCTCATGATCGCCGCCGCCCTGATCGGCGTCATCCTGCTGCAGAAGAGCGAAGGCGGCGCGCTCGGCATGGGGGGCGGCGGCATGTCCGGCTTCATGACCGGCCGCTCCACCGCGAACCTGCTGACGCGGACGACGGCGATCCTGGCGGCGGCCTTCTTCGTCACCAGCCTCACCCTGGCCTATCTCGCCGGCAACCGTCAGCCGGCGACCGATTCGCTGCTGACCGCGCCGCCGCCGCAAAGCCAGCCGGCGCCGCCGCCGCCGGCCGCGCCGGCCTCGCCGACCGCCCCCGCGGCGCCCGCGCCGCCGGCTCAGCCCACCGCGCCGCTCGCGAAGTAGCGGCGCGCCGCGCGCCAGGCAGCGCCGGAGTGGCTGCATCCCGATGGCGGCGACTCGCTGCGACTCGTTGTCAATCGCCGGTTTCCGCCCGCGCCCGGGCCGCATCCGAGGGTGAATTCCGGCGGCGATGGCGCCGATATCGCCGAGGAAACCCGAGCAAATCCGCGGCTGCCGCGGCAAGCCGACGCTTTCGGTTGTACCGCCGCTTCGGCTTGCTTAGATTGGAGGTCCATGGCGCGGTTCATTTTCATCACCGGCGGCGTGGTCTCCTCTCTTGGCAAAGGTCTTTCGGCAGCGGCGCTCGGCGCGCTGCTGCAGGCGCGCGGCTTCAAGGTGCGGCTGCGCAAGCTCGACCCCTATATCAACGTCGACCCCGGCACCATGTCGCCCTACCAGCATGGCGAGGTCTATGTCACCGACGACGGGGCGGAGACCGATCTCGACCTCGGCCATTACGAGCGCTTCACCGGCGTGCCGAGCCGGCAGAGCGACAACGTCACCACCGGGCGCATCTACCAGACGGTGATCGCCAAGGAGCGCCGCGGCGACTATCTCGGCGGCACGGTGCAGGTGATCCCGCACATCACCGACGCGATCAAGAATTTCGTGCTGTCCGAGACCGAGGGCCACGACTTCATCCTGGTCGAGGTCGGCGGCACGGTCGGCGACATCGAGGGCCTGCCGTTCTTCGAGGCGATCCGCCAGCTCGGCATCGAGCTCGGCCGCGAGCGCGCCCTCTTCATCCACCTGACCCTGGTGCCCTACATCGCCGCCGCCGGCGAGATCAAGACCAAGCCGACCCAGCATTCGGTGAAGGAGCTGCGCTCCATCGGCATCCAGCCGGACATCCTGCTCTGCCGCGCCGACCGGCCGATTCCGGAGGGCGACCGGCGCAAGATGGCGCTGTTCTGCAACGTGCGGCCCGAGGCGGTGATCCCCGCGCTCGACGTCTCCACCATCTACGAGGCGCCGCTGCGCTATCACGAGCAGGGCTTCGACGACCAGGTCCTGAGGACCTTCGGCATCGAGGACGCGCCGCCGCCCCGGCTCGCGCGCTGGGGCGAGATCGTGCAGCGGGTGACCGCGCCGGAGGGCGAGGTCAAGATCGCCATCGTCGGCAAGTACACCGGCCTGAAGGACGCCTACAAGTCGCTCTCGGAGGCGCTCACCCACGGCGGCATCGCCAACAACGTGCGCGTCAACATGGAATGGCTGGAGGCGGAGATTTTCGAGGACGGCGAGGATACGGTGGCGCACCTCGAAGGGGTGCACGGCATCCTGGTTCCCGGCGGCTTCGGCGAGCGCGGCTCGGAGGGCAAGATCAAGGCGGTGACCTTCGCCCGCGAGCGCGACGTGCCCTATTTCGGCATCTGCTTCGGCATGCAGATGGCGGTCATCGAGGCGGCGCGCAACCTGGTCGGCATCCGCAACGCCTCCAGCTCGGAATTCGGCCCGACGCCGCATCCCGTGGTCGGCCTGATGACCGAATGGCGGCGCGGCAATGTCACCGAGATGCGCAACGAGCAGACCGACCTCGGCGGCAGCATGCGGCTCGGCGCCTATACCGCCCGGCTGCAGCCGGGCAGCCGCATCGCCGCCATCTACGACGACGCGTGCGAGATCAGCGAGCGGCACCGCCATCGCTACGAGGTCAACGTCAACTACAAGGCGCGGCTGGAGGAGAAGGGGTTGCTGTTCTCCGGCATGTCGCCGGACGGCGAGCTGCCGGAGATCGTCGAACTGCCCGGCCATCCCTGGTTCATCGGCGTGCAGTTCCACCCCGAGCTGAAGTCGAAGCCCTTCGCGCCGCACCCGCTGTTCGCCTCCTTCATCAAGGCGGCGGTGACGCAGTCGCGGCTGGTGTAGGGTCCCCATGGCCGCGTTGCGTCACGTTCCCATCGGCGATTTCGAGGTCGGCAACGACCTGCCGCTCACCATCATCGCCGGCCCCTGCGCCATGGAGAGCGTCGATCACGCGCTCGACATGGCCGGCGCCCTGAAGGAGGCGACGGCCAAGCTCGGCCTCAAGTTCATCTACAAGACCTCGTTCGACAAGGCCAATCGGACCAGCGTCAAGTCGAACCGCGGCGTCGGGCTGGAGCAGGCCTTGCCGGTCTTCGCCAGGGTGCGCAGCCAGCTCGGCGTTCCCGTGCTGACCGACGTGCATGAGCCCG
>DATJLU010000139.1:0-6757 GCA_035509275.1 Allostellaceae bacterium | reverse complement strand
TCACGATGATGGCGTCGAGCCCGCGCGCCTCGTCTTCCGCGGTCCACGCGTCGATGATCGCGCGCGCGTAGTCGTTTGCGTCGCGTCCCATATGGTGAACGATGCTGCCGCAACAGCCGGCGCCCTCGGCAATCACGACCTCGCAGCCGTGCCGCGTCAGAAGCCGCACCGTCGCTTCGTTGATCTCGGGCGCCAACACACCTTGCACGCAGCCGGTGAGCAGCGCGACGCGTTTGCGCCGTGGCCCCTGGGCCGCGAAAACCTGCGGCCGCTCCACCGTGCCCGGCGCCGGAATGTGCTCCGGCGCGAGTTCCGCCATCGCGCCCAACGATCCCGGCAATAGGTGCCGGAACGGTCTCGCCATGCGTCCCAGCACCAGCGCCGCGCGGAACAGCACAGGCCGCGGCAGCACCGCCGCCAAAAAGCCGCGCAGCAGCCGCTCGCCAAGCGGGCGGCGATACGTCTCCTCGATCCGCCGCCGCGCCTGATCGACAAGATGCCCGTAATGCACGCCCGATGGGCAGGTCGTCATGCAGGAGAGGCAGGAGAGGCAGCGGTCGATATGCTTTGCCACTTGCGCCGACGCCGGCCGGTCGTGCTCCAGCATCTCCTTGATGAGATAGATGCGCCCGCGCGGCCCGTCGAGCTCATCGCCGAGCAGCACATAGGTCGGGCAGGTCGCGGTGCAAAAGCCGCAATGGACGCAGGCGCGCAGGATCTTGTCGGCCTCGTGCAGATCGGGATCGGCGAGCTGGGCGAGGGAGAAATGGGTCTGCATCAGCAAACATCCCGCTCAGACATCGGCGTAGAGCCGGCCGCGATTGAAGATGCGCTTGGGATCGAAGCTCTCCTTGACGCGGCGGGTGAGCGCGGCGAGCGCCGGCGGCTGCGGCTCGAACACCGGCACCGCCACGCGCAGCGCATCGCTGGCGCGGATCAAGGTGGCATGCCCGCCGCTCGCCGCGAGCGCGCCGCGGATCGCTGCGGCACCGCCATCGCCGGCGGCGGGAACCGAGAGCCAGACCAGGCCGCCGCCCCAATCGAAGAACCAGCGTGCATCGAGCCGTTGCGCCACCGCGGCGGCGAGCGCCGGGCCGGCGCTCGGCGGCACCGAGACGCGCCAGACCGCGCGGGCGGCATCGCCGGCCAAAGGCGCCACATCGCGCACCGCGCGCCAGAGCCGCGCTGAGTCCTCGCCCCGCGCCTCTTCGGCAGCGCCGAAAGCTGCGAGCTCGGCGCGCAGTGCGTTGGCGCGCGCTTCGACCGACGGGCCCGGCCCTTCGAGCCGCAGCAAGGTCAAAGCCGTGTCGCGGCCGCTCTCGCCCTTCGCCAGATGCGCGGCGCCGCTCACCTCATGCGGGCTCGACAGACCCAGGGTCATGGCGCGCTGCGCCGCCGTGTCGTCGAGGCGGCGCAGCAGGATGCTGCATTCCGCCGCGGCGCGCGGCAGCACCTTCAGGCTCACTTCCGTCACCGCGACCAAGGTGCCATAGGAGCCGGCGACGAGCTTCGCAAGATCGTAGCCGGTGACATTCTTCACCACCTTGCCGCCCGCTTTGAACGCCTCGCCGCGCCCGGAGACGCCGCGAAAGCCGAGCAGATGATCGCGCGCCGCGCCGGCTTTGATGCGCCGCGGCCCCGACAGATTGCACAGCACGGCGCCGCCCAGCGTCCCGGCCGCGCTCGCGCCCAGCAAGCCGCGCCAATCCGGCGGCTCGAAGGCGAGCATCTGGCCGCGCGCCGCCAGCGCCGCTTCGACCTCGCTCATCGGCGTCGCGGCGCCGGCCGTGAGCACCAGCTCCTCGGGTTCGTACGCGCTGATGCCGGCAAAGCCGGAGAGATCGAGAGTGTGCGGCAATTGCGGCGGCCGCCCGAGGCCGCGCTTGCTGCCGCCCGCCACCAGCTCCAGCGGCTCCTCCTGTGCCACCGCCGCGGTGACGATCTCGACCAGCGCGCGCTCATCCTTGGGCCGGAACCGCGTCATGGCGAGAGTGAACCACCGAGGCACAGAGGCACGGAGAAGCAGGAATGGGCCCGCCTCGCGCGCCAGTCTTCTTCTCTCACTGTCTCACCGTCTCTGTGGTGATCTCGCGGTCGCGCGCGCATGGCGGATCTCAAAAGCGCGGCAGGTCGGGGAAGGCGGTTTGGCCGCGATGGATGTGCATGCGGCCGAGCTCGGCGCAGCGGTGCAGCTGCGGGAAGACCTTGCCGGGATTGAGCAACCCGTCGGGATCGAAGGCGCATTTGAGGCGCTGCTGCTGGTTGAGGTCGATCTCGTCGAACATCGCCGGCATCAGGTCGCGCTTCTCGACGCCGACGCCGTGCTCGCCGGTAAGGACGCCGCCGACCTCGACGCAAAAGCGCAGGATGTCGGCGCCGAACGCCTCCGCGCGCTCGAGCTCGCCGGGATTGTTGGCGTCATAGAGGATGAGCGGATGGAGGTTGCCGTCGCCGGCATGGAAGACATTGGCGACGCGCAGCCCGTGCTGCTGCGACAGCGCGCGCATATGCGCCAGCACGTCGGGAAGGCGCTTCCTCGGGATGGTCCCGTCGACGCAGTAATAGTCGGGCGAGATGCGGCCGACCGCGGGGAACGCCGCCTTGCGACCGGCCCAGAAGGCAAGACGCTCCTCCTCGCTGCTGGAGATGCGCAGCGACACCGCGCCATTGCCCCGCGCGATCTTCTCGACCTCGCCGATGAGGTGATCGACTTCCGCCGGCGGGCCGTCGAGCTCGACGATGAGCAGCGCCTCGACATCGAGGGGATAGCCGACCCGGACGAAATCCTCGGCGGCATGGATGGCGGGCTTGTCCATCATCTCCATGCCGCCGGGGATGATGCCGGCGGCGATGATCTCGGCGACGCAGCGGCCGGCGGTCTCGTTGCTGGGAAAGCCCATGAGCAGCGCCCGCGCCGTGGTCGGCTTGCGCAGGATGCGCACCGTGACCTCGGTGACGACGCCGAGCAGCCCTTCCGATCCCGTCATCACGCCCAGGAGATCGTAACCTTCGGCATCGAGATGCTTGCCGCCGAGCCGCACCACCTCGCCGTTGATCAGCACCATCTCGAGGCCGAGCACGTTGTTCGTGGTCAGGCCGTATTTGAGGCAATGCACGCCGCCGGAATTCTCGGCGATGTTGCCGCCGATGGTGCAGGCGATCTGGCTCGACGGATCGGGCGCGTAGAAGAAGCCGGCATGCTGCACGGCGAGCGAGATGCCGAGATTGGTGACGCCGGGCTGGACCACGGCGCAGCGATTGGCGAAGTCGATCTCGAGCACGCGGTTGAACTTGGCCATGCCGAGGATGATGCCGTCGGCCAAGGGCAGCGCACCGCCCGAGAGCGAGGTGCCGGCGCCGCGCGGCACCACCTTGACGCCGTGCTCATGGCAATAGGCGAGGATGCGCGAGACCTGATCCGTGGTCGAGGGCAGCACGGCGAGCAGCGGCACCTGGCGATAGGCGGTGAGCCCGTCGGTCTCGTAGGCGCGACGCTCCTCCTCGGCGACAATGACCCCCTCGCCCGGCACGATCTGGCTGAGCGCGGCGGCGATCTCGGCGCGGCGGGCGATCACCGCGGCATCGGGGGTCGGCATGCGCATGGGGCGCCTCCTCGCAAACCTTCCTCTCCCGGCGGGGGAAGGTATTGGGCCTATTTAGGCAAACCGGCGGGGGCGGCCAAGAAAAAACCGCGCCCCGAAGGGCGCGGTCTCGTCGGCAGACGAGAACTCGGGCGCGCTCAGCCCTGGCGGGCCTTGAAGCGCGGATTGGTCTTGTTGATGACGTAGACGCGGCCCTTGCGGCGCACGATACGGCAGTTCTTGTCGCGCTTTTTCAGCGACTTCAGCGAATTGGCGATCTTCATCGGTTGCCCCTGAGGCGCGGCCGGCCGGTCATTGGGAAAGCGCGGAACATAGGGAGCCGCGCCGGCGAAGTCAACCCTGGGGGGCAGCCGGAATGCCCTGGGAAGCCCGCCCTGCCGGCGCTAGCGCGCCTTGCGGATCGACGAGAGCGGCGGCCGGGCCGAGCCGGCCAGTGCGTAGAAGCGATAGGCTTTCACCACCCCGGCATCGAGCGCCATGATGGTTTTCACCCAGCGCTCGGCCTCGTTGACGATCTGCAGCTTGTGCGGCCGCGGCAGCGCCTTGATGTCGACGGTCTGGACCAGATGGTCCCAGCCGAGCACGATCTGCAGCTTCAGATCATGGGTGATGTCCTCGGTGATGCGGACATCGAAGCCCAGGCTCTTGAAGCAATCGGTGTATTGCTGCAGCGTCCAGGGGCTGGGCGGGTAGGGCTGCAGCGAGGCCCAAAGCGCGAACTCCGGCCGTTCGGCGCGCGCCGGATCCAGGACGTAGTCGGTCATCAGCAGCTGGCCGCGCTGCTTCAGCCCCAGAATGAGGACGCGCATGAAGCGCTCTTTATCGTGGACCGAATAGGTCGCGCCGCGCGCCAGGATGCAATCGAAGGCGCCGGTCCGGAGCTCGAAGGTCTCGGGATCGATGGCGCTGACCGGCGCATGGCGCTGCATGCCAGCGGCGATCGACATCTCCATGCCGCGCCGCGCCAGCTCCGGATCGCGCTCGAGGCCGGTGATATAGGTGCCGAACGCCTCGGAGATGGCGCGCGCCGCGCCGCCCATCCCGGCGGCGACGTCGAGCATGCTCATCGCCGGGTTGGCGGCGAAGGGCTTCACCAGCTTCAACACGTATTCGGCACTGCCCGGCTGGTGAAAGCCGGCTCCCCAGAGCCATTGCCGGATGGTCAGGAGATCCAGCGGCGGCTCCGGCGGGCCGCTGGCCGCGGCGGCGGTATCGATGTCGATCTCGGCCACGGGCGCTGCCACCGCCTCGCCCGCCTCCCCCCGCAGGCGCGAGACAATCCTGGCAAGCAGCGACGGCCGGGCGGCAGCGAGATCGGAGCTGTCGGCTCGGCCGGCCATCATCCCCCTTGTGCGTGTGTCAAAGCGCGCGGCGTCGCCCGCGCGGCGCATCGGCAAGATTCGCCCAGCCTCGCGAGTCGGGTCAAGCCCTTCGCCTATTCCGCCGCCGGCGCTGCGACAGCGCGATCGCGCAGCTTGCCCGCCGGGGCGCGGCCGCTCAGGAACTGCTTGATGTTGCGCGTTGCCTGACGCAGCCGCTGGCGGTTCTCGACGAGCGCGATGCGCACGAAGCCTTCGCCATGCTCGCCGAACCCCACCCCCGGCGATACCGCGACGTTCGCCTCTTCGAGCAGCAGCTTGGAGAAGGCGAGGCTGCCCATCTCGCGAAAGCGCTCGGGCAGCGGCGCCCAGGCGAACATGGTGGCGGGCGGCGGCGCCACCTCCCAGCCGGCCTGATGCAGCCCTTCCACCAGCACGTCGCGTCGCGCCTTGTAGCGCTGGCGGATCTCGGCGATGCAGTCCTGCGGCCCGTTGAGCGCCGCCGTGGCCGCCACCTGGATCGGCGTGAACGCGCCGTAATCGAGATAGGATTTGACCCGCGCCAGCGCGCCGATGAGCCGCTTGTTGCCGACGGCGAAGCCGATCCGCCAGCCGGCCATGGAATAGGTCTTGCTGAGCGAGGAGAACTCGACGGCGATGTCGCGCGCGCCCGGCACCTGCAGCACCGAGGGCGGCGGATTGCCGTCGAAATAGATCTCGGCATAGGCCACGTCGGACAGCACAAAGATGTGGTGATGGCGGCAGAAATCGACGACTTCGGCATAGAAGTCGAGATCGACCACTTGCGCCGTCGGATTGGCCGGGAAGTTCAGCACCAGCGCCGTCGGCGACGGGACACTGTGCGTCACCGCCTTTTTCAGCTCGCGCATGAAATCGACCCCCGGCCCGACCGGCACATGGCGCAGCGACGCGCCGGCCATGATGAAGCCGAAGGCATGGATGGGATAGCAAGGGTTCGGCGCCAGCACGATGTCGCCGGGCGCGGTGATCGCCTGCGCGAGATTGGCGAGCCCCTCCTTGGAGCCGAGGGTGGTGATGACCTCGGTCTCGGGATCGAGGGCGACGCCGAAGCGGCGGGCGTAATAGGCGGCATAGGCGCGGCGCAGCCCGGCGATGCCGCGCGAGACCGAATAGCCGTGGCTGCGCGGGTTCTGGACCGCCTCGACCAGCTTTTTGACGATATGCTCGGGCGTCGCCCCGTCCGGGTTGCCCATACCGAGATCGATGACGTCGCGGCCCGCCGCTCGCGCCCGCGCCTTCAAGGCATTGACCTCGGCAAAGACATAGGGCGGGAGCCTCTTGATACGATAAAACTCTTCCTGCATGGTGGCCATCGAGCGGTGTGGGGCGACCAAACATTGTAGGCCGTGGCGCGGCCGGAGGCGAGAGTCAAGAACGCTCCGGTTTCCGGCTGCCCATCCCGGACCTCAGACAGCGGAGAGGAAGCATGAAGGCCGAGGAATTGCGCGCGCTGCAAGCGCCGCTGAAGGCGCTCTATCGCGAGGTGCCGGAGAAGGCGATCATCACGCTGAAGGCCCAGGGGGAGATCGGCGGTGAAGGCATCACCTGCCGGGTCGCGACCGGCCGGGCGATCGCCGAAGCCGGGCTCCATCCCGCCACCGGGGGCGACGGCATTGCCCTCTGCTCCGGCGACATGCTGCTCGAGGCGCTCGCCGCCTGCGCCGGCGTCACGCTCAAGGCGGTGGCGACGGCGCTGGAGCTGCCGCTCCGCGGCGGCACCGTCCGCGCCGAGGGCGATCTCGATTTCCGCGGCACGCTCGGCATCGACAAGACCGCGCCGGTGGGGTTCCGGGA
>DATJLU010000138.1:0-5490 GCA_035509275.1 Allostellaceae bacterium | reverse complement strand
AGCCGAGAGCGCCGGCGCACGGCGCGTCTTCCTCATCGAGGAGCCCATGGCGGCGGCGATCGGAGCGGGGCTGCCGGTGACGGAGCCGACCGGGTCGATGGTCGTCGATATCGGCGGCGGCACGACGGAGGTCGCGGTGCTGTCGCTGGGCGGCATCGTCTACTCGCGCTCGGTCCGCGTCGGCGGCGACAAGATGGACGAGGCGATCATCGCCTATATCCGTCGCAACCATAACCTTCTCGTCGGCGAATCCTCGGCCGAGCGGATCAAGAAAGAGATCGGCTCCGCTTGCATGCCGGATGAGGGCGAAGGCCGCGTGATGCAGATCAAGGGCCGCGATCTCATGAACGGCGTGCCCAAGGAGATCGTGATCAGCGAGCGGCAGATCGCCGAGAGCCTGGCCGAGCCGGTCGGCGCCATCGTCGAAGCGGTCAAGGTCGCGCTCGAGCATACGGCGCCGGAGCTGGCGGCCGACATCGTCGATAAGGGCATCGTCCTGACGGGGGGCGGGGCCCTCCTCGGGAATCTGGACTATGTCCTGAGGCATGCCACGGGGCTGCCCGTTTCGATCGCGGACGACCCCCTTTCGTGCGTGGCGCTCGGCACCGGCCGTGCGCTCGAGGAAATGAAAACACTAAAAAACGTGCTAATCAGCATGTACTAACCACGTCGTCCATGTGAAACTGGCAACTGAATATTTAGGAGAGCCGGCGGGGCGGGGCCGGCGTGTGGAGCGAGCAAGTTGAGAGAGCGTTCGGGAGCGGTTGACAGGCTGACAGCCCCCGTCAGAGCGGCGGCCCAACGGGTCGTGGTGCCGTTTCTGGTCCTGCTTTCCATGATGTTCATCGTCCTCGGCAAAGCCGATGTGCTGCTGTTCGACCGGCTGCGCGTCGTCATCGTCGACGCGGCGGCGCCGGTGCTGCAAGCGGTGGCGCAGCCGCTGGCGACGGTCGCAGCGGGCGTCCGGCAGGTCGAGGGCGTGTTCGATCTCTATCGCGAGAATGAGCGGTTGCGGCAGGAGAATGCGCGCCTCCTCGAATGGCAGGACGTGGCGCGCCGGCTCGAGGCCGAGAATGCCGAGCTGCGCGATCTCACCAAATTCTCGCCCGAGGGCGCCATTCACTACGTCTCGGCGCAGGTCATCGCCAATTCCGGCGGCGCTTTTGCGCGCAACGTGCTGGTGAGCGCCGGCAGCCGCGACGGGGTCAATCGCGGCCAGGCGGCGATGACCGGCGAGGGGCTCGTCGGCCGCGTCGCCGAAGTCGGCGAGCGCGCCGCCCGCATCCTGCTGCTCACCGACCTCAACTCGCATATCCCCGTGGTGCTGGAAGCCTCGCAAGAGCGCGCGGTGCTCGCCGGCGACAATTCCGATCAGCCGCTTCTCCTCTACCTGCCGATCAACGCCAAGGTCGCGGTCGGCGAGCGCATCGTCACCGCCGGCGCCGGCGGCGTCTTCCCGCCCGGCCTGCCCGTGGGTGTGGTCGCCGCGATCGATGGCGGCGTGGTGCGGGTCGCGCCCTATGCCGAGCTGTCGCGATTGGAATATGTCCGCATCGTCGATTTCGGCCTCAACGGCGTGCTGCCGCAAAGCGCGATGCCGCTGCCCAAGCGGCGCGGCGTCAGAGTCGTCGATCCCGACCAGGCGCCGTAGGGCCAACCCCGATGCGCATGGTGCTGTTTCAGCGCGAAGCCGGGGGCGGCTTTCCCAACAAGCTCGTGCCGTTCCTCACCACCTTGCTCTTCGTCCTCATCTCGGTGGTGCCGCTGCACATTCCGGGCTTTGCCGTGGTCGCGCCCGCCTTCACCTTGATGGCGGTCTATCACTGGACGATCTACCGGCCGGATCTGCTGCCGCCCACCGCCGTCTTCGTCGCCGGCTTGCTGCTCGATCTCTTGAACGGCACGCCCTATGTCGGCACCTCGGCGTTGTCGCTGCTGCTGACGCGCTCGGTGCTGATGAGCCAGCGCCGCTTCTTCGTCAACCGCCTCTTCCCGATGCTGTGGGCCGGGTTCCTGATCACCACGGCGGCGGTCGTGGTTTTCGAATGGGCGCTGGTGAGCGCGCTGCACGGCGCCATTCTCGGCACCAGGCCGATCATCTTCGAGGCGCTGCTGACCGTCTCGATCTTTCCGCTCGGCAGCTATCTCCTGGCGCAGGCGCAGCGCGCCTTCCTGATGCGAGTGTAATGGGCCGATGCAGCGCGAGAACAACCGCACCAAGCTGCTGACGCGCCGGGCCATGCTGCTCGGCGGCGCGCAGGTGGCGCTGCTCGCGACCTTGGCCGGGCGCATGTACTACCTGCAGGTCATGCAGGCCGACCGCTACTCCATGCTGGCGGACGAGAACCGCATCAATATCCGCCTGCTGGCGCCGCCGCGCGGCCGGATCGTCGACCGCTTCGGCGTCGCGCTCGCCGACAATGCGCCGACCTACCGCGTCGTGCTGGTGGCGGAGCAGGCGGGCGACATCCCGTCGACGCTCGACGCGGTGGCGACGCTCATCCCGGTGAGCGACATCGACCGCCATCGCGTGCTGCGCGACATCAAGCGCAAGCACAGCTTCGTGCCGGTGATGATCCGCGAGAATCTGAGCTGGGAAGAGATGGCGCGCATCGAGGCCAACACGCTGGAGCTGCCCGGCGTCTCGATCGAGCAGGGGCTGACGCGCTACTACCCCCTGGGCGAGTCCGCATCGCATGTGCTGGGCTATGTCGCCGCCGTCTCCGACAAGGAGCTGACCGGCGACGATCCGCTGCTCGAGCTGCCCGATTTCCGCATCGGCAAGAACGGCGTCGAGAAGGAGTACGATCTCGAGCTGCGCGGCAGCGCCGGCACCAGCGAGGTCGAGGTCAACGCCTATGGCCGCGTCGTGCGCGAGCTCACGCGCGAGGACGGCATTCCCGGGCAGGAGATCGTGCTCAGCCTCGATGCCGATCTGCAGGTGCTGGCGGCCAAGCGCTGCAATGACGAGCTCAGCGGCTCCTGCGTCCTGCTCGACAGCTGGACCGGCGAGGTGCTGGCGCTGGCCTCGAGCCCGGGCTACGACCCCGCCGCCTTCTCCTCGGGGCTGACGCCGGCGATGTGGCATCAGCTCGTCACCGATCCGCTCGATCCGCTCATCGACAAGGCGATCGCCGGGGTCTATTCGCCGGGCTCGACCTTCAAGCCGCTGGTCGCCATGACCGCGCTCGAATCGGGAGCGATCACGCCCGACACCACCTTCTTCTGCCCGGGCTTCTTCCATCTCGGCAACACCGTCTTCCATTGCTGGAAGCATGGCGGCCACGGCACGATTGCGGTGCGCGAGGCGATCAAGCAGTCCTGCGACGTGTTCTTCTACAACGTCGCCGACATTCTCGGCATCGATCGCATCGCCGCGATGGCGCATAATTTCGGCCTCGGCGACAAGCTCGACATCGACATCCCCGGCGAGAAGAGCGGGATCATCCCGACCCGCGCCTGGAAGCGCGCCACCACCGGCGTCGCCTGGCAGCGCGGCGACACGGTGAGCTGCGGCATCGGCCAGAGCTATGTCTCGGTGACGCCGCTGCAGCTCGCGACCTACGCGGCGCGGCTGGTGACCGGCCGCGCCGTCGTGCCGCGGTTGACGCGCACCTCCGGCATCATGACGGCGAAGAGCCCGCTGGCGCAGGACGTGAGCGCCGCTTTCGCGCCGCTCAACTTCAACCCGAAGCATGTCGACATCGTGCTCAACGGCATGTACGGCGTCGTCAACGAGCCGCACGGCACCGCCTATCACGCCCGCATCGAGGATCCGCAATTCCTGATGGGGGGCAAGACCGGGACTGCCCAGGTGCGCCACATCACCCAGGCGGAGCGCGAGCACGGCCTGCGCAAGATCACCGACGTGCCGTGGAAGGAGCGCGACCATGCGCTGTTCATCTCCTTCGCGCCGGTGACCGCGCCGCGCTATGTCTGCGCCGTGGTGGTGGAGCATGGCGGCAAGACCGCCGGCGAAGGCGGCGCGGTGGCCGCGCCGATCGCGCGCGACGTGCTGCTCGAAGCGCAACAGCGCGACCCCGTGCGCCGCGTCCCCGACCACCCCTTCACCCCCACCACCTCCGTCGCGCAGGGGTAGCGATGTGCAAGCGCTCCGCGTTGGGGTTTGCCCTCTCGACCGCCTTCCCCGCGAAAGCGGGGAACCAGGGACGAGCGACGTGCGGTGGCTCTGGGTCCCCGCTTTCGCGGGGACGGCGAGACGATAGGACTCGGGGGAACCGCGAACCGCACAGGACACGCTAATGGCATTCGCCAACAGTTTCGACAGCGGCCGGGCGGGGCCGAGCCTCGCCGAGAAGCTCTGGAACATCAATTGGGGGCTGGTGCTGCTGCTCAGCATCATCGCCGGCATCGGCTTCGCCACGCTCTATTCCGCGGCCAATGGCAGCTGGCAGCCCTGGGCGGCGAAGCAGGCGATCCGCTACGGCGTCGCCGTCGCGCTCATGCTCGGCGTGGCGATGATCGATGTCCGATTCTGGCTGCGCTATCACGCCGCTTACGTCTTCTACGCCGTTGCCTTCCTGTTGCTCATCGTCGTCCAGCTGCATGGCCGCCTCGGCATGGGCGCGCAGCGCTGGATCGATCTCGGCGTCATCCAGCTGCAGCCCTCGGAGCTGATGAAGATCGCCCAGGTGCTGGTGCTGGCGCGCTATTTCCACGGCATCGCGCCCGAGGATATCGGCCGGCCGCATCTCCTCGTCGTGCCGGCGCTGCTGGTGCTGGTGCCCGCGGCGCTGGTGTTGAAGCAGCCCGATCTCGGCACCGCGATGATGCTGGTGCTGGGCGGCGGCGCGATGTTCTTTCTCGCCGGCGTGCGCTGGTGGAAGTTCGCGATCGTCATCGCCGCCGGCGCCGGCGCCGTGCCGGTCGCCTGGCGCTTCCTGCGCGATTATCAGAAGGAGCGCATCTACACCTTCCTCGATCCCGAAAGCGACCCGCTCGGCGCCGGCTATCACAGCCTGCAATCCAAGATCGCCATCGGCTCCGGCGGCGTCTTCGGCAAGGGCTTCCTGCAGGGAACCCAATCGCACCTTTCCTTCCTGCCGGAGAAGCAGACCGACTTCATCTTCACCATGCTGGCCGAGGAATGGGGGCTGGTCGGCGGCCTCGTGCTGCTCGCGCTCTATACCCTCGTCTTCATCTACGGCTATGCCATCGCCTTCCGCTGCCGCAACCAGTTCGGCCGCCTCCTGGCGCTCGGCATCACCGTCAACTTCTTCCTCTACGTCTTCATCAACACGGCGATGGTGATGGGGCTCATCCCGGTGGTGGGCGTGCCGCTGCCGCTCATCTCCTATGGCGGCACCGCCATGCTGACGGTGATGTTCGGCATGGGCCTGCTGATGAGTGTGTACGTCCACCGCGACACGCGGATCGGGCGCTTCGGGGATGCGGATAGTTAGCGGCGAACGCGCGGAGCGCGTTCGTCCGCGGCGGCGTCAGCGGTTGCGCCAGCAACCGCGAGAGCCC
>DATJLU010000137.1:0-31910 GCA_035509275.1 Allostellaceae bacterium | reverse complement strand
GCCCGGAAGACGCGCAGCGACATCAGCGAGAGATAGCGGTCATCGCCCACCTGCTTCAGCTGGGCCGGCGACTTCACCGCGGGAAACCGCGCCGCCAGCGCCTCGGCGCCGAGCCGCTTCTCCGCCGCCTTTTGGATCTTGGCAAAACCGACCATGGCGCTCCAAGGTGAACCACAGAGGCAATGAGACACGGAGAAACTTATCTTCTCAGTGTCTCTGTGCCTCGGTGGTGATCTGTCTCCTACCCCCGCAGCGTGCCGCCGGTCGCTTTCTCGACGGCCGCAACGAGCTTTTGCGAGAAGGCGTCCAGCGCCGCTTCGGTCAGCGTCGCTTCTTCCGGCTGCAACACCACGGTGATGGCGAGCGATTTCTTGCCTTCGCCCAGACCGGCGCCGTCATAGACGTCGAAGAGCCGCACCTCGGCGACCAGCTTCTTGTCGACGCCGCGCGCGGCGCGCAGCAGGGTCTCGGCGGGAAGAGCGGCGTCGACGGTGAAGGCGAAGTCGCGCTCCACCGGCTGGAAGGGCGAGAGCTTGAGCGGCGCCCGCCCGCGCCGGCTCTTCGGCAGCGGCACCTGATCGACGAAGATCTCGAAACCCGCCGCCGGCCCGTCGACATCCATCTCGTGCAGCACGCCGGGATGAAGCTCGCCGAAATAGCCGAGCACCTTTGGCCCGAGCCGCAACGTGCCGGCGCGGCCGGGGTGATACCATTCCGGCACCTCGCTGCTGACCTGCAGGCTCTCGGCAGCGGCGCCCGCCGCCGCCAGCGCCGCCAGAGCGTCGGCCTTGGCGAGGAACGCGTCGACGGGACGTCCCGGATCGTCCCAGCGCTTGGGGCCGGTGCCGCCGGTGCGGATGCCGGCCGCGACGAGATCCTGCCCGTCGGGCGTGTCGTCGCGATATTGCGGGCCGAGCTCGAACAACGCGCCGTCGCGAAAGCCGCGATCGGCGTTGCGCTGCGCCGCGAGCAGCAGATTGGGCAGGATCGAGGGGCGCATCTGGTCGAGATCGGCGCTGATCGGGTTGACGATGGCGAGGCTTTCGGGCGCCGCACCGAAGAGCTCGGCGAGCCGCTTCGGCATGAAAGAGAACGTCACCGCCTCGATCAGGCCGCGCGAGGCGAGGCTGCGCCGGACGAAGCCGCGGCGGCGCTGCAGCGGCGTCAGCGCCGGCTTGGGCAGCACGGTGTCGCGCACCAGCGGCACCGCCGGGATGCGCTCATAGCCGTGGATGCGCAACACTTCCTCGACCAGGTCGGCTTCGCCCTCGATATCGCCGCGCCAGGACGGCGGGGTTACGGCAAGCGCGGAACCCTCCGCCGCGACCGAGCAACCCAGCGCTTCGAGGATGCGCCGCGATTCCGCCGCGGGAACCTCGACCCCGCCGAGGCCGGCGACGCGCTCGGGCCGAAAGGCATAGCGCCGGCGCCATTCCGGCACCGCGCCGGAAATGGCAAGCTCGCCCGGCTCGCCGCCGCAGAGCTCGAGCACGAGCCGGGTTGCGATCTCGATGCCGGGACGCACGAAATCGGGATCGAGGCCGCGCTCGAAGCGGTAGCGCGCGTCGCTTTGAACCTGCAATCGGCGGCCGGTCGCGGCGGTGCGCACGGGATCGAACAGCGCCGCTTCGATGAGGACGTTGCGCGTCGCCTCGGTGCAGCCGGTGCTGTCGCCACCGATGACGCCGCCGAGGCTCAGCGCCTCGCGATCATCGGCGATCACCGTCATCTCCGCGTCGAGCGCATAGCTCTTGCCGTTGAGCGCCGCGAGGCTCTCGCCCGGGCGCGCGCCGCGCACGACGAGATCACCTGCGATCTTGTCGGCATCAAAGACGTGAAGCGGCCGGTCGAGGTCGAAGGTGATGAAATTGGTGATGTCGACCAGCGCCGAGATCGGCCGCAGCCCGATCGCCGCGAGCCGATCCTGGAGCCAGCCCGGGCTCGGCCCGTTCCTGACATTGCGGACAAGCCGGCTGATGAAGAGCGGGCAGGCCTTGTCGTCGGGCCCGGCGAGATGAACGGCGATGGGCGAGCGAAAACGGCCCGGCACCGGCGTCGCGTCGAGCGGCTTCAGCCGGCCAATGCCCGAAGCGGCAAGGTCGCGGGCAATGCCGCGCACGCCGAGGCAATCGCCGCGATTGGGCGTCACCTTGATGTCGAGCACGGGATCGTCGAGGCCAAGCGCCACGGCCACGGCTTGGCCCGGCGCGAAGTCGCCCGCGAGCTCGATGATCCCCTGGTGATCCTCGGAGAGGCCGAGCTCGTCGGCGGAGCACAGCATGCCGTTCGAGGCGACGCCGCGGATGGTGCTCTGCTTCAGCACCATGCCGCTGCGCGGGATGACGGCGCCGGGCGGGGCGAAAACGCCGAGCAGCCCGGCGCGCGCATTGGGGGCGCCGCACACCACCTGCACCCGGTCCTTGCCGGTATCGACGAGGCAAACCCGGAGCTTGTCGGCGTTGGGATGCGGCTCGGCCGAGAGGACGCGGGCGACGATGAACGGCGCGAGCGCCTTGGCGCGGTTCTCGATCCCCTCGACCTCGAAGCCGCGCATGACCAGCGCGGCGACGATGTCGTCGAGACCGGCGGCGGTGTCGAGATGAGTCTTGAGCCAGGCCAGCGTCGTCTTCATCGCGCGAGGCCTCCCGTCATCGACGGCAGGTCGAGCGGCAGGAAGCCGTAATGCCGCAGCCAGCGCAGATCATTGTCGTAGATCGCGCGCAGATCGGGGATGCCGTATTTGAGCATGGCGATGCGCTCGATACCCATGCCGAAGGCAAAGCCCTGATACTCGGCCGGATCGATGCCGCAATTCGCCAGCACCTTGGGATGCACCATGCCGGAGCCGAGGATTTCGAGCCAGTCGCCGCCGGCGCCGATGCGCAAGCCGCCGCCCTCGCGCGAGCAGCCGATATCGACCTCGGCGGAAGGCTCGGTGAAGGGGAAATAGCTCGGCCGGAAGCGCACCGGCAGATCCTCGATATCGAAGAAGGCGCGGCAGAACTCGATGAGGCAGCCTTTGAGGTGCCCCATATGCGTCACCCGGTCGATGACCAGACCTTCGACCTGATGGAACATCGGCGAATGCGTCGCATCATGGTCGCTGCGGAAGGTGCGGCCGGGCACGATGATGCGGATCGGCGGCTTCACCTTCTGCATGGTGCGGATCTGCACCGGCGAGGTATGGGTGCGCAGCACCTTGCGGCCGCCCTGGTGCTCGGGCAGGTAGAAGGTGTCCTGCTCCTGCCGCGCGGGATGCTCGGGCGGGATGTTGAGCGCGGTGAAATTGTGGAAATCGTCCTCGATATCCGGGCCTTCGGCGACGCTGAAGCCCATCTCGCCGAAAATCGCGACGATCTCGTCGATGGTCTGACTCAAGGGGTGGACGCGCCCTTCGGGCTCGGCGCGCACCGGCAGAGTGACATCGACGCGCTCCTGGGCAAGCCGTTGACGCAGCGCGGCGTCTTCAAGGCGTCGCGTCGCATGGGCGATCGCCTCCTCGGCCTCGCCCTTGAGGCGGTTGAGGGCCGCGCCGAACTCGCGCCGGGCCTCGGGCGCCAGGCCGCCCAAGCCTTTCATCAGCTCGGTGATGCGGCCCTTGCGGCCGAGAATGGCAATGCGCGCCTGCTCGAGCGCGTCGAGGCTCGCCGCCTGCCGGATCAGGCGCTGAATCTCGTCGCGGATATGGTCGAGGCTTTCCATCGCTGCCGAATCCTAGACTCCTAAAGCACATCCCGACGAGCCGAAAAGCCCATATTTTCTCGTCGTCCCCGCGAAAGCGCTCGCACAAGCCTTGCGGCTCTTCAGCCACCAACCGTCGCTTTGCCCGCGAAAGCGGGCATCCAGAGCCCCAAATGCGACGACCGGGGCGCGTGCTCTGGGTCCCCGCTTTCGCGGGGTCGGCGGGATGCCTATGGCGATGGCCGCGCCTTTCGAGATGACCAAAAATGTATGGGTCTGCCTCATCGAGATTTGCTCCAACACGAAAAAGGGGCCGGATCGGCCCCTTTGCTCGCGATCATGACGCACTTGCCGCCGGGGCCTAGGAGATGGTCCCGGCGCTAAATCGTTCGACGCGGCACGGCTTTGCCATCGCCTCAGGCCCGGAGCGCCGCTTGCGCCTCGGCGACGATCGCCTTGAACGCCTCGGGCTCGCGCACGGCGAGGTCGGCGAGCACCTTGCGGTCGAGCGTCAGACCGGCGCGCTTGGCGCCGTGAATGAACTCCGAATAGGTCAGGCCCTCGGCGCGGACGCCGGCATTGATGCGCTGGATCCAGAGCGAGCGGAAATTCCGCTTCTTCGCCCGGCGATCGCGATAGGCGTAGCGCAGCCCCTTCTCGACCTTCTCGATGGCGACGCGGAAGGCGTTCTTCGCCCGGCCGCGATAGCCCTTGGCGCGCCCCAGCATCTTCTTGTGGCGAGCATGCGCGGTCACGCCGCGTTTGACGCGTGCCATGGCTCAGCCCCTCATATACGGCATGTAGGTGAGGACGAGATTGGCGTCGCCCTCGGCCAGGGTGAAGGTGCCCTTGGCCTTGCGCTTCATCTTCTTGGGCTTGCTGATCAGGCGGTGGCGCTTATGCGCGACGGCGGCCTTGATCTTGCCCGAGGCGGTGCGCTTGAAGCGCTTCTTCGCCCCGCTTTTGGTCTTCATCTTGGGCATTTCGGTCCTTTCGCCAAGGATTTGAGTGCGACGGCGAGGCATGCCCTAGGGCGCAGGGAAAGCGCCGCCAGCCGTCGGGAAGGCCGCGGTTATAACGGGCGAGGCTGGGAAAGGCAAGCGCGCGCAGCGCGCCGCTGGGAACCGGTTAGAACTGGCTGGCGGAAACGCCGGTCTCGGGGTCGACGCTCGGCAGCAGCAGCATGGGAAGGCGTTGCACCAAAGCGGCCGCGGTCACGATCGCCAGAACCAGGGCAACGGCGGCGAGCCCGGCATTGAGGCGGGCGCAGAAAGCGTCGGTTTGGCGGGCGATGAGGGCAACGGTCTTCACGGGACGAACTCCGGATCAACGTGTTGAACGCCTCACCGTAGTTCGCCGCCACGCCGCCGTCTGTGACGCAATTCACACCGGCGTAGGCGCCCGCAGGCCCCGCACGCGGCGGGAAATGATTCACCACAGAGACGCTGAGGCAGTGAGGAAAGAAGCGCTGGTGCGCTTCGCGGGCTAATGCCCTGGGCTGCTCACCGCCTCATGGCCTCTGTGGTCCATCTTAAACCGGCGATACCCGTAGTGAATCCGCCGGGATCAGCCCTGGCGCGTCACTTGCCCGCTATCGGGATCGACGGTAACCGCAAAATGCTGGCCGTTCTCGGTCACGGTCGCGGCAAAATCATTACCGTTCTGCTTGAAATCGCTGAAGGCGCCATAGCCTTTCGCTTCGAGCAGGTTGAGCGCCGCGGTCATGCGATCACCGAACGCTCTGGACTCGATTGGACGCGGGTGATGCGCGGCGGCGGGCGGCTGGGCAGCGGCCGGCGCATTGGCGGCGAATGCCATGCCGGCACTCGCGGCGAGGACAGCGGCGGCGAGCAGGGGAGAAGCCAAGCGACTCATCTTCGGACCTCCGAGGATCGGTTGAACAGCGCGCAACCGCGCACTACCCCGAACATGGCGGCGCGGGATGACACGACCCTGTCGGCCGGATGAAATCTGGTTCAGCTGCGCCCGGAGGCGGTCATTTCGGCGACAGCACCATGGTCATCTGCCGGCCTTCCATGCGCGGGTGCTGCTCGATCTTGGCGAGCTGGTCGAGGTCCTCGCGCACGCGCATCAGCACATTCATGCCGAGCTCCTGATGGGCGAGCTCGCGACCGCGGAAGCGCATGGTGACCTTCACCTTGTCGCCTTCCTCGATGAACTTGACCATGCTGCGCATTTTCACGTCGTAATCGTGGTCGTCGATGCCCGGGCGCAGCTTGATCTCCTTGACCTCGATGACTTTCTGCTTCTTGCGCGCCTCGTTGCGCCGCTTCTGCTCCTCGTACTTGAACTTGCCGAAGTCGAGGATCTTCACCACCGGCGGGTCGGCGTTGGCGGCGACCTCCACGAGATCGAGGCCGGCTTCGCTCGCTCGCTGCAGCGCCTCGTTGCGGGTGACGACGCCGATCATTTCGCCACGCTCATCGACCAAGCGGACGCGCGGCACCATGATCTCCTGATTGACGCGCGGCCCATCGCGGGTCGGCGTCGCTGTCGAGGGTAGCCTAGGGATGCAAAACCTCCTTTCAAAGACAACTGACCCCGCCGGCGCCCCCACCGATCCGGCGGGCGCCGCTCAAGGTCCACTCGCTGCACCCCCGTTCAGGACGAGGGGACGGCAGCGTCGCTCTTCAATCTAGCGATGGCCTCGTCCAGCGCAAGGACTTCCTGGTCCTTGCCGCCGAGACGCCGCAGCGCGACGCTGCCCTGCTCGGCTTCGCGCTTCCCGACCACCAGCATGACCGGCACTTTGGCGAGACTGTGCTCGCGCACCTTGTAGGTGATCTTCTCGTTGCGCGTATCCGCCTCGGCACGCAGCCCGGCTTCGGCAAGGCTCTGCCGCACCGTCTCGGCATAGGCGTCGGCGTCCGAGGTAATCGTCGCCACCACCGCCTGAACCGGCGCGAGCCAGAGCGGCAGCTTGCCCGCGTATTGCTCGATCAGGATGGCGATGAACCGCTCCATCGAGCCCAGAATGGCGCGATGCAGCATGACCGGGCGATGGCGCTGGCCGTCCTCGCCGATATAGCTCGCATCGAGGCGCTCGGGCAGGACGAAATCGACCTGCAAGGTGCCGCATTGCCAATCGCGGCCGATGGCGTCGCGCAGCACGAATTCGAGCTTCGGCCCGTAAAACGCGCCTTCGCCGGGATTGAGGACGAAGGGCAGCCCGGCCGCTTCGGTCGCCGCCTTGAGCGCGCCCTCCATCTCGTCCCAGACCTCGTCCGTGCCGGCGCGCACCGGCGGCCGGTCGGAGAATTTGACCGTCATCTCGGGAAAGCCGAAATCGCGATAGACCGAGCGCAGGAGATCGCAGAACGCCACCGTCTCCGCGGTGATCTGCGCCTCGGTGCAGAAGATATGCGCATCGTCCTGGGTGAAGGCGCGCACGCGCATGATGCCGTGCAGCGCCCCCGAGGGCTCGTTGCGGTGGCAGGAGCCGAACTCGGCGAGCCGCAGCGGCAGCTCGCGATAGCTGTGGAGATGCTGGCGGAAGATCTGCACATGGCCGGGGCAGTTCATCGGCTTCACCGCGAGGACGCGCTCCTTGCCTTCGTCCTCGTCGCGCACGGTGAACATGGCGTGGCGGAATTTCTCCCAATGGCCCGAGGCCACCCAGAGCGAGCGGTCGATGAGCTGCGGCGTCTTCACCTCGACATAGCCCGCGCGCTCGAGCCGGCCGCGCAAATAGGTCTCGATGGTGCGGTAGAGCGTCCAGCCCTTGGGATGCCAGAAGACGCTGCCCACCGCTTCTTCCTGCTGATGGAAGAGATCGAGCTCGCGGCCAAGGCGGCGGTGATCGCGCTTTTCCGCTTCTTCGAGCTGGAAGAGATACTGCTTCAGCGCCTTGTCGTCGGGCCAGGCAGTGCCGTAGACGCGCTGCAGCTGCTGATTGCGGGCATCGCCGCGCCAATAGGCGCCGGCCACCTTCATCAGCTTGAACGCATGGCCGAGCCGGCTGGTCGAGGGCAGATGCGGCCCGGTGCAGAGATCGATGAAACCGCCCTGGCGATAAAGGCTGATCGCCTCGTCGCGTGGGATTTCGTGAATCCACTCCGCCTTGTATTTCTCGCCGATCGACTTGAAGAATTCGACGGCGCGGTCGCGTTCCCACTCCTCGCGCGTGATCTTTTCGTCGCGATCGACGATCTCGTGCATGCGCGTCTCGATGCGCTCGAGATCCTCCGGCGTGAACGGCTCGTCGCGGGCGAAATCGTAGTAGAAGCCGGTTTCGGTGGCCGGACCGAAGGTCACCTGCGTCGCGGGGTAGAGCTCCTTCACCGCTTCGGCCAGAACGTGCGCCGCGTCATGGCGCAGGATCTCGAGCGCCTCGGGCGACTCGCGCGTCAGGATGGCGACCCGGGCGTCGCGCCCGATCGGCGCCGTGAGATCCTTGGCTTCGCCATCGACCTTGACCGCGAGCGCCGCCTTGGCCAGGCCAGGACCGATCGACTGAGCGACCTCGGCGCCGGTGACCGGGCCGGGGAAGCTCTTGGTTTTGCCGTCGGGAAGCGTGATGGTGACGGAGCTCATGCGCGGCCGATTTAGCCGAAGGCAAGGGTGGCGGCAACCTCTTCCACGGCGAGCTCGGCGAGATCGGCGCGGCGCAGCACGGTCACGTGCGCCCCGCGCGGCGCGGTGAGCGCGGGATCGGACTCGGCCGAATAGAGCACGGTGGCGGGCGCGCCCGCGGCGACGATGAGATGCATCGGCCCAGTGTCGTTGCCGACGGCGTGCAGCGCGCGGCGGCCGAGAGCGACGATCTCGCCCAAGCCGGTCTTGCCGGTGAGGTCGCGCGCGGCGGTGCAGCGCGCGGCGATGGCGGCGCCGAGCGTCGCTTCCGGCGCGCCGCCCAGCACGACGGGGGTCACGCCCTGCCCCGCCGCCAGCGCCGCCAGCGCGGCGAAACGCTCGACCGGCCAGCGCTTCCTGGGCCGATGCGCCGAGCCGCCCGGCACCAGCAGCAGCAACCGATCGGGCAGGCGCCAATGGGCGATGTCACGCGCCGCCCAGGAGAGATCCGGCAGCGGCACCTCGGCGATGCCGGCCAAACGCAGTTGCTCGGCCTGGCGCTCGATGGTGTGCATGAGGTCGCGGCGCGGATTGGCATGCGGCAAAGAGGCGCTGGGCGCGATCCCCGACCAGTCGGGCCGACCCATGAGCCAGTGGTAGAAACTCGACCGGTCCGAGGTCTGCAGATCATAGACCCGGTCGAAGCGCCCGCCGCGCAGCAGGCGCGCGAGGCGCCACCAGCCCAGCGGATTGACGAGGCCGGGCCGCTCATCGATCAGCACCCGGTCGAAATAGGGCGCGGCGCGCGCCAGCTCGGCATAAGGCTCGGTGGTGAGCAGCGCGATCTCGTCGCCCTGGTGATGCCGGCGGATCGCTGCCGCCGGCCCCATCGCCTGAACAAAATCGCCGAGGGCGCCGAGCTTGATGACGAGAATGCGCATCTGTGCGTCAGCGCGGGACTCTCACCCTCCCATGGCTGTCGCCATGGGTCCCTCCCTCTCCCGCAAGCGGGAGAGGGGCTGGATGGCGCGTGGCCCCTCTCCCGCGCGAGCGGGAGAGGGAGGGGCCCGGCCTGCAGGGCCGGGAGGGTGAGGGGGACGCCATGGCCGCTACGCCGCCACCGGTCCTTCCGCGACCGCCGGGAACAGGATCTCCTCATAGACGGCGAGCGTGCGCGAGGTCATCGCCTCGGTGGTGAAATGCGCCCGCATATGGCCGATCGCGCGCTGCGCCAAGGCGAGGCGCTCGGTGGGGCCCAGCGACAGCGCCGCGGCCAGCGCCTCAGCGAGGGTATCGGGATCGCCCGGCGGGACGAGCCAGCCGGTGTCGCCGTCGCGCAGGATCTCGCGCGCGCCGCCGTGATTGGTGGCGATGACCGGCCGGCCCATCGCCTGCGCCTCGGCGATGACGCGGCCAAAACCTTCCGGCCGCGTCGACGCGGAGACGACGACATCGGCGAGCATGTAGGCGGCGGCGATGTCACGGCAATCCTCGATCACGTGGAAGAGGCCGCCCAGGCCGCGCCGTGCAATCGTGTCGAGCAGCTGATGGCGGTAGCGGCCTTCGCCGGCGCCGACGAGGAGGCAGCGCAGATCGCGCCGCTCGAGCCGCGCCACGGCGTCGACGAGGACGAGCTGCCCCTTCCAGCGCGTCAGCCTGCCCGGCAGCATCACCACCTGCACGCCGTCGGCAAGCTGCCACTCGCGCGCCAGGCGGATGACGCGCTCGGGACTGACGCGCTCGGGATCGAAGCGGGTGAAGTCGACGCCGCGCTCGATGATGCGCAGCTTCTCCGGCGGCACCGAATAGACGCGCATCGCATGCTCGGCGACGAAGCGCGAGATGGCGATGACGCGCTCGCCTTCGGCCATCACCCGGTTGTAGCGGCGCTTCAGCCAGGTGCCGTCGCCATAGGCGTTGTGGAAGGTGGTGACGAAATGGCAGCCGGTGCGGCGCGCCGCGCCGAGCGCGCTCCAGGCCGGAGCGCGGCTGCGCGCGTGAACGATGTCGACGCGCTCGCGCCGGATCAGCTGCGACAGGCGCTCGATATTGCGCCGCATGGTGAACGGGTTCTTCGCGGCGAGCGGCAGCTCGACATGGCGCGCCCCGGCGCGCTCGAGCTCGCGCACCATCGGGCCGCCTTCCGAGGCCACCACCGCTTTCCAGCCGGCGGCGACGAGCGCCGCCGCGACTTCGACGGTGCCGCGCTCGACCCCGCCGGTGACGAGTCGCGGCAGCACCTGCAGCACCGCCGGGGGGCGGGTTCCCGCCGCCGCCGTTGCGGTGCTAGTCTCGGCCTCGATCGTCATTGAAGCGGTTGTGATGCGATGAGCCTGTTGTCGACGCCGAGCTTGAGCGAGCCCGAACCGCGCATCTTAACACGCGAGGACGGTGCGACAATCGCCTACCATCGCCACGCGGGCAAAAGTCCCGGCGTCGTTTTCCTCGGCGGCTTCATGTCCGACATGACCGGCACCAAGGCACGCCGACTGGATCACTTCTGCCGCGCGCGCGGCCAGGCCTTCCTCCGCTTCGACTATTTCGCGCATGGCGCCTCCTCCGGCGATTTCGCCGCCGCTACGGTCGGACGCTGGCGCGAGGATGCGCTCGCCGTGCTCGATCAGCTGACCGAGGGGCCGCAGCTGCTGGTGGGCTCCAGCATCGGCGGCTGGATCATGCTGCTGGCGGCGCTGGCGCGGCCGCGGCGCATCGCGGCGCTGGTCGGCATCGCCGCCGCCCCGGATGCGACGGAAGCGCTGATGTGGGCGCGGTTTGCGCCGGAGACCCGCGAGCGCATCCTGCGCGACGGCTCGGTGCGGTTGCCTTCGGCCTACGACCCGGACGGCTATCTCTTCACCCGCGGCCTGATCGAGGACGGGCGCCGCCACTTGCTGATGGGCGGTCCCATTGCGATCGATTGCCCGGTGCGGCTGCTGCATGGGATGCGCGATCCCGACGTGCCCTGGCAAGGGAGCCTCGCGCTCGCCGAGAAGCTCGCGAGCCCGGACGTGCAGGTGACGCTGATCAAGGATGGCGACCACCGGCTTTCCACGGAGAGCGACCTCGCGCTGCTCGAACGGACGATCGCGGCGCTGCTTTAGCTGTCTTCGTTCAGCAACGCCGCGAGCCCCTCGCGATAACCGGGATAGAGAAGCCGTACCCCCAGCGCCTCCTTGATGCGGCGATTGGCGACGCGCTTGTTGTCGTCGTAGAAGCTGCGCGCCATCGGCGTCAGCTCGGCCGCATCGAATGGCACGAGCGGCGGCGGCGGCATGCCGAGCAGGCGGCAGGCATGAGCGATCACCGCCTCGGGGGGCGCGGGATCGTCGTCGGCGACATTGTAGACCGCCCCGGGATCGGGCCGCGCCATCGAGGCGCGCAGCACCTGGACGATGTCGGCGACATGGATGCGCGAGAACACCTGTCCCGGCTTATCGATGCGCCGGGCGCGGCCCTGGCGCACGGCATCGAGCGCGCTGCGCCCCGGGCCGTAGATGCCAGCCAGGCGAAAGACATGGACCGGCAGCCCGTCGCGGCGATGCAGCGCGAGCCAACCGGCCTCGGCGGCGGCGCGGCGCCGGCCACGCTCGCCGCTCGGCGCGAGGGTCGACGTCTCGTCGACCCAGGCGCCCCCGCGATCGCCATAGACGCCGGTGGTGGAGAGGTAGCCGAGCCAGGCGAGGTCGCGGAGCGCGGCAATATCGCGCCCATGCTCGTCCAAGACCGGGTCGCCGGCGGCATCCGGCGGCGCCGCGACGAGCAGATGCGTCGTGCCGCGCAGTACCGCGGCGGGATCGGCGAGCGGCGCGCCGCGGGTGAAGCGGTGGAGCGGGATGCCGCGGGCGCCAACACCGCCCTCGCGGCTGGTGCCGGCGATGCGCCAGCCTTCGGCGGCGAGCGCATCGGCGAGGAAGCCGGCGCTGTAGCCGAGGCCGAAACAGAAGAGCGCGCCGCCGCTCATCGTGCGGCACCGCGCGCTTTTGTCTCAGGCGGCCAATTCATTCCACGGATATGCCCTTTCTAGTTGCTAGACTGCAGATGAGCACCTTCATCTAGAAGCGGGTCTTGGGTGGCTTTTCCCCTCGACCGGCTTACCTCGCTGTTTGCCGTCGCGCGCGCCAATGTTATCAGACCGGCAAGCTGGCCGTATCGCTCGGCGACGCGGTCGACGCCATCCGCCGCGCCGAACGGGCCGAGGCGGCGATGTGCCGGGCTTGCCTGCTGCGCTTGCGTCCGACCATGATGACGACGATCGTGGGCGCGCTGCCGCAGCTCGCGACGTTGTTCATTGCACCGGTGATCGATGCCTATCTCGAGAATCTTCGGCGCATGTTCCGGGAACGCGCGGTTGCCGTGGCCGCGGCGCCGCTGCCCGAGCCGAACGCGCGCCTGGTCGGCGACGAGCGCCGCCCTCCTCTTCGTCCTCATCCTGGCATCGGCCGCTTTCCCCGCCGGCGAGGCGGCCGCGCAGGAGCAACCAAACCAGGATCTCGCCGCCCTGCATGACCGCTGCGTCGAATTCGTGCACGCCCATCCCAAGGAAGGGCTCGAGCGCGCGAAGCTGTGGGCGCAGCAGGGCGGCGGCTTCTACGCCGATCACTGCGTTGCCATGGCGCTTTTCGACCTGCGCGACTACGCCGCGGCCGCCGATCGCTTCCAGACGCTCGCCACGGCGATGATGGGCATGCCGGCGATCGAGCGCGCCCAGGCGCTCGACCAGGCCGGGCAAGCCTGGCTCGCCGCCGAACAGCCCGATCGCGCCAAAGCCGCGTTCGATGGAGCGCTGCAGCTCAACGGCGAGAATGCCGACCTGCTGATCGATCGCGCCGAGGCCTATGCCGAGCTGAAACGGTATTGGGACGCGCTCGACGATCTCAACCGCGCCATCGACCTCGCTCCCGACCGGGCCGACGCCTATATCTATCGCGGCGCCGCCTATCGCCATCTCGATACGCTCGACCTCGCGATGCAGGACGTCCAGCACGGCCTCTCGCTGGCCCCCGATTCGCCGACCGGCCTGCTCGAGCGCGGCATTCTGCGGCGGCTCAAAGGCGACATCGACGGCGCGCGCGAGGACTGGCAGCGCGTCGAAAAGCTCGCGCCGGATTCGCCGGCCGAGAAGGCGGCGGCGGAAAACCTCGCCAAGCTGTCGGAGAAGGACGAGAAGCCGGCGCCGGCCAAGCCGAAATCCTGACGCGCCTCAGAAATCGAGATCGGCGTAGTGCTTGGGCGGCGGCGCGCCGGGGATGTGGTCGGTCAGAATCGGCCGGAAGCTCGGCCGCGACTTGACGCGGGCGTACCACTCCTTGGCCGGCTCGTGCTGCTCCCAGGGGACGTCGCCGAGGTAATCGAGCGCCGAGAGATGCGCCGCCGCGGTGATGTCGGCGAGCGAGAAATGGTCGCCCGCCAGCCAGCGCCGGCGCTCGACGAGATAGCCGACATAATCGAGGTGATAGCCCATATTGGCCTGCCCGGCCCGGATCGCGGTCGAGTCGGGCTGCCCGAAGCCGAGGAAGCGCTTCATGATCTTCTCGCCGACCAGGTTCTCGGTCACCTCGCGGTTCATCTTGACGTCGAACCAGGCGACGAGTCGCCGCACCTCGGCGCGGTCGAGCGGGTTGATGCCGAGCAGGAGCTTGTCGCGATAGACCTCGTCGAGAAACTCGGCGATGGCGCCGGCCTCGGCCAGCACCGTGCCGTCGGGCTCGATCAGCACCGGCACTTCACCCGCCGGGTTGAGCGCCAGAAATTCCGGCCGCCGCTCCCAGGTCCGCTCCACCTTCATGGTGAAGTCGAGCCCCTTCTCCTGCAGCACGATGCGGATCTTGCGCGCGGCGGGCGACAGCCAGAGATGATAGAGGAGGCGCATGACGGCGCCAGTTTACCACAAGCAGCCCTCACCCTCCCATGGCTTCGCCATCGGGTTCTGCCGCACGCTCGGTGAGCCCTCTCCCGCTTGCGGGAGAGGGCTGGGGTGAGGGGGCGCTAATCATCCCCCGCCGCGGCCTGCGGCGCCGCGAGCGCCAGCGGGGCCGGCAGGCGGGTCAGCATCTCCTTCGGCACCACCTGCCAGAAGCGCGGCAGCTCGCGCTCCCAATCGAGGAGCAGCTGCTGGGCGAAGCGGGATTGCGATTGGAGCGCATGCTCCTCGACCAGCGCCCGCAGCATGGCTTCCCAATAGGGCGTTTGGACGCGTTGCCAAATGACGCTCTCGCCATTGACCCTGGCCGGGAACTCGTCGCCAGCGTCGTAGACGAAGGCCATGCCGCCGGTCATGCCCGCGGCGAAATTGTCGCCGACCTTGCCGAGGATGACGATGGTGCCGCCGGTCATGTACTCGCAGCCATTGGAGCCGCAGCCCTCGACCACGGCGCGGGCGCCGGAATTGCGCACGGCGAAGCGCTCGCCCGCCTGGCCCGCCGCGAACAGCGTGCCGGCGGTCGCGCCATAGAGCACGGTGTTGCCGACCACCGTGTTCTGATGGGCGATGAGCGGGCTCGACACCATCGGCCGCACCACGATCGCGCCGCCTGACAGGCCCTTGCCGACATAGTCGTTGGCATCGCCGAAGACCTCGATCTTGAGGCCCTGCACGGCGAAAGCGCCGAGCGACTGGCCGGCGGTGCCGCGCAGCCGCACCGTGACATGGCCCGGCTGCAGCCCGGTCATGCCGAAGCGGCGCGCGATCAGCGAGGAGAGCCGCGTGCCGACGGCGCGCTGCGTGTTGCGCACGCTGTAGGTCAGCTGCATCTTCTCGCCGACCTCGAACAGCGGCTGCGCGTCCTTGATCATCTGCGCATCGAGCGAGTCCGGCACTTCGTTGCGGCCGTCGAGCGTGCAATAGCGCGGATATTCGCCGGGATCGGCCTGCGCCAGGATCGGGTTGAGGTCGAGATCGTCGAGATGGGCGCTGCCGCGGCTCACCTGCATCAGCAGATCGGTGCGGCCGATCACCTCGTTGAGGCTCCGCGCGCCGAGCGAGGCCAGGATCTCGCGCACATCCTCGGCGACGAAGCTGAAGAGATTGACCACTTTTTCCGGCGTGCCGGTGAATTTCTGGCGCAGCTTCGGATCCTGCGTGCAGATGCCGACCGGGCAGGTGTTGGAATGGCATTGCCGCACCAGGATGCAACCCATGGCAACGAGCGAAGCGGTGCCGAGGCCATATTCCTCGGCGCCGAGGATGGCGGCGATGACCACGTCGCGCCCGGTCTTGATGCCGCCATCGACGCGCAGCCGCACGCGATGCCGCAGGCGGTTCAACACCAGCACCTGATGCACTTCGGAAAGCCCCATCTCCCAGGGCACACCGGCATATTTGATCGAGGATTGCGGGCTGGCGCCGGTGCCGCCGCTATGACCGGAGATCAGAATGACGTCGGCCTTGGCCTTGGCGACGCCGGCCGCGATGGTGCCGATGCCCGAGCGCGCCACCAGCTTGACGCAGACCTTGGCGTCGGGGTTGATCTGCTTCAGGTCGTAGATGAGCTGCGCCAGATCCTCGATCGAGTAGATGTCGTGATGCGGCGGCGGCGACACCAGCGAGACGCCCGGCGTCGAGTGCCGGAGCCGCGCCAGCATCTCGGTTACCTTGAAGCCGGGCAGCTGGCCGCCTTCGCCGGGCTTGGCGCCTTGCGCGATCTTGATCTCGATCTCGCGGCAATTGTTGAGATACTCGGCGGTGACGCCGAAGCGGCCGGACGCGATCTGCTTGATCGCCGAGGCGGCGTTGTCGCCATTGACGCGCGGCTTGTAGCGCGCGGCATCCTCGCCGCCTTCGCCGCTGTCGGATTTGGCGCCGATGCGGTTCATGGCGATCGACAGCGTCTCATGCGCTTCGGGACCGAGGGCGCCGAGGGAGATGCCGGGCGCCACCAGCCGCTTGCGGATCTCGGTAATCGATTCGACCTCGTCGACCGACACCGCCGGGCGGCGCGGCTTGAAATCGAGCAGGTCGCGCAGGTGAATCGGCGGCAGCTTGCGCAGACCCTCGGCATAGCGGCGATAGATGCCGTAGCTGTCGCTCGCCACCGCATTCTGCAGGGTGTGGACGAGGCCGCCTTCGAAGGCATGCAGCTCGCCGCCGCGGCGATAGCGGTAGAAGCCGCCGACCGGCAGCGGCACGGCATCCTCGTCATAGGCGCGGCGATGCTGCGCCAAGGTCTCGAGCTCGATGCCGGCAAGACCGATACCGGAGATGCGCGAGGTCATGCCGGGGAAGAACTCGGCGACCAGCGTGCGCGAGAGCCCCACCGCTTCGAAATTATAGGCGCCGCGATAGGAGGAGATGACCGAGATGCCCATCTTCGACATGATCTTGAGCAGCCCGTCACTGACCGCGCGCTCGTAGCGGTCGATCGCTTCCTCGAGGCTGACGCCGGCGCCGAACAGGCCGCGGCGATGGCGCTCGGCAATGGTCTCCTGCGCGAGATAGGCATTGACCGTGGTGGCACCGACGCCGATCAGCACGGCGAAATAATGCACGTCGAGGCATTCGCCCGAGCGGACATTGAGCGAGGTGAAGGTGCGGAGCTGCTGGCGCACGAGATGCGAATGCACCGCGCCGGTGGCGAGGATCATCGGGATCGCCGCGCGCTCGGCGGCGACGCGCTCATCGGTGAGCACAACATGGGTGCAGCCGCCGCGCACAGCGTCCTCGGCTTCCTGCTGGATGCGGCGGAGCGCATCGCGCAGCGCGCCTTCGGCGCCGGCCGCATCGAAGGTGCAGTCGATTTCGACCGCGGTCTCGCCCATATAGGCGCGCATCGCGGCGAATTCGGCGGTCGACAGCACGGGGCTGTCGAGCTGCAGCAGCCGGCATTGTCCGGGATCCTCGTCGAGAATGTTGCCGAGATTGCCGAGCCGGGTCTTCAAGGTCATCACCTGCCGCTCGCGCAGACTGTCGATCGGCGGGTTGGTGACCTGGCTGAAATTCTGCCGGAAAAAATGGTGGAGACCGCGATGGCGCTCGGACAGCACCGCGAGCGGGGTGTCATCGCCCATCGAGCCGACGGCTTCCTTGCCGGTCTCCGCCATGGGCTGAAGGATGAGCTCAAGCTCCTCGAGGCTCCAGCCGGCGGCGACCTGGCGGCGGCGCAACGCGTCGCGCGCGAGCTCGGCGCGCTCGCCCTCGGTCGGCTTGATCAGGCTGTCGAGCACGGTGATGTTCTTGACCCATTCCGCATAGGGCAGCCGCGCCGCCAGCAAATCCTTGATCTCGTGGTCGCGATAGAGCCGGCCCTCGGCGAGGTCGACGCCGATCATCTGGCCCGGGCCGAGACGGCCCTTCTCGACGATCTCGGTCTCGTCGAGCCGAACCATGCCGGATTCGGAGCCGGCGACGATGAGACCATCGGCGGTGATGGCATAGCGCATCGGCCGCAAACCATTGCGGTCCATGCCGCCCATCACCCAGCGCCCATCGGTCAGCGCCAGCGCCGCCGGACCGTCCCAGGGCTCCATCACCGAGTTGCAATAGCTGTACATGGCGCGGTGCGCCGGCGGCATGACGCGCGCCTCGGAGGCGGCTTCCGGCACCATCAGCGTCTTCGCCATCGGTAGCAGGCGCCCGCCGCGCACCAGCAGCTCGAAGACGGCATCGAGCGCCGCCGAATCCGAGCCGCCGACCTGGATCACCGGCTTGATATCCTCGATCGCCTCGCCGAAAACCGGGCTGGCGAGCCGCGTCTCGTGGCTCTTCATCCAGTTGATGTTGCCGCGCAGCGTGTTGATCTCGCCGTTATGGGCGAGGATGCGGAAAGGCTGAGCCAGCGGCCACGTCGGAAAAGTGTTGGTGGAGTAGCGCTGGTGATAGATGGCGAAGCGCGAGGCGAAGCGCTCGTCGAGCAGGTCGGGATAGAAGGCGGTGAGCTGCTCGGCCAGGAACATGCCCTTGTAGATGATCGAGCGGCAGGACAGCGAGCAGATATAGAAATCCTTGATCTGATCGGCGATGACGCGCTTCTCGATGCGCCGGCGGATGACATAGAGATCGAGCTCGAAGCGCTCGACCTCGACGCCGCGCGGATTGGCGATCATGATCTGCTCGATCTCGGGCCGCGTCGCGTTCGCCTTCTCGCCGATCACGTCGATGTTGATCGGCACCTGCCGCCAGCCATAGATGGCATAGCCGGCCTTGAGGATCTCGGCCTCGACGATCGAGCGGCAGCGCTCCTGGCCGTCGAGATCGGTGCGCGGCAGGAACACCGCGCCGACGGCGAGCCGGCCGGGCCCGGGCTCGTGACCGGCATGGCGCACGTATTCGCGGAAGAAATCCTGCGGGATCTCGACATGGATGCCGGCGCCATCGCCGGTTTTGCCGTCAGCATCGACGGCGCCGCGATGCCAGAGCGATTTAAGCGCCTTGATTGCCGCTTCGACCACGGCGCGGCGCGGTGCGCCGTCGAGCGCGGCGACGAAGCCGACGCCGCAGGCATCGTGCTCCTCGGCGGGATCGTAGAGTCCGGCCGCTTGAAGCTGGGCGGCGTTGCGGCGGAATTCGTCGGTGAAGCCCATGGCGCGCTCCAGCCCTTGGCTCAGACTTGCGTGATCGGAAGATGGCCGGGCTCGGCGGCAACGCGCTCGAGCCAGCGGCGGATAGCGCCGTAGCGCGCGAGATCGAACGCGCCCTCCTCGGCGACATGGGTATAGGCGTAGAGTGCGATATCGGCGATCGAGTAGCGCTCGCCGACGAAATAGTGGTGCGTGCCGAGATGGCGCTCCATCACGTCGAGTGCGGCATAGCCCCAGCGGCGCTTGCCCTCGACCAGGGGCTGGCGCTCCGCATCGAGGAGGTCATGCGTGGCCCAGTAGCGCAAGGTCGCGATGTTGGGCTCGTGGCTGTATTGCTCGAAGAACAGCCATTGCAGCACGAGCGCGCGCTCGAACCGATCCTCCGGCAGGAAGCGCGTGCCTTCGGCGAGATAGACGAGGATCGCGTTCGACTCGGCGAGCGCGCGTCCATCCTCGAGCTCCAGCACCGGAATGCGGCCGTTCGGGTTGAGGCGCAGGAAATCGGGCGTGCGCGTCTCACCTTTGGTGATGTCGTGCTCGATCCATTGGAACGGCGCGCCGAGCAAGGTCAGCAGCAGCCGCACCTTGTAGCCATTGCCCGAGGGCGCGTAGTCGTGGAGGCGCAGCATCTCCGTCACTCCGCCGCGATCGCCGCCGCGGACGCCATGGCCTTCTCGCGGAGATAGAGGTGCATCTGCTCCGCCGCGTCGCGCCCGTCGCGGATGCCCCAGACCACCAGCGAGGCGCCGCGCACGATGTCGCCGGCGGCGAAGACGCCGTCGAGCGGGGTCATCATCCGGCGCTGATCGATCTTGAGCGTGCCCCAGCGCGTGACCGCAAGCTCGGGCGCGCCGAAGAGCAGCGGCAGATCCTCGGGATCGAAGCCCAGCGCGGTGATGACGAGATCGGCCGGGAGGTCGAAATGGCTGCCGGGGAGCGGCTGCGGCGCCTGACGCCCGCCGGCATCGGCGACGCCCAGATGCATGCGATGCGCGCGCACGCCGCGGACGACGCCATCGCCGGTCAGCGCCTCGGGCGCGGCGAGCCAGACGAATTCGACGCCCTCCTCCTCGGCATGCTGCACCTCGCGCTGCGAGCCCGGCATGTTCTTGCGGTCGCGGCGATAGAGGCAGCGCACCGAGGCCGCGCCCTGGCGCACCGCAGTGCGCACGCAATCCATCGCCGTATCGCCGCCGCCGATGACAACGACATGCTTGCCGCGCGCATCGAGCGCGCCGCTGTCGAATTCGGGCACGGCATCGCCAAGCCCGGTGCGGTTGGAGGCGGTGAGATAGGCGAGCGCCGGCACGACATTGCCGAGGCCGATGCCAGGGCATTGCAGCTCGCGCGCGCGATAGACGCCGGTGGCGATGAGCACGGCGTCATGGCGCGCGCGCAGCTCGGCCAGGCTGACCTGGTCGCCCACCGCGACGTTGAGGTGGAAGCGTACGCCCGCCGCCTCCAGCAGCTGGTGGCGCCGCGCCACCACCTGCTTCTCGAGCTTGAAATTGGGGATGCCGTAGACCAGGAGCCCGCCGACCCGGTCGTAACGGTCATAGACGTGGACGTCATAGCCGCGGCGGCGGAGCTGCTCGGCCGCGGCGAGCCCGGCAGGCCCGGCGCCGATGATCGCCACGGTCTGGCCGAGCTCGCGGGCGGGCTTCGGCGGCTCGACCCAGCCCTCGGCAAAAGCGATTTCGGTGATGAACTTCTCGACCGCGCCGATGCTGACCGAAGCGAAGCCCTGCTCGATGACACAATTGCCCTCGCACAGCCGGTCCTGCGGGCAGATGCGGCCGCAGACCTCGGGCATCGAATTGGTGCTGGCGGCCTGCTCATAGGCCTCTTGCAACCGCCCCTCGGCGGTGAGCATCAGCCAGTCCGGAATGTTGTTCCCGAGCGGACAATGCACCTGGCAATAGGGGATCCCGCATTGCGAGCAGCGGCTCGCCTGCTCTTGCGCGGCGGCAGGGCTGAACTCGCCATAGATCTCGCGGAAATCGCCGCGGCGCTCGGCGGCAGGGCGCTTTGCCGGCATGGCTTTGGCCACGGAGGTGAATTGCAGCAGCCGCGTCACTGTGGGCTCCTCGACGACAACGCGACGCCTCAGGGCGCGCGGGCAATTTTCTTGCGGGAACGAGCCAAAGTATGGTCATGCGCCGCCATTAGGTCAAGTTATTTTACCTTCTCACGGCCAAATTTGGTCGCCTAGCGCCCGATAGCGCCCGCTAGAACATCTGTTGGGGATTTTAGTATCTTATTGGTACTATTTTTAGACCCGGTCCAAGTTTGAGGCAGTGCGCCGGGATGCCTATAAGAATAGGTATAAGGATACAATGTCCGACCTCGACCGCGCTGCGGCGCTGCTTGATTTCTGGTTCGGCCCGCCGGGCTCGGCCGAGCGGGAGCGGTCGCGCGATGTCTGGTTCGCGTCCGATCCCGCCTTCGACGCCACCTGCCGCCAGCGCTTCCTGGCCGATCAGCACCGCGCCGCGGCAGACGGCCTCGCCCATTGGCGGGCAGCGCCGGAGAGCTGCCTTGCCCTCGTCCTCTTGCTCGACCAGCTGCCGCGAAACCTGTTTCGCGGCTCGCCCCTCGCCTACGCCTCCGACCCCCTGGCGCGGCAGGTCGCGCGCCAGGCGCTCGCCGCCGGCTTCGACGCGGCCCTGCCCCCGGTCTGGCGCTGGTTCCTCTATCTGCCGTTCGAGCACAGCGAGAATCTGGCCGATCAGGCCATGAGCCTCCGGCTCCATGCCGGCCTGCCCGAGGATGAAGACAAGCCTCAGCTGCTCGATTACGCCCGGCGCCACTACGAGATCATCGCCCGTTTCGGCCGCTTCCCCCACCGCAACACGATCCTCGGCCGCGCCAGCACAGCGGAAGAGGAAGCGTTCCTGCGCCAGCCGGACTCGTCGTTCTGAGGCGCTGCGCCTGCTACCGCTTCGGCGGCGGGCGGGAGCGGCGGCGCGCGGCGTCGGCAAGGCCGAGCGCGGCGGCAAGGGCGCTGCCGATGATGGCGATCTCGCCGCTCTCCAGCGCGGCGCGCAGCGCCGCCCGCGTCAGCCGTTCGAGCTGCATCTCTTCGAGATCGCCCGGCTGCGGCTCGCGCACCGGCCGCGCGCCATAGGCCGCGAAGACGTGGCATTCGCCGCAGCCCTGATTGCCGGCATTGCTGAAGCTGCCGAGCTTGCGCCAGGTTGCCGCTTCATAGCCGGTCTCTTCGAGCAGTTCGCGCTCGGCCGCGAGCCGGGGCTCCTCGCCCGGTTCGACATGCCCCGCGGGCAGCGTCAGGCTGACCCGCCGCGGCCCGTGCTTATACTGCCGCAGGCAAAGCACGCGGCGATCGGTGGTCTCGGCATAGATCATGGCGTAGCTCGCCATCTCGACCTGGAGATAGTCCTCGACGACCCGCCCATCCGGCAGGGCGACCGCTTCAAGGGCGACATCGAGACGCGGCGGGAAGGCGAAGAGCCGCTTGCGGCTGAGCACGCGCCAGGGCTTGAGCGGGGCGCGGCCGGCGTGCTGTCGGCTCATCCGCGCGTCTTTCTGAGCAGCGTCCGGCGAAGCTGGATCAGCGGCTCGGCGGGCCGTAAGCCGCCGCGCGGTCGGCATCGCGCCAGCGGCCGCCGCGGCGGAAGCGGTCGAGATAGAGCGGCAGCTCGAGCTCGAGCGCGGTCGGCGCGATGCCGAGCGCCGCAAGGCCCAGCGCGTCGGGGGCGACAACATTGTCGCGCCGCAGCATCCGCACCTGATCGCAGGTCAGCGGCGGGCGCGGCAGCCATTGCAGGAAGGCGGCTTCGAACATGGCGAGGCTGAAGGGCAGGTTGACGAGCCCGCAGCGGCGCTGAGTCTCGCGCAAGGTGAGCTCCATCAGCTCCTTAAAGCTCAGCACTTCGGGGCCGCCGAGCTCGTAGGTCTGACCCTGCGCCCCCGGCTGCTCCAGCGCCGCCAAGACCGCATTGGCGACGTCGCCGACATAAACCGGCTGGAACCGCGTCCGGCCGCCGCCGATCAGCGGCAGCATCGGCAAATAGCGCGCCATGGCGGCGAAGCGGTTGAAGAAGTCATCCTCGGGCCCGAACACGATCGAGGGGCGCAGGATGGTCGCCGCCGGGAAAGCCGCGCGCACCGCCGCTTCGCCGGCCGCTTTCGACCGCGCATAGGCGGCGGGCGAAGCGGGGTCGGCGCCGATCGCCGAGATCTGGACGAAGCGCTTGGCGCCCGCCGCAGCGGCGAGCCGCGCCAGCAGCGCCGGACCCCGGTGATGGACGGTATCGAAGCGCTGCCGCCCGCGCTCATAGAGAATGCCGATGGCGCAGACCACGGCGTCCGAGCCGGCGACCGCCGCGGCGAGCCGCGTCTCGTCGGTGATGCCGGCGTCGAGCTGCACCACCTGGCCGACATCGCCCATGGGCCGCAGGAAGCCGGCGCTCGTCGCGTGGCGGCTGACCGCCGCCACCACCGCGCCCCGCCGTGCCAGCCGCTTGACGATATACCGGCCGATGAAGCCGGAAGCGCCGAGAACCGTGACGCGCCGCAGCCGCATGGGAGGTCTCCCCTCTGAAGCGACGCTCTATAACGCATGGGGAGTAAGTTGTCAGTTGTCAGTTCTCAGTCGTCAGTTCGGACGCGCCACCTCTAAAAACTGACAACTGAGAACTGACAACTGACAACTCCAACCATTGACATCCCCACCGCCCTTGCCTATCCACAGGGCAACCTGCCCAGGTGGCGGAATTGGTAGACGCGCTAGATTCAGGTTCTAGTGGCCGAAAGGTCGTGGAAGTTCGAGTCTTCTCCTGGGCACCACTCCCCGATTTGACGCTGCGCAGGTGACGGTCCCGGTGAGCATCCACCTCCATCACGGCGACCTGCCGGAGGGCGTGCAGTTCGGCGCCAGCGTTGCCATCGACACCGAGACGATGGGGCTCGACCCGCATCGCGACCGGCTGTGCCTGGCGCAGCTTTCGGCCGGCGACGGCGTCTGCCATCTCGTGCAGTTCGCCAAGGGCGGCTATGACGCGCCGCGACTGAAGGCGCTGCTCGCCGATCCCGCGGTGCTGAAGCTCTTTCATTTCGGCCGCTTCGACATCGCCATGCTGCAGCGCTATCTCGGCGTTCTCGCGCGGCCGGTCTATTGCACCAAGATCGCGTCGCGCCTGGTGCGCACCTTCACCGACCGGCACGGCCTCAAAGATCTGGTGCGCGAGCTGCTCGGCGTCGAGCTGTCGAAGCAGCAGCAATCTTCCGACTGGGGTGCGAGCGAGCTCAGCGACGAGCAGCTGCGCTATGCAGCCTCCGACGTGCTGCATCTTCACGCCTTGAAGGAGAAGCTCGACGCCATGCTGGCGCGCGAAGGCCGGACCGAACTGGCCCAGGCCTGCTTCGACTTCCTGCCGAGCCGGGCGCTGCTTGATCTCGGCGGCTGGGGCGCCGAGGACATCTTCGCCCACTAAGCCGATGCCGCGGCCCGACGGCGGCGGTTGACCACCGGCCCGGCTGGGGCACAAATCAAGAACGTCGCCCCAATTGGTTGACATTTAGGGATGGGCGCGCATAGTCCCGGCGTATCATCCCCGCGGACCCCACGGCCTGCATGTGGTCGCCGAATGGGAGGGAAACCCGTTGGCCCGCGCCTTGAGCAAGAGCACCGACATTGACGCGGCACGCCGCGTGCTGCGCACCGAGATTGCCGGCCTGGAGGCGCTGTTCGCTAGCCTCGACGGCACCTTCACCGGCGCGGTCGAGATCCTCGCCCGGGTCAGCGGCCGCGTCACTGTCACCGGCATGGGCAAGAGCGGCCACGTCGCGCGCAAGATCGCGGCGACCTTCTCGTCGACGGGAACGCCGGCGCAGTTCGTCCATCCCGGCGAAGCGAGCCATGGCGATCTCGGCATGATCGCCGAGAATGACGCGGTGCTGGCGCTCTCCAATTCAGGCGACACCGCCGAGCTCGCCGCCATCGTCGCCCATGCCAAGCGCTTCCGCAATCCGCTCATCGCCATGACCCGGCGCACCGCGAGCGCGCTGGGCGAGGCGGCGGACGTCACCCTGCTGTTGCCGCCGGCTGCCGAGGCTTGCTCGATGGGTCTCGCGCCCACCACCTCGACGACGATGATGATGGCGCTGGGCGATGCGCTGGCCGTGGCGCTGCTCGAGCGCAAGGGCTTCTCGTCGAGCGACTTCCAGATGCTGCATCCCGGCGGCCAGCTCGGCCGCCAGCTGCTGCGCGTCGCCGACATCATGCATGACGGCGAGGCGATGCCGCTGGTGGCGCGCGGCACGGCGATGGCCGAGGTGATCCTGGTGATGACGGCGAAGAGCTTCGGCTGCGTCGGCGTTACCGACGATGCCGGCAAGCTCGTCGGCATCGTCACCGACGGCGATTTGCGGCGCCATATGGGCGAGGACATGCGGCGCGCCACGGTCGATGCGGTGATGAGCGCGCGGCCGAAGACGATCCGGCCGCAAGCGCTCGCGGCCGAAGCGCTGGGCCGCATGAACGCGCTCGCCATCACCAGCCTTTTCGCCGTCGACGAGCAAAAGCGGCCGCTCGGCATCCTGCATATCCACGATTGTCTCCGGGCGGGCGTGGCATGACCGTTTCGCCCGACATCCCCGGCGATGCCGAGGTGGTTGCCGCCTTATCGCGGCGCGCGGTCGTCGATCGGCGCTACAGCCGCTTCGTCGTGCTGGCAAAGCGCGTGCTGCCGGGCATCGCCCTCATGCTGCTGCTGCTGGTCGGGATCTGGCCGCACCTCCAAACCGAGCTGCAGCGCGTACGCTTCACCTTGCCGCGCCTCGATCCGCGCGAGGCGCAGGATTTGCGCATGGTCAATGCGCGATACACCGGCATCGACCGGCAGAATCGCCCCTTCGTCATCACCGCCGACGTGGCGCGGCAGAACCGCAGCGTGGACGAGCTGATCTCGATGGAGGGGCCGAAGGGCGATCTGACGACGACGAGCGGCAGTTGGTTCGAGCTGAGCGGCTATACCGGGATCTATCAGCCGGACACGCAGGTCCTCGACCTCTTCGGCAATGTCCAGCTGTTCCAGGACAAGGGCAACGAGTTCCGCACCGACAGCGCCCATATCAACATGGCGAATGGCACCGGCGACGGCCACGATCCCGTCGAAGGCCAGGGCCCGTTCGGGCACATCACCGGCCAGGGCTTCCGCCTGCTCGATCACGGCAACACCATCGTCTTCACCGGACATGCGCATCTCGAGCTGCTGCCGCATTCGAAGGACGCACCGTGACCCGCTGGACGATACCGCTCCCGGCGCTGGTGCTGGCGGCCGGGCTTTCGCTCTTCGCTCCGGCGGCGCCGGCGCAGAGCCTGGGCCTCAACAGCAACGACAATGGCAAGCCGGTCGAGATCGAAGCCGATGACGGCATCGAATGGCAGCAGAATAATCAGGTTTACATCGCGCGCGGCAACGCGCAGGCGACCCGCGGCCAGACCACGATCTTCGCCGATACGCTGATGGCGTTCTACCGCCCGGTCTGCAGCCCCGAGGCGCAAGCGGCGGCGGCCAAGCGCGCGGCAGCGGCGGCGGCGAACCCCCAGAGCGGCACGCCGCCGAAGCCGCCCCCCGTCTGCCCCGCTGCTCCACCACCTCCGCCCAAGACCGCCTCAGGCAAGCCGTCGGGGACGGATCCCAACAGCAGCGGTGCGACCGAGATCTATCGCGTCGAGGCCGATGGCAATGTGCGCATCGCCACCGAGACGCAGAACGTCTATGGCGATCACGCGGTCTATGATCTCGACAAGGCCCTGGTCGTCGTCACCGGCAAGCATTTGAAGCTCGAGACGCCGCGCGACACCGTGACCGCGCGCGACGATCTCGAATGGCACGATGACACGCAACTCGCGGTTGCGCGTGGCGATGCCGTGGATGTCCGCGACGACAAGCGCATCGCCGGCGACGTGCTCACGGCGGAAGTGCAGAAGGACCAAAACGGCTCATCGCATATCAGCCGCATCGACGCGCTGGGTAATGTTCTGGTATCGTCCGCCGATCAGATCGCGCGTGGAGATGCCGGCGTCTACAACCTGGACACGGGCATCGCGACGCTCACCGGTCGGGTGACGCTGACCCGCGGCGACAATGTGATGAGGGGGCAATACGGGGTGGTCGACCTCAACAATAATGTGAGCAGGTTGCTCAGCGCGCCGCCTTCGGAGAAGCTCACCGAAGGCCACCCGGCGCGCGTCGCCGGCCTGCTGGTGCCGCGCGAGAAGCCGGCGCAGACACCGCCGGCAGCGGGCACGCCGGCAAAAGCTCCCCCACCCAAAGCCGCGGCGCAATGAGCCCCGACGAAACCGCGCACGCGCAGAGTTGGGCCGCTACCGGGCCGCGCCTGGTCGCCGACAATCGCGGGCTCGCCGCGGCCAATCTCGGCAAATCCTTCAAGAAGCGCCCGGTGCTGCGCAGCGTCAATGTCTCGGTGCAGCGCGGCGAGGCAGTCGGTCTGCTCGGCCCGAACGGCGCCGGCAAGACCACCTGCTTCTACATCATCACCGGGCTCATCGCGCCGGATTTCGGCACCATCACCCTGGACGGCCAGGACATCACCGATTTGCCGATGTACCGCCGCGCGCGGCTCGGCATCGGCTACCTGCCGCAGGAAGCGTCGATCTTCCGCGGCCTCACCGTCGAGCAGAACATCCGCGCCGTGCTCGAGGTCAACGAGCCGGTGCGCGAGGTGCGCGAGGCGACCATCGACGCGCTGCTCGCCGAATTCTCAATCACGCATTTGCGCCGCGTCCCGTCGATGGCGCTGTCGGGCGGCGAGCGCCGCCGCGTCGAGATCGCCCGTGCGCTCGCCACGCAGCCGCATTTCATGCTGCTCGACGAGCCGCTCGCCGGCATCGACCCGATCGCCGTCGGCGAGATCCGCAAACTCGTCATGCATTTGAAAGACCGCGGCATCGGCGTGCTCATCACCGACCACAATGTGCGCGAGGCGCTCGAGATCGTCGACCGCGCCTATGTGCTGCATGAGGGCCAGGTGCTGATGGAAGGCTTGCCGAACGAGATCGTCGCCGACGAGGATGTGCGCCGCGTCTATCTGGGCGAGCGGTTCAGCCTTTAGGAATTCCGGGTTCGTTGCGGGGGTGGGAAGAGGAAGCGGCCAAGTCTTGGCCGCTTCCTTTTTTGCGTCTGGCGCGGCCCGCCGCATGAGCCGGAAGCATTTCGGCCATGCGGCGCCCGGCCGGCCGCGCGGGACATGATCGCTTGCTGGGCTTCGCCAGTTGGTGTTTCCTATGCGAACGCCTGTAACGCCGCCATGCGGACATTCGCGGCACGGCGAAAAACCAGCAACGTCGCGCCCTCGGCACAGCGGAGAAGGGAACGGCGGTGGGAGGAGACAGCATCACCCCGGAACCCGCCGGGGCTGGAGGCGCCAAGCCGGCCGTCGCGGCGACGGGCGACGCTGTTCTTATGCTGCGCGGCATCTCAAAGCAATTCGGCGGCACGCAAGCGCTCGATGATGTGAGCCTCGCGGTCAGGGCGGGCGAGATCCTCGCCCTGCTCGGCGAGAATGGCGCCGGAAAATCGACGCTGATCAAGATCCTGGCCGGCGTTCACGCCCTCGATGCCGGCGCCATCAGCTTCCGCGGCCGCGATGCGTCGGCGGCGCTGCGCCGGCTGCCGATCGCTTTCATCCATCAGGACCTCGGCCTCATCGACTGGATGACGGTGGCGGAAAACACCTGCTTGACGCTGGGCTATCCGCGTCGCCTGGGCCTCGTCGATTGGCAGGCGGCGCGGCGCCGGGCGGCGCGGGCTCTCGACTCCCTGGGCATCGACATCGACCCCGACATCCGCGTCCAGGATCTGAGCCGAACCGAGAAATCGATCGTCGCGATCGCCCGGGCGCTCGCCGCCGACGCCGAGCTCCTGGTGCTCGACGAGCCCACCGCCAGCCTGCCGGCCGACGAAGTGGCGCGGCTCTTCGCCGCCTTGCGCCGGCTGCGGGCACGCGGCGTCGGGATCGTTTACGTCTCGCACCGCCTCGACGAGGTGTTCGAGATCGCCGACCGCATCGTCGTGCTGCGCGACGGACGGGTGGTGGGCGAGCGCCAAACCGCGGCGACCAGCCCCGAGGAAGCGATCCTGCTGATCGTCGGGCGCGAACCTTCGCAGATCTTCCGCCGGCCGGCGGAGCGCGCCGGCGCGGCGCGGCTGGTGCTCGAAGCGCTCACCATCGGCGATGTCGGCCCCGTCGACGGCGCCATCCATGCCGGCGAGATGATCGGGCTGGTGGGGCTGCGCGGCGCCGGGCAGGAGAGCGTCGGCCGCGCGCTGTTCGGCATGCTGCCTTCGGCTTCGGGCCGCGTCCTGCTCGACGGGAGGCCGATCGCCCCCACCTCGCCACGCCAGGCCATGGCCGCCGGGCTCTATCGCGTCGGCGCGGACCGTGCCGGCGATTCGATCGTGCCGGGCCTCTCCGTCCGCGAGAACCTCTTTCTCAACCCGCTCGCGGCGGGGCGCGATGTCTGGTCGCTGCTCAGCCCCGGCCGCGAGGCGCGCGACGCGCTCGAGCTCGGCCGCAAGGTCGGGCTTCGCCCCAATGATCCCTCGCTGCCGATCGAATGGCTCTCCGGCGGCAACCAGCAGAAAGTCGTGATCGGGCGCTGGCTGCATCTCGGCGGCAAAGTCTATGTCTTCGAGGACCCGACCGCGGGCGTCGATGTCGGCGCCAAGGCCGAGATCTACCGGCTGTTCGACGTCGCGCTCAAGGCGGGCGCGGCCATCCTCGTGGTTTCGACCGATTTCGAGGAGGTCGCCAAGGTGTGCCATCGCGCGCTGGTGTTCGATCGCGGGCGGGTCGTGGCCGAACTCGCCGGCGATGATCTCTCGGTCGAGAATCTGATCGCCGCCGCTTCGGCGAGCGCCCGCCCGGCGGCGGCCTGACCGATGCAATCGCTCAAATCCAATGCGCTGGAGCCCACCCGCAGCGAGCTGGCGCGGCTCTCGCGGCGCGACGCGATCATCCGCGTGCTGCCGGTCTATGGGCTGCCGATCCTGACGGTGCTGCTGATCCTCGGCTTCTCGCTGGCGCTGCCCGACACCTTTCCGACGATGCTCAATCTGCGCTCGATTTTGAGCGACAAGTCGATCGTCGCCTTGCTGTCGCTCGCCGCCATGCTGCCGATGATGTCGGGCCGCATCGACCTCACCGTCGGCTTCGGCATCGTCATGTGGCACATCCTGGCGATCAGCCTGCAAGTCAACTATCACTTCCCCTGGCCGATCGCCGTGCTTGTCGTGCTGGCCTGCGGCGCGCTCACCGGCCTCATCAACGGGCTGCTGGTCGAGGTCGCGCAGATCGACAGCTTCATCGCGACGCTCGGCACTGGCACGATCCTCTATGCGCTGGCGCTCTGGCACACCGATGGCCGGCAGGTCATGGGTGTGCTGCCGCAGGGGTTCCTCGACATCAACGGCCTGAGCCTCGGCGCCATCCCGATGCCGGCGGTCTATGTCGTGCTGCTGTCGCTCGCGCTCTGGATCGTCACCGATCGGCTGCCGCTCGGCCGCCACATCTACGCCATCGGCGCCAATGAGAAGGCCGCGGCGCTCAATGGCATCCCGGTCAGGGCCTATGTCGTCGGCGTCTTCGTCGCCTCCGGCGTCCTCGTCGGCTTCACCGGCGTGGTGCTTGCCGCGAAGCTGCGCATCGGCCAGGCCAATGTCGGGCTCGACTATCTGCTGCCGGCCTTGGTCGGCGCCTTTCTCGGCTCGACCACGATCAAGCCCGGCCGCGTCAATGTCTGGGGCACCGTGGTCGGCGTCATCATCCTGGCCGTCGGCATCTCCGGCATCCAGCAGCTCGGCGGCGCCTTCTTCGTCGAGCCGCTGTTCAACGGCGCGACGCTCGTCATCTCGATCGCGCTCGCCGGCTTCGCCCAGCGCCGCCGCACCGTAGCACTGTCGAAGGCGGCGCCGGACGGCTGAGGCCCGGCGGCTCGGTGACGTCATTCTTGCTGCCAAGGGAGGAGAAGAGCATGTCACGCCATCGCGCCTATGCCAGTTGCCTCATGGTCGCCGCCGCGGCGCTGGTGCTGTCCAGCGTCGCCAGCCGGGCCGAGGACGACGCCTATCTCAAAGAAGCCAAGGACTACATCGCCAAGGTGACGGCGCCCGGCGCGCCCTGGACAGGTCCGACGACCGGTCCCAAGGCACAAGGCAAGAAGCTTATCGTCTATGTCTCGGCCGATCAGCGCAATGGCGGCGCGCAAGGCGTCGGCGATGGTGCGCAGGAAGCGGCCAAGGTGATGGGCTGGGATTTCCGCATTCTCGACGGGCAGGGCTCGGTGCAGCTCCGCACCTCGGCCCTCGACCAGGCGATCGCGCTGAAGCCTGACGGGATCATCCTCGGCACGGTCGATGCGGCGGAGCAGGCGCCGGCGGTCGAGCGCGCGGTGAAGCAGGGCATCAAGGTCGTCGGCTGGCATGCCGGCGCCGCGCCCGGCCCGATGACCAACCCGCCGGTCTTCACCAACATCACCACCGATCCGCATGAAGTCGCCAAGGCTGCCGGACTCTACGCCGTCGTCGATTCCAACGGCACGGCCGGCGTCATCCTGTTCACCGACAGCATCTATGCCATCGCCACCGCCAAGACCAATGCCGAAGCGGCGGCGATCAAGGGCTGCAAAGGCTGCAGCGTGCTCGCGATCGAGGATACGCCGATCGGCGATCTCGCCAACCGCATGCCGCAGCTGACCACGGGGCTGCTCGCCCGCTACGGCAAGAAGTGGACCTACAGCATCGCGGTCAACGACCTCTATTTCGACTTCTCGGCGCCGTCGCTGCAATCGGCGGGCATCGCGCCTGATGTCGGTTATCCCCGCCAGATCTCGGCGGGCGACGGATCGGTGCCGGCCTTCCAGCGCATCCGGCAGAAGCAGTATCAGATCGCCACCGTCGCCGAGCCGCTGCATCTCCATGGCTGGCAATGCATCGACGAGCTGAATCGCGCCTTTGCCGGCCAGCCGCCGAGCGGCTTCGTCGCGCCGCCGCATCTCTTCATCGCCGCCAACCTGAACCGCGACGGCGGCCCCGACAACCTCTACGACCCCGAGAACGGCTACAAAGAGCAGTATCGGAAGATTTGGGGGAAATAGCAGCAAGATCGAGTCCTGGTTCACCCCCCTCCCAACCCTC
>DATJLU010000136.1:0-8313 GCA_035509275.1 Allostellaceae bacterium | reverse complement strand
AGAGCCGTATCCGCTCGCATGGCAGCACTCTCATTCGTCACCCCCGCAAAAGCGTATGCGGAGAAATCGAAGTGGACGAAGGTGGCGCTGTTAGATCGTATGGATTCCCGCTTTCGCGGGAATGACGAAATAGTTTGATTTTGCTCTAGAATTCGTCACCCCCGCGAAAGCGGTAGGGTGCGTACACATCTCAAAAAACACTGAAATCCCAGTATCTTTCCCGCCGTCCCCTCACCCCTAGGCGACCTCGCGCAGCGAGATCGTCCGCGGCGGCGTCAGCGGTTGCGTAAGCAACCGCGAGAGCCGCTCCTCTCCGGCTAGCCCCCGCCGTCCCCTCACCCCAACCCTCTCCCACAAGCGACCCACAAGCGGGAGAGGGGGAGGTGCATCTCTAGCGCCGCAACACCCGCTACGACCGGTAAACGGTATAAGCCCAGGGGCTGGTGAGGAGCGTCAGGTGATGCGGCTTGCTGCCATCGGCGATCGAGAAGCGCACCGGGATCACGTCGAGGAAGGGCGCGCCCTCGAGCGCCACGCGCTGCGCCTTGAAATAGCGGCCGACATGAAACAGCAGCTCGTAGCTGGCCGGGATCATCGCCTCGCCCTCGAGCAGTGTCGTCGCCACCTTGTCCGCCGCCGACGCGGTCTCGACGGTGCAGAGGTGGTGGCGTTCGCCGGCCGCGCGCGGCAGGCGGAACAGGTCGACCAGCATGCCATCGGCCGGCGCACCGCGCAGCGCGTCAATGACCGCGGTGCTCAATCGCCCGACAGTACCCGCCTCGTTCATGGTTCTACAACGAGAACGGGCGCTCGGGCGTTCCGCGGGACGTCCGCGGCCGCCCGCCTGCCGCCCTAAATCAGCCCGCCATCGACCGGCAGCGTGTGCCCGGTGATCATCGCGCCGCCGGCGGCGAGGAAGAGGATCGCCTCGGCGATGTCGGCGGGGGTGCACATCCGCCTCATCATGGCGCTGTCGACATAGCTCTGCTTGCGCTCGGCCGGCCAGGCCTCAGTCCAAGGTGAGTCGACAAGGCCAGGCGCCACGGCGTTGACGCGCACCTCGGGCGCCAGCGCCACGGCGAGCGAGCGCGTCAGGTTGACGAGCCCGGCCTTGCTGGCGCCATAGGCGATGCTGCTGCCGGGCCGGCCCAACCCGGCGACCGAAGCGGTATTGACGATGGCGCCGCGCGCTGTGCGGAGCGCCGGCGCCGCGGCATGGCTGCAGCGGAAGGGGCCGATAAGATTGGTCGAGAGAATGGTCTGCCAGAAGGCTTCCGTCATCGCGTCGAGATCGGCGAAGTCGATGGGTGCGGTGGTGCCTGGCGTCCCGGCATTGTTGACGAGAATGTCGAGCCCGCCGAGCTGGCCGACGGCGCGCGTCACCATGGTTTCGGCTTCGCCCGGCCGCGAGACGTCGCCCGGCGCCGACATGACCTGATAGCCATGGGTTTGAAAGCGCTCGATCTCGGTCCGGGCGCGGCGATCATCGGCGAGATGGTTCATCGCCACCTTGGCCCCGGCGAGCAGCAACAGCTCGACGGTGGCCAGCCCGATGCCCGAAGCGCCGCCCGTGACCAGCGCCGCTTTGCCTCGCAAATCTGCAGTGATCATGCTGCCTCCTTCACAACCCTGGGCGACGGGCGGAACCCCCCTCGCCTTGGCGCCTTGCATCGATTATCATCACAACAGAGGGGGAAGATAAATGCCTCGCCTGCCGTTGCTGCTCGTTGCCGCCTGCCTCGCCGGCTGCGCGGCGCACACCTACACCATCGAAGCTGCGAGCGTCACCGACGCCAATGCGCGGGCGCAGCGTTATTGCCGGCTTCAGAACGCGACGGCAGAGTTCACCGGCGTCGAGCAGCAAGGCGGCACGCCGGTCGAGGTCTATCGCTGCGTGCCAGGATCCAACCTGCCGCTGCAGCCTCTGACCAACACGTACTGATGGCACGCGCGGGGACGGTCAGGCGTTGACCTCCGAGCGGAGGGCGCGGCCAGCCGCATCCTCCGCCCCATCCCAGCGGAGGACCATCATGCCCATCGTCCGCTCGATCGAAGTCATTGCGCAATCATCGAAGGGGTTCGACGACGCCTGCCGCGAAGCGGTGAAGGAAGCGTCGAAGACCTTGCGCGGCATCCGCTCGTTCTGGATCAAGAACGCCGAATGCATCGTCGAAGGCGACAACATCACGACCTACCGCGTCAACGGCAAGATCAGCTTCCTGCTCGAGGACAATCGCTAGCCCGCAGCGCTAATACCCGAGCGCGCAGCCATCCTTGCGCGGCTCCGAGCCGCCGATGAGCGCGCCGAGCTTGTGGTCGATATAGATCGCCTGGCAACCGCCGAGCGGCTTCACCTGCCGCTCGATGACATGGCCGCGGCGCGCGAGCTCGGCCTCGATCTCGGGCGCAATCGTCGCTTCGAGCTGTAGCTTGCCGGCAAAGGCGAAGCTGCGCGGCGCCTCTGCCGCCTGCTGCGGATCGAGCCCCTCATCGAGGAGGCGCGATATCAGGCTGGCATGACCGGTCGCCTGGTAGTTGCCGCCCATCACCCCGAACGGCATCACCGCACGCCCGTCCTTGGCGAGCATGCCGGGGATGATCGTGTGCAGCGGCCGCTTGCCCGGCGCGATCGCGTTGGGGTGGCCCGGGATGGTGCGGAACATCGAGCCGCGGCTGTGCAGCATGACGCCGGCACCGGCGGCATAGACGCCGCAGCCGAACTCGTGGAACAGCGAGTTGATGAAGGAGACGGCGTTGCGGTCGCGATCGACCACGGTGAGATAGATCGTGTCCTTGTGCTCCGCCTCATCCCAGTCCACCGCGGCAGAGGCGCGCGCCGGGTTGATGTGCCGGCGCACGCGCTCGGTATAGGCATCGGACAGGAAGCGCTTGACCGGCACCGCCCCCGTCCGCGGATCGCCGAAAAAGGCATCGCGCGTACGGTAGGCAGCCTTGGTCGCTTCGGCGATGAGGTGGATGCGGTCGACTTCGCTGCAGCGCGGCGAGAGATCGAAGCCGTCGAGCGTGCGCAGCATCATCAGCGCGGCAAGGCCCTGGCCGTTGGGCGGGCACTCGAAGACGTCGTGGCGGCGATACCGCGCCTCGATCGGCGCCACCCATTCGCCGCGTTGCTGCGCGAAATCCTCGAGCGTGTGCAGGCCGCCCAGCTCGTTGCAGCGTTTGACGATATCGGCCGCCACGGGCCCTTCATAGAAGCCGCGCCGCCCTTCCCGGGCGATGCGCCGGAAGGTCTGGGCCAGCGCCGGCAGCTTCAGCCGCTCGCCCATCCTCGGCAGGCGCCCCGCTGGCATGAAGACCCGCGCCGCGCCGGCGTCGCGGCCGACCTTCTCAGCCAGCGCCGGGAAAGAGAAATCCCAGGCCGGGCGCGGCGTCACCACGAAACCGTCTTCGGCCAGCCGGATCGCCGGCGCCAGCAGCTCCGCCAGATCCTTCGTGCCATAGCGTTCGAGCAGCATGCACCAGCCATCGACCGCGCCCGGAACCGTCGCGGCGTGGACGCTCTCGACCGGGATCTCGGTGAAGCCGCGCTCGCGGTACCAATCGACCGTCGCCCGCATCGGCGCCATGCCCGAGGCGTTGAGCGCCAGCGGCGTGCCGGCCGCTTTGGGTGCGTAGAGCGCAAAGCAATCGCCGCCGATACCGGTCATGTGCGGCTCGGTCACGCACAGCACCGCGGAAGCCGCGATCGCCGCATCGACGGCATTGCCGCCGGCGCGCAGCACATCGAGCGCGGTCAAGGTCGCCAGCGGGCTCGAGGTCGCCGCCATCGCTTCGCCCGCGACCGCCGCCGAGCGGCGCGGCTGATGAAAATCACGCATGGGTTTCCTCGGGAGCTCGCCGGGGGAAGAGTCTTGCCGTCACGGCGGCGCTTATGGCACCCGGGACGCCGCTCGGCAAGCCCGGGCCGCCCAAGTCAAAACTCGATGAAGCGGGCCGATTCCACCGCCATTCGCCTGCTGCGGCAGCAGCGCCGCGCGACTTCCCTGAGCCTCAGAGATGCGGCGGAGGCGGCGCCGTGAACTGTGCGAGATCAGCGATGCCAAGCGTTTGCTCGACGGCTGAGACCTGCTTGACGGCGTCTTCGAAACCGTCCTTGCCGAACATCCGGTGCTCGATGTCTTCGAACGTGTCGTTCATCTCGTCGTATTGCTTGCCCGAGAGCGCCTGCTTCCAGGCGGGGAACACGATGGTATCCTCGCGCGCCGTATGCTCCTGGTACATCAGCACCATAGCCTCCATCGCATGCGCCAGCGGCTCGGCGGCGCCGGTGCCGATCCGACCGCCTATGGTCTCTCCCGCGATGTAGTCGGTGATTTCGCGGCCTCTGCGGTGCTGGGCGAGCAGCGTATTCACGAGCCTCGCGGCCGCCGGGCTCAATTGCTGGACGACGGGGAAAATGTGGGGCTCTTCAAGCTGCCGCTCGTGGTAGTCCTCGCCGAAGGTGCGGAAGAGCTTGGCCGTCGCGTTGAGCGCCTCCGGCGAGACCGCCGCCGGGTTTGTGCGCAGCCGCGCCGCGGTCAGGTGATAGACCAGCAGCGCCCGGCGCAGCACGCCGTGTTCGCGCATGAGGTCTTCATTCGCAGTGACTTCCTTCGCCTTTTCTTCGTCTTGCGCCGGCTGCTCTGGCGAGGAGACCGCCGCCTCGCCGTTGCGGGCAGGGCCGATCAGGGCCATGCCCAGTGCGGTTCCGCCGGATGCGAGAAGAAATGCTCGGCGTGCGCTCCTCACGGATGAGATCATTGTCGGCTCCTTAGGTATGGCATCACCTGGCGATTAATGCTGTGCGCCCTGCGATAGGCGCGCTGCGCGCGCCGGCTCAGGATGAGGCGATTTTCTTTGTGCCATCAATACCTCATCCCGAGCTTGCGTCCGTAGGGGTCAACCCGGCCGAGCGCTCTGCGCTCGGCCCCGGAGGGCTCGCTCGCGAACCGAGGGAACGGGTTGGCTGTCGAAGGACCCACGGCAGTAATGCAGCCTTGTAATCCAACCGACCCCCGCCCCTACCCCACCCCTCAGATCACCGTGATATGGATGACCTTCGAGACAACCGGCGGATCGAACGGGATATGATCGGCATCGCCGAGCACGAGCTGGAGCGTGTGCCGCCCCTTGGGCAGCTCGATGCGCGCCTGGGTCTGGCCGGCGCCGAAATGCAGGTGCTTCTTGTCCTGCGGGATCGGCACGTTCGGGTCGAGCGGCTCGGTCACGTCGATGAAGAGGTGATGATGCCCGGTATTGGGGAATTTTACCCCGGCCGGCGCTACGCCCATATTGCGCAGGCCGAAAATGACCAGGAACGGGCTGTGCACCTTCTGACCGTTATGCGGCGTGATGAAGTAGAGATAGGCGTCCTTCCCCGCCGGCGTCGGCCCGGCGAGCGCCGGCGCCGCCAGCACCGCCAGCGCGGGCGCCGCCAACAGCAGGGATCGGCGCAGTAGCTTCTGCGACATGGAGGCGCTCCTTTCGCCAGGGCTAAGGCGACCGCGCGACGCGGAATCCGTGGCTGATGTAGCGGACGGCGGTGTCGTAATAGTCCCGGCTCGCGGCACGCAGGTAGCTCGGGTCGTTCTCCCAGGAACCGCCGCGCAGCACATGCTGGCTGCAATCGGGCTCGCCCCAGGAGCTGCCCTCATGAGGCGCGCCGACATAGGTGGAATGCCAGCAATCCGACACCCATTCGGCGACGCCGCCGGTCATGTCGTGGAGACCGAAGGGGTTGGGCGGAAAGCTGCCCGCCGCCAGCGGCCCGCGCGGGTCGTAAGGCTCGCCGCAGCCCTTGCAATCGGCCATGCCCAGCGCGACCTTGTTGCCCCACCAATAGCGCGTATCCGTGTTGCCGCGCGCCGCATATTCCCACTCCGCTTCGGTCGGCAAGCGATAATTCTCGTTGCGCGATTTCTTGAGCCAGGCGACGAACTGCATCGCATCGTTCCAGCTCACATTGGTCATCGGCGCCTTGTCGTCGCCCGCCGGGATCGCCGCGCAAGCCGCGGCGGCGACGCAGGCCTTCCACTCGCCGACGGTGACGGGGTACTTGGCGATCGAGAACGGCGCGATCGTCACGCGATGGATCGGCTTTTCCGAGGGGTCCTCGTCGCTGCCCATGAGGAAGCTGCCGCCCGGCACCGCGACCATCTCCGGCCCTTTGGGTGGCGGCGGCTTGACCGCGGGCGGCGTGGCGGTGATGCGGCGCTGGCCACTATCCGCCGGCGGCGCGGCGGGTGCCGGCGGCGGCCGCGTGGTCGCGATCTGCTCGACGACAGAGGAGCCAGAGCTCCCTGGCCGCGGCGGCGTTTCCGGGGTCGATGCCCACCAAAAGCCAGCGCCGGCAAGCAGGACACAAGCCCCCAGCCCGGCCGCGACCGTCTGGCGCCGCAGGCGGCGCGCCTTCGCCACCGCCAGCGCCTCCGGATCGGGCAGCACGCGATAGACCCGGACCGGGTCGGTGATGTTCTTCACCTTGTGGTCGCCGAGCGACTGATAGCCGACGACCAGCTTGTTCTTCACCAGCTCGTAGATGCCACCGGAGATGTAGACGCCGCCTGGGGCGCACAGCTCCTGCAGCCGCGCCGCCAGATTGACGCCGTCGCCATAGATGTCGTCGTCGCTGTCGATGACGATGTCGCCGAGATTGACGCCGATGCGGAACTGCAGCCAGTTCTGGCGCGCCAGCGCCGCATTGCGCCCCGCCATGCTCTGCTGAATGACGACGGCGCAGCGCACCGCTTCCACCGGGCTTTCGAACTCGGCGAGAAACCCGTCACCCATCCATTTGACGATGCGGCCGTGATGATCTGCAACCGTAGGTTCTATCAGCTCGCGGCGGTGCCGCTTGACGCGTGCCAGCGTCCCTTCCTCGTCGAGCCCCACGAGCCGGCTATAGCCAGCGATATCCGCCGCTAAAATCGTCGCCAGTCTGCGGGGGCGTCTTGGCTCATCGCCGCCCTGCATGGCCTCGCCACTGCGCTAGATAAACTCATCATACCGCCATACACAGGGGTGTGACCATGCTCACATCATCGTCGCGGACGCTCGCGAACAAGACTGCAGCGAAGATATCCGCATCGTCTGTGGCCGCGCGGGCTTCGGCGCTCCGGCTAGACAATCCGTCCTATAGCGCGTCGCGCGACAGGCGAAGGAGGCGGTCTGCAAGTGCTTTCGGATGAGAGAGCGCGACCAGGTGGCCTCCGGGAATCGCGTCGACCTCCGTGCTCAGGCGGTCGCCCGCAACGCGCCGTTGGAACTCGAGGGGAAAGAAGCGATCCTCCGCCGAAGCGATGACCCGGATCGGAATCCGCGGCCAGTGATCGAAACGGCAAGGTTGCGAGAAGATCGCTTCCGCCTGGTCACGCTGACGTGACGGCCCGTGACGGAGTACCCAGTCCGGCACATCGTGAAGAAAGTAGGTCGACAGATCAAACTCGGCGCTGTACCCGCCGGCGGTAGCAGCGGCAACGCGTGCTGCGACGGCCCCGGTATTCCCCCACCAGGCCGCGGGGGTCTCCCCTGGTTGCGGTATCATTGCGTTGACCAGGACGAGCATCTTGACGGCTCGGCGCGCACAGACGAGCGGAGCGGTGAATCCGCCCAGCGACTGAGCGACCAGAACCACGTTCGGCCGCTCGCCGATCGCGCGGATCACGATGTCGGCGTACGCGTCCAGCCCGACGGCGCCATCGTCACCGGGTAGATCGATGGCGATAGCTTCATGATGCGCCTGCTCGAGCAACGGCGTAACCCGATGCCAATACCAGGCCATTCCGCCGGCGCCCGGAATCAGGACGAACGATGCTTCGTTCCGTCGATCGTCAAGCTCCTTGGGCATAGCGTCCCCTTTCGTCGGGCGGAATTATCCCTCTCCCAAGGACGTGGAGACGGTGACCGGCCCGACAAGGCGTCGCCGCTCCCATCAGTCCAGCCACCCGCGTTTGCGAAAATAGCGGGACGCCCCTGCGGCACCACCGCTTGTGAGCCTCGCGCGCTTTGCCTAGGTTCAAGCGAAACGCGGGCTCAGAAAAGGGGAAGCGCCATGGATCACGCTTACGTCTATGACGGTCTGCGCACGCCGATCGGCCGCCACGCCGGCGGGCTGGCGCCGCTGCGGCCCGATGATCTTCTGGCCGGCGTCGTCAAGACGCTGGTCGAGCGCAATCCCTTCAAGCCCGCCGATTACGAGGACGCGGTGATCGGCTGCACCAATCAGGCCGGCGAGGATGCGCGCAACGTCGCGCGGCATGCGGCGCTGCTGGCCGGACTTCCGACCGGGATCGGCGGCCTCACCGTCAATCGCCT
>DATJLU010000135.1:0-38954 GCA_035509275.1 Allostellaceae bacterium | reverse complement strand
GAACACAAGGCCCGCGGCAGTCTCCCTAATGAACGTTCGACCCTGCTTTTTTCCCCGGCCTGTCGGAAGAAGACTTTGCCGAGGCCGTCCGCCCCTTTGTCGTCGAGCGCCTGCTGTAAACCCCCTTGCATCGGACGGCGCTCGCGCGTAGGTTCCGCGCCCATGAAGCAGATAGCCTCGCTTCTCGTCGCGCGATTTTGGTACCGCCGGTACGGTTCGGCGGCCTAGGATCGCGTTTGCGTTTTCCCCGAAGCCGCCCGACCCGAGGCGGCTTTCGTGTTTCAGGGACTTCGATCTGACCCTGACCCGCATGTCGCCCCAGGTGGAGTGGCCTCCAACCCGGAGGTGTTCCATGCCCAAACCGCCCCTCGACACGCTCGCCGGCCTGCGCCAAGGTAGGTTGCGATGAATAAGAAATGGTCACCCGAAAGCTGGCGTGGCCTGCCGATCCGGCAGGTTCCCGGCTACCGCGACGAAGCGGCGCTGCAGCAGGTTGAAACGACGCTGCGCCGCTATCCGCCCCTGGTCTTCGCCGGGGAGGCGAGGCGGCTGCGCGATCGGCTGGCCGATGTTGCCGCCGGCAAAGCGTTCCTGCTGCAAGGCGGCGATTGCGCCGAGAGCTTCGCCGAGTTCCACCCCAACAACATCCGCGACACTTTCCGCGTGCTGCTGCAGATGGCGGTGATCTTGACCTACGGCGCCGCTTGCCCGGTGGTGAAGGTGAGCCGCATGGCCGGGCAGTTCGCCAAGCCGCGCACCTCCGACCAGGAGACGCAGAACGGCGTGACCTTGCCCGCCTATCGCGGCGACATCATCAACGCCATGGAGTTCTCGGCGGCGGCGCGCAAGCCCGATCCGCAGCGCATGGTGCAGGCCTACAGCCAGGCGGCGGCGACCTTGAATCTGCTGCGCGCCTTCGCCCAAGGCGGCTATGCCGATCTGCACCGCGTCCATAGCTGGAACCAGGGCTTCGTCGCGGAGAGCCCGGCCGGCGAGCGCTATCGCGAGCTCGCCGACCGCCTCACCGAGACGCTCGACTTCATGGCCGCCTGCGGCCTCACCTCGGAGACGACGCCGCAGATCCGCGAGACCGATCTCTTCACCTCGCATGAGGCGCTGCTGCTGCCCTATGAGCAGGCGCTGACCCGCGTCGATTCCACCAGCGGCGATTGGTACGATTGCTCGGCGCATATGCTGTGGATCGGTGACCGCACGCGCCAGGCCGACGGCGCCCATGTCGAGTTTCTGCGCGGCGTCAAGAACCCGATCGGCATGAAATGCGGGCCGAGCCTCGATCCCGCCGATCTCCTGCGCCTCATCGACGCCCTCAACCCCGAGAACGAGCCGGGGCGGTTGACGCTGATCGCGCGCATGGGCGCCGACAAGGTCGAGCAGAAGCTGCCGCCGCTGATCCGCGCCGTCGCGCGCGAGGGACGCAAGGTGGTGTGGTGCTGCGATCCCATGCATGGCAACACCATGGTCTCCTCGATCGGCTACAAGACGCGTTCGGTCGATCGCATCCTCGCCGAGGTCAAGGGCTTCTTCGCCGTCCACGAGGCCGAAGGCAGCTATGCCGGCGGCGTCCATTTCGAGATGACCGGGCAGGACGTCACCGAATGCATCGGCGGCGCCCAGGCGATCACCGAGACGTCGCTCGCCGACCGCTATCACACCCATTGCGATCCCCGGCTCAATGCGAGCCAGGCGCTGGAGCTCGCCTTTCTCATCGCCGAGGCGCTCAAGAAGAAGCGCGTCGGCGAGGTGCGCCGGCGCGCCGCCGCGTCCTCCTGAGCGCCGGCGCCGGAGGAGGGGGGATCTTGATGCGGCCCGAGCCCAAGGACCTGTCGCGCCTCACCGACAGCTATTTCCTGCGCACCAAGGAAGTGGTGCGGCATTTCGGCGACCGCGAGGCGAGCTACGCCATCTTCATGCGCCGGCCGGTGATCTGCACGCCGAAGCTCATGGTCGATTTCCTCGACGCGATGGCCGCGGCGCGGCAAACCGAATTCACCATCGAGCTCAACTACGCCGAAGGCGACTGGGTGGGCGCCGGCGAGCCGATGATCTACGTGACCGGCTCGCTCTATCACCTCGTCGATCTCGAGACCGTCTACCTGCAGAAGCTCGGCCCGGCCTGCGTTGCCGCCTACAACGCCTATGCCATGGCCGTCGACCTGCCGAAGACGGCGTTTCTCGCCATGGATGCGCGCCACTGCGCCGGCGCCGAGATGGCGGAGATGATGGCCTATGCCGCGTCGGTCGGCTCCGCCGCGGCAAAACGCGAAGTGGGCGCGCGCGGTTTCGTCGGCAATGCGACCGACGCAACCGCGCATTTCTTCGGCAACGAGACCGGGCTCGGGACCATGCCGCACGCCCTGGTCGGCTATGCCGGCTCGACCTTGCGCGCGGCGGAGATGTTCCACGAGACCTTTCCCACGGAGCCGCTCACCGTTCTCGTCGATTATTTCGGGCTCGAGACCACCGACGCGCTCGCCGTCTGCCGCCGCTTCCCGGAGCTTGCCGCCGCGGGCCGGCTCGCCATGCGCATCGACACCCATGGCGGCCGCTATGTCGAGGAGCTCGATCTCGCGCGCTCCTACGACGTGCTCGAGCGCCACGCGCCGCAGGCGATCCGCGGCTACCGCACCGAGGCCGAGCTGCGCTACCTCGTCGGCACCGGCGTCAGCGCCGCCGCCATCTGGCATATGCGCCAGCGCCTCGACGCCGCCGGCTTTTCCAAGGTCAAGATCGTCGCCAGTTCCGGCTTCACCCCGGCGAAATGCCGCATGATGTCGGTCGCCGGCGCGCCCATCGACGTCGTCGGCACCGGTTCCTATCTGCCGGAGCTCTGGACCGAGACCTACGCCACCGCCGACATCGTCGCCTATGACGGCAAGCCGCTGGTGAAGAAAGGCCGCGAGTTCCTGATGCGGAAGCGGGAGGGGTAGTTTTGTTAGTTGTCAGTTATCAGTTATCAGTCGTCAGTTCGGCCTCTAGCTGATAACTGACAACTGAAAACTGACGACTCATGCTTGCGCTCTACAACACCCTGACGCGCCGCAAGGACCCCTTCACGCCGCTCGATGCGGCGAATGTGCGGCTTTATGTCTGCGGCCCCACCGTTTACGACCTCGCGCATATCGGCAATGCCCGGCCGGTGATTGTCTTCGATGTGCTCTACCGGCTGCTGCGCCATCTCTACGGCGTTCCGCATGTGCGCTATGTCCGCAACATCACCGATGTCGACGACAAGATCATCGCCGCGGCCCATGACAGCGGCGAGGCGATCCGCGCTCTGACCGAGCGCACCGCCCGCATCTTCCACGAGGATGTGGCGGCGCTGCTCTGCTTGCCGCCCGATGTCGAGCCGCGCGCGACCGAGCATGTGGCGCCGATGATCGCCATGATCCAAAAGCTCATCGCCTCGGGCCACGCCTATGTCGCCGATCATCACGTGCTGTTCTCGGTGCCGAGCATGGCCGAGTATGGCCGGCTCTCCGGCCGCTCGCGCGACGAGATGATCGCCGGCGCCCGCGTCGACGTGGCGCCCTATAAGCGCGATCCCGCCGATTTCGTGCTGTGGAAGCCGTCGACCGCCGAGCAGCCGGGCTGGGACAGCCCGTGGGGCCGCGGCCGCCCCGGCTGGCACATCGAATGCTCCGCCATGTCCGAGGCGCATCTCGGCGAGACCTTCGACATCCATGGCGGCGGGCTCGACCTCATCTTCCCGCATCACGAGAACGAGATCGCGCAAAGCGTCTCGGCCCATGGCGGCACGCCCTTCGTGCGCTACTGGATGCATAACGGCTTCGTCATCGTCGAGGGTGAGAAAATGTCGAAATCGCTCGGCAATTTCCGCACCATCCGCGATGTGCTCGGCGAAGCGCCGGGCGAGGCGGCGCGCTATGCCATGCTGATGAGCCATTACCGCGACCCGCTCGACTGGACCTCCGACCGCCTCGCCGAAGCCAAGCACGCGCTCGACCGCTTCTATTTGGCGCTGCGCCAGGAACCGGCGCCGGCGGCAGCGGCGGCGCCGCCCGTGCCGGTGCTGGCCGCGCTCGAGGATGATCTCAACACACCGCTGGCGCTCGCCGCGCTCCATGACATCCTCTCCGCACTCAACAAAGCCAGCGCGCCCGAGGAGAAGCGTCGCCTCACCGCCGAGCTCCGCACCGGCGGCGCGCTGCTCGGCCTGTTGCAGCAGGATCCTGAAGCCTGGCTTAAGGGCGATGCTAGCGAGGCGCAGGAGATCGAAGCCCTCATCGCCCAGCGCAACGCCGCGCGCAAGGCGCGCAACTTCGCCGAGGCCGACCGCATCCGCAACGCCCTCGCCATCGGCGGCATCCTCCTCGAAGACGGCCCCGCCGGCACCACCTGGCGCCGCGCGACGTAGTTGTGCTTTGCCCCGACCGCTGTTTTCTTCCCCCTCCCCTCTTGAGGGGGAGGGAGGGGTGCGGGGTATATCTCCGTAGGCCGAGACCTGAGACCACACCATGACCCGCGAGCGCCTCTACCTCTTCGACACGACCTTGCGCGATGGCGCGCAGACCCAGGGCGTCGATTTCAGCGTCCAGGACAAGGCGACCATCGCCGAGGCGCTCGACCGCATCGGCATCGACTATGTCGAGGGCGGCTGGCCCGGCGCCAACCCGACCGACAGCAGCTTCTTCGGCGCGCCGCCGGCGCTGGCGCGCGCCAAGCTCATTGCCTTCGGCATGACCAAGCGCTCGGGCCGCAGCGCTGCTAACGATCCCGGTCTCGCTGCGCTGCTCGACGCGCGCGCCCACGGCACCTGCCTCGTCGGCAAGAGCTGGGACTTCCACGTGACCGTGGCCCTCGGTATCGGGCTCGAGGAGAATCTCGAACTCATCCGTGAATCGATCGCCGCCGCTGCGGCGAAGGGCGAAGCGATGTTCGACGCCGAGCATTTCTTCGACGGCTACAAGGCCAATCCCGACTATGCGCTCGCCTGCCTCAAAGCGGCCGAAGCGGCCGGCGCCCGCTGGCTCGTGCTGTGCGATACCAATGGCGGCAGCCTGCCGCATGAGGTGGAGCGGATCGTCGACGAGGTGACACGGGTGATCCCCGGCGAGAAGCTCGGCATCCACGCCCATAACGACACCGAGAACGCCGTCGCCAACAGCCTCGCCGCGATCCGCGCCGGCGTGCGCCAGGTGCAGGGCACCTTGAACGGTCTCGGCGAGCGCTGCGGCAATGCCAATCTCGTCTCGCTCATCCCGACCCTGATGCTGAAGCCCCTCTATCGCGAGCGCTTCGAGATCGGTGTCAGCCCCGACCATCTCCGTCAGCTGACACAGCTCTCGCGCCTTCTCGACGAGCTCTTGAACCGCGCGCCCAACCGCCACGCCGCTTATGTCGGCGATGCCGCTTTCGCGCATAAGGGCGGGCTCCACGTCTCCGCCGTCGAGAAGGATCCGCGCACCTACGAGCACGTCCCGCCCGAGACCGTCGGCAATCGCCGGCACATCCTCGTCTCCGACCAGGCCGGCCGCTCCAACATCCTGGCGCGGCTGCGCGAGGCCGGGATCGAGCTCGACCCCAAACATCCCAAAGTGGCGCGGCTTCTCGAAGAGGTGAAGGAGCGCGAGTTCCAGGGCTATGCCTATGACGGCGCCGAAGCCAGCTTCGAGCTGCTGGCGCGCCGCGCCATCGACGGCGTGCCGGAGTATTTCCGTCTGCAGAGCTTCCGCGTCATCGACGAGCGGCGCTGGAACGCGCGCGGCGATCTCGTGACGCTGTCCGAGGCGACGATCAAGGTCGAAGTCGGCGGCACGCCGCTGATGACCGTCGCCGAGGGCAACGGCCCGGTCAACGCGCTCGACACCGCGCTGCGCAAGGCGCTCATCCCGGTTTTCCCCGAGCTCGAAGCGATCCGCCTCACCGATTACAAGGTCCGCATCCTGACGCCGCAGGACGGCACCAAGGCGGTGACCCGCGTCATGATCGAGACCAGCGACGCCGAGATCGGCAGCTGGTCCACCGTCGGCGTCTCCACCAACGTCATCGACGCCTCCTACAACGCGCTCCACGACAGCCTGACCTACAAGCTCTGGCGCGCGGGCAGGCGGGGGTAGCCAGTGACGCCGCGTTTGCTGCGATGGCTCTTCGCGCTCCTCACTTCCCCCTCCCCCTTTGAGGGGGAGGGAGGGGTGGGGGGAAATGCCGCGTAATGGCCGGAACGGACCGTCGCCGCCGCGGCACGACCGGCGGCCCCGCGATCATCCTGGTCGAGCCGCAGCTCGGCGAGAATATCGGCGCCGCGGTGCGCGCCATGTACAATTGCGGCCTGACCGATCTGCGCCTTGTCGCGCCCCGCGATGGCTGGCCTAACGCCAAGGCGGTGGCGATGGCGAGCGGTGCTGATGTCGTCTTGCGCGAGGCGCGGCTCTTCGACCGCGTCGAGGACGCCATCGCGGATCTGCGCCACGTCTACGCCACCACCGCGCGCGACCGTTTCATGGTGAAGCGCGTGCTGACGCCGCGCCTTGCCGCCGCCGAGATGCGGCAATTCACCGGAAGCGGCGAAGCCTGCGGCATCCTCTTCGGGCGCGAGCGCACCGGCCTCGTCAACGATCATGTCGCGCTCGCCGACACCGTGCTGACGGTGCCGCTCAACCCCGCCTTCTCCTCGCTCAACCTCGCCCAGGCGGTGCTGCTCGTCGGCTATGAGTGGTTCACCGCCGGCGATGAAGGTCCGGCCGAGTTCCTCGTCACCGGCCATTCCGCGCCGGCGACCAAGGAGGAGCTGCTGCGCTTTTTCGGCCATTTCGAGGAGGAGCTCGACCGCAGCGGCTTCTTGCGCAACGCCGAGAAGCGCCCCGGCATGATCCGCAATTTGCGCAACTTCTTCCAGCGCGCCGCTCCGACGGCGCAGGAGCTGCGCACCCTGCACGGCATCCTCACCGCCTTCGTCGGCCCGCGGCGGCGCCCGTCCGCGCGTGGTACCACGAAGAAGCGCGCCTCATCCTGATACCGCGGCGCCTCGTTGCGCTGCTACGTCACCACTGCATCACGCTGAGAATGTTCGAAAAATCATCGGTCCAAGGGGCCAGGGCGCGGGTCGGGACATAGGGTTGCCAGCCCGGGGCTCGGTCGAGGAAGGCGAGATCGGCATCGCGCCGGGCCAGCACCACCCATTCCGACCCGATCGCCATACCTGCTTTCTGCTCGGCCGACGGCAGAAACAGCTGATGGCGCTGCACCAGGCCGAGCTCGCGCGCCGTCGCCGCCAGCTCCGGCGCGAGTTTCAGGTGCTGGTTGCTGATATGGATCAGGATCACGCCATGGTCCGTGATCTTGTCGAGGTCGAGCAGCAGCGCTTCACGGGTCAGCAGATGGATCGGGATCGCGTCCGAGCTGAAGGCGTCGAGGATCAGCACGTCGAAATGATCATTCGGCTGGGACTTGAGCGACAGACGCGCATCGCCGAGGAGAATCCGTGCGCGCTGGCCGCACAGTTGCAGGTAGTGGAAGAAGCGCTGGTCGCGTGCGATCTCCACCACGAGCGGGTCGATCTCGAAGAACGTCCAGGCTTCGTCGGGCCGGCTGTAGCAGGCGAGCGCGCCGGTGCCGAGACCGGTCACGCCGATCTGCAGCGGTGTCGGCCGTGCTGCTCGGAGCGAGTCGAAAAACTGCCCCAAGGGACCCGCGTCAACATAGTAGCGCACCTCATCGCGCCAACGGCTGGGATCGATGAACTCCGCGCCGTGCAGCACGGTGCCATCGATCAGGTCGAGCATCGGCGCGGAGGGATCCACCTTGACCCGATAGACGCCGTAGAAACTGCGCGCCTGATCGAGAACGCCATCCGTGCTCCGCGCCACGGTCACGGGGACGAGCACGGCCGCCACGGCCAGCGCGAAACGCACCGCTCGACCGCGCAGACAGAACACGGCCGCAGGCACGGCAATGACCGCCAGCCAATGCAGGACTTGGCCGGCGGCGTCGATCGACGACCAGTACCGGATCAGCACGACGACGTACACAAGCAGCGCTGCCGGAAACAAGATATCGCGTCGCTTCAGCCGCTCGGGCCGGCCGAGCGCCGGCAGGCGCAGCAGGCAGGCGAGAATGAGCACCAGCGGGTATTCATAAGTCGAGGAAAACAACAATGGCGCCAAGAGCGCATTGAAGATGCCCCCCAGTGCGCCGCCGAGCGACAGGCAGAAGTAGAAATCCGTCAACCGTGACGGCTCAGGCCGTCGCGCCGCGAGCGCACCGTGGCACACAAGCGCGGTGAGAAAGAAGGCGATGTAATGCCCTTCCATGGCAAGGCCGACCGGGACCGCCGGTACGATGAACAGCAGCGCGAGGAAGGCCATCTGGAAAGCTTGGCCGAAGAGCGACCACGACGTCGAGACGATCGGCCGGCGCGCGAAGGTGATGACAAAGGACAGAAGGTAGAGTGTCAGCGGGATGATCCAGAGCAGCGGTACGGAGGCGATATCGGTGGTGGTGAACGAGGTGACGCCGAGCATCAGGCTCGACGGCACGAACGCCAGCGCGACCCAGAGCCCGCGCTCGCGCAGCGTAACGGCGCCCACGACCCGCGCGTTTTGCTGGACGGCGGCGTCCTCATGCCAGCCATCGGCCTGCGAGCGCAGCGCACAGACGCCGATCAGCACGACGAGCAGGCCGTAGAGCAGGAGCCACAGACGACTCTGCGTGCCGAGCGTAAGCCACGGCTCAAACACCAGCGGAAAGGCCAGCAGCGCGAGCAGGCTGCCGAGATTGCTGGCGCTGTAAAGGAAGTAAGGATCGCCGGCGCTACGGTCACGACTGCGGGCGAACCAGCTCTGGAGCAAAGGCGCCGTGCTGGAGACCGCGAAGAAGGGCAGACCGACGCTGACGAAGAGGTGGCGAACCAGCCAGAATATGGGTGTCCCCTCGACGGGCGGCACCGCGTTGCCAATCGCGATGGGCAAGGCGGCGAAGGCGCTTACCAAGACCGCGCCGTGGACCCAAGGTTGTTTTGCGGCAGGCACGCGACGGCTCAGGAGATGGGCATATCCGTAGCCGGCAAGCAACATCGCCTGAAAGAACATCATCGCCGTGTTCCACACGGCGGAGGCGCCGCCCAGTAACGGCAGCATGAGCTTGGCGACGAGCGGCTCGGTCCAGAAGAGCAGAAGCGCACCAACGAAGAGGGTCGCCGCATAGACGGGCACGGGCGACCGGTGCAGAGCAAAGGCGAGGCCGCTGAATCCCGGGTTGGCCGGTTTGTGCGTGGAGTTCGCCATTCTTCGCCGCCTCCTGGGAGTCGGCGCTGTCGACCGACCTTTGGTGGAGCGGCAAAGCTAGGCGGCTTACGTTAACAAAGGGTATTGCCCGAGAAGGCGCCACCGAACAGGGTCCCGCAGGGGTGTTCTTTCGAGCCGGCGATGAGGGTGAGGGGGGCGCCGCGATTGACATGGCCGCCGTCTTGCCTATAGTCCGCGCCCTTCACTCCCAAGAAAGCGGGCCGATGGCCCCGCCGCGCCGCGAGGCGGCGGACTATTGGGACAACAACAACCACAACGGGTTCGAGGCATCATGAGCAAGCGAGAAGGGTCGAAGTTCAAGATCAACCGACGCCTCGGCGTCAATCTCTGGGGCCGCTCGAAGAGCCCCTTGAACCGCAATCGCGATTACGGCCCGGGCCAGCACGGCCAGCGGCGCAAGAAGCCGAGCGATTTCGGCACGCAGCTCCTGGCGAAGCAGAAGCTCAAGGGCTACTACGGCAATATCGGCGAGCGTCAGTTCCGCCGCCTCTACGAAGAGGCCGCGCGCCGCAAGGGCGACACCGGCGAGAACCTGATCGAGCTGCTCGAGCGCCGCCTCGATGCCGTCGTCTACCGCATGAAATTCGCGCCGACGCCCTTTGCCGCGCGCCAATTCGTCAATCACGGCCATATCCGCGTCAATGGCAAGCGCGTCAATATCGGCTCCTACCTCGTGAAGGACAACGACCTCATCGAGGTCAAGGAGAAGTCGAAGCAGCTTGCCGTCGTGCTCGAAGCGGTGAAATCGACCGAGCGCGACGTGCCCGACTATCTCCAGGTCGATCATGACGGGATGAAGGGCAGCTTCGTGCGCGCGCCCAAGCTCGCCGACGTGCCTTACCCGGTCTCGATGGAACCCAACCTCGTCGTCGAGTTCTACTCGCGCTGAGAACGCGTCGCGCGATCCGCCCCGGGCGTTGACATCGCGCCGCGGGGATGGATGGATAGCCCGGTGACGCCGCCTTTCGTCCGTCATCACCCCGCCGGTGTGACGATGGCGCAGCCCACTGCAATTGGCGTGGTGCGTCCTGCGACCTCAGGATGAGGTGAGTTCTTTATGGCACAAAGAGAATTTCCTCATCCTGAGCGCGAGCGCAGCAGCGAGCCGTCGCAGGACGCAAGTTGTTCGTCCGGCGCCTCTGTCGACGGCCCGGCGGTGGCAAAGGCGGATCGCGCCGCCAGGACGTGGCAAGGAGCGATCGCGGGACCGATCCCGATCGGCAGCGAGGCGCACAAATCGCTCTTCTGCCGCATGCTGCTCGACACCTTCAACCCCTACAAGCCGGCCATCATCGATTGGCCGGCGCTGAGCGAGGCGGAGCGCGCGCGGCTCGTCAGCCTGCCGATCTGGGACATCGCGGTCGCGACCGAGGGCAAGGCGAAGCTGCGCGTGCTGAGCTATGGCGCGCAGGTCAAGGATCCGCTGCTTGCCGAGGCGATCCGGCTCAACGGCTTCGAGGAGGGCAGGCACAAGGACGTGCTGGCCAATCTCGTCGCCGCTTATGGCATCGTGCTTGGCGAGGAGCCGCCCTATCTCACGCCGCGCGATGCCGAATGGGCGTTCATGGTCACCGGCTTCAGCGAATGCATCGACAGCTTCTTCGCCTTCGGTCTCTTCGAGGCGGCGCGCCGCTCCGGCTACTTCCCGCCCGAGCTCGTCGATACCTTCGAGCCGGTGATGCAGGAGGAATGCCGCCACATTCTCTTCTTCGTCAATTGGGTCGCCTGGCATCGCCGCAATCTCAGCTGGTGGCAAAAACCGGTTTTCGCCGCACGCGTTCTCGCGGTCTGGGCGTTTCTCGTCTGGGAGCGGGTGCAGACGGCGCGCAGCGTCGGCGGCGGCGACAACTTCACCATGACCGGGCATGAGTCGATGGGCATCGATCTCGACGCTGCCGGGCTGATGCGGCTCTGCCTCGCCGAGAATGATCGGCGGCTCAAGGGCTATGACGCACGCCTGCTGCGCCCGACCGTGATGCCGCGTCTCGTTCGCCTGGCACTGCGCTTCATGCGCAAATCGGCGGCGACACAAGGACCCGCCGCCGCGGGAGCGGAGTGAGCCATGACGCTCGCGCACGATCTCATGTCAAGTCGCAATTCGAGTCACAATGAGAATCGCCCCTCCCCCCTTGAGGGGGAGGTTAGGGAGGGGGGTGAGGCAGGGCGTAGACAAGTATCCGCTTGCGCACGATCCGCGCTGCCGCCGCGCCTCGCTTTACGAGGCGCCCTATGAGGATCGGCTCCGACGCGCATCGCGACGCCTTCTGCCGTCAGTTCAACGACAGCTATACCGACTACGTGCCCGAGCGCTTGCCCTGGCCGGAACTCGACGACGCGGCGCTGGCCCGGCTCCGCGCCATCCCGTTCTGGCAGGAGGTGCTCCATACCGAGCGGCGGGCCGGCGCCATCGTCGACGCCTTCGCGGCGACGCTCGACGATCCCGTGGTAAAGGCCGCCGTGGTGCTGCAAGGGCGGGAGGAGACGCGCCACGCCGAGCTGCTCCGCGTCATGATCCACCGCTACGGCATCGACGCCGTGGAGCAGCCCCTGGAGCCGCTCGGCGGCGATCTCGAAACCGCTTTCATCGATTTCGGCTATGGCGAATGCGTCGATTCTTTCCTGGGCTTCGGCGTTTTCAAGATCGCGCGCCAATCGGGCTTCCTGCCGGAGTCGATGTTCGAGATCTTTGACACGCTGATGTACGAAGAGACGCGGCACATCGTCTTCTTCATCAACTGGATGGCTTGGCGCGAAGTGCGCCGGGGCAGGGGGGCGGCGTGGCAGCGCGCGCTCACCTCGCTGCGCTTCTATCTCCGCGCCGCCCGCCGCCTCGCCGGCACGGTCCGGCAGGGGCAGCAAGCCAATGAGGGCCGCGACTTCTCGGCAACGCAAGCCGGCGTCTTCCTCGACGGCTTCACTTTCCGCCGCTTCCTCGCCGAGTGTCACGGCGAAAATCTGCGGCGGATGGCGGCGCTGGAGGGCGATCTGCTGCAGCCGCGCCTGCTGCCGGCGCTGGCCGGCGTCGCGCTCTCGGCCTTGCGCCTGTGGAACCTGCGGCGACCGTCGGAGCGGCCGGCGTGAAGCGCGCCGCGATTTTGAGCGTGCTCGGCGGGCTCGCGCTCGCGACCCTCCTCGTCCTCCATTTCGGCGTCTCTGAGGTAGCCGCGGCCTTGCGCGCCGCAGGCCTTTTCGGGCTTCTCGCCATCACCGCCATCCATCTCGCCTGGATGGCGGTGATGGGGATCGCCTGGTGGGTGATCGCCGGCGGCCGCAGCGCCGCGGCCGGGCCCGGCGTCTTCGTTTGGGGCCGGGTGGTGCGCGATTCCGCCTCGGAAGTTTTGCCGCTCTCGCAGGTCGGCGGCTATGTGCTGGGCGCGCGCGCCGTCGTGCTGCACGGCCTTAGCGCCGCCGTCTCGGCTGCGACCACCATTGTCGACATCACCCTCGAAGTGTGCGGCCAGCTCGGCTACATCGCGCTTGGCCTGGTTCTGCTGGTCGAGCTGCGGCCCGGGGCGCGCCTGACGCTGCCGGTTCTGATCGGGCTCGGCATCGCGCTCGTCGCCGTCGCGGGCTTCGTGGCGACGCAGCGCCGCGGCGCCACGCTGCTCGACCGCCTCACCGCCCGGCTCGCGCGCGACTGGCTCGCGACCCTCTCGGCCGGCGCCGGCGCGGTGCAAGCCGAGATCGACAAAGCCTATGCGCGCCGCGGCGCGGTCGTGCTCTGCTTCCTGCTGCATCTCGTGGCCTGGATCGGCACCGCCACCGAGGCCTGGCTCGCGCTGCGCCTGATGGGCGTGCCGCTCGGCTTCGGGCCCGTCCTCGTGATCGAGAGCCTGCTCTACGCCATCCGCAGCGTCGCTTTCGCCGTGCCGAACGCGTTCGGCGTGCAGGAGGGCGCCTATATCATGCTCGGCGCCGCCTTCGGTCTGTCGCCGGACCTGGCCTTGGCGCTGTCGCTGCTGAAGCGCGGTCGCGATCTCCTCATCGGCATTCCGGCGCTGCTGGTCTGGCAATTCGTCGAAACCCGCCGCTTCTGGGGCACGAAGCAACCGGCGGTCGCGCCGGTGATGGCGGAGGAACCGGCCGAGCCCACGATCCGCGCCACCGACTGACCCGCTCAGGATAGGGGCCGGCAAAACCCGGCGATTTTGCGTATCCTGGTGCGGGGACCCAACCGCGCCGGACACCGCCATGCTGTGGCTGCAGATCGCCATCATCTTCTTGCTCATCCTGCTCAACGGCTTCTTCGCCATGGCGGAGATGGCCGTGGTCTCGGCGCGCAAGGCGCGGCTGCAGCATGCCGCCGAGCTCGGCCGCGCCGGCGCGCGCCTCGCGCTCGAGCTGAAGCGCGATCCCGGCCGTTTCCTCTCGACCGTGCAGATCGGCATCACCGTGATCGGCGTGCTGGCAAGCGTGCTCGGCGGCGCGACTTTGGCGGACGCTCTGGCCGAACAGCTCCAGGCCTTTCCCGGCATCCTGGCGCGCTACGCCACCTCGATCAGCTTCGTCGCCATCGTCGTCGTCATCTCCTATGTCACCCTGGTGCTGGGCGAGCTGGTGCCGAAGCGGCTGGCGCTCGGCCGCCCGGAATTCATCGCCGCGAGCCTGTCGCGGCTGCTCCAGGCGATGGCGGCGCTGACCCGGCCCATCGAGCGGCTGCTCAGCCTCTCGAGCAACCTCGTGCTGCGCCTGGTGCCGGGCCCCACCGCCGAGCCGCCGCCGGTGACCGAAGAAGAGATCACGCTGATGCTGCGCGAGGCGACGGCGGCCGGCCATTTCCAGGCGGCGGAGACCGCGATTGCGCAGATGGCGTTCCGCTTGGGCGATCGCAACATCAGCGCGGTGATGACGCCGCGCACTCAAGTCGAATGGCTCGATCTCGCCGACAGCGAGGAGGAGAACCGGCGCAAGATCCGCGACAGCGACTATTCGCGCTTTCCCGTGGTCCAGGGCGGGCCGCAGCAGGTTCTCGGCATCGTCCAGGTCAAGGACCTTCTTTCCCTGCTGCTCGCCGGCCGTCCCTTCGACATCAAAAGCGCGGTGAAGCCGCCGATCTATCTGCCGAGCACGGTGACGGCGCTGCGCGCGCTGGAGATTTTCAAGAAGTCGGGCGCGCCGATGGCGCTGGTCGTCGACGAGTACGGCGATTTCGAAGGCGTCGTCACCTTGCAGGACATCCTGCAATCGCTGGTCGGCGACATCGCCGACCAGACCGCTGCCGGGAGCCAGGCGGTGGTGCGCCGCGATGACGGCTCCTGGCTGGTGGATGGCATGGTGACCGTCGACGAGGTCAAGGATCTGACCGGCCTCCACCAGCTCGTCGGCGAAGAGGAGGGCGCCGGCTTCCACACCCTCGGCGGCTTCATGATGGCGCGCATCAACCGCGTTCCGAGCGTCGGCGACCGCTTCATGGCCGACGGCTTCCGCTTCGAGGTCGTCGACATGGACGGCCGCCGCGTCGACCGCGTGCTGATCATCCCGCCCAAGACCCGGGGACCGCGCCGTGAGCCCGAAAAGACCGCCTGAGCTGCGCAGGAATGACAGAACGCTCCGATGTTGCTTTAGTCTTCCGCCACCCTCTCGACGCCAACGGTGAGGCACCATGACCGCTGCCGCTTTGCCCAGCCTCTTTCTCTCTCATGGCGCGCCGACGCTGTCGCTCGATCCCGGCGCGACCGGCGCATTCTGGCAGCGCCTTGCCGCCGAGCTGCCGCGGCCCGCGGCGGTGCTCTGCGTTTCCGCGCATTGGATGACCGAGGAGCCCGCCGTCTCCGCGCCCCTGCGCAACGACACCATCCATGATTTCTACGGTTTTCCCGAGCCGCTCTACCGCATGACCTGGCCCGCGCCCGGCGCGCCCGCCCTGGCGACTCGCGTTGCGGCGTTGCTCGCCGAAGCCGGCATTCCTTGCGCGACCGACACCGCGCGCGGCCTCGACCACGGCGCCTGGGTCCCGCTGCGCCTCATGTATCCCGCGGCCGATATTCCGACGATCCAGCTCTCGATCCAGCCCTATCGCGACGCCGCTTGGCATGAGCGGCTGGGCGCCGCGCTGGCGCCGCTTCGCCGCGACGGCGTGCTGGTGCTGGCGAGCGGCGGCGCCGTGCACAATCTGCGCGCGCTCATGCGCCAAGGCGGACCGGTAGCGCCCTGGGCGAAGGCGTTTGACGATTGGCTCGCCACGACGCTCGCCGAAGGCCGTCGCGCCGAGCTCCTCGACTGGCTCGACCGCGCGCCCCACGCCCGCGACGCGCAGCCGACGCCCGACCACTTCCTGCCGCTCTTCGTCGCCCTGGGCGCCGCCGGCCCCGACGCCCGCGGCGAGCGCCTCCACCAAGGCTTCACCCTCGGCAGCCTCAGCATGGCGGCATTCCGGCTGGAAGCGTCTTAAATCTCAATAAGTTGGATTTTGATATCCAAAAATGGTCCGAGATCGCACGGACATCGGCAGCGACTTTGATCGTCAAAAGGTGAGCCGAGGGCGGTAGCCCATTGGGCTTGTAGTTTGTAGCCCAATGGGCTACATAAGCGCATGACGCCGCTCATGCCTCGTCGCTGTCTATCGCTCGTCGGCGTTCGAGCGCTACGCGCCCGGACTGCTGGGGGCGCAAGGCACAGAGGAGTTCGTCGACTTCATCGCCGCCAACCCCCTGGCTGGCGACGTCGTCGCGGGGACGGGCGGAGTACGCAAAGTCAGATGGGCGCGCCCCGGCGGAGGAAAGCGCGGGGGCGCTCGCGTCCTCTACTACGATCACGACGGCGACAATCCGATCGGGTTGCTGACCATCTACGGAAAGGGCAACAAGGACTCGCTTACGAACGAAGAGAAAGCCGAATTCCGCAAGTTGACCGCGGCCATCAAACAGCAGATCGCTTCAAAACGAAGACTTACTGACTCCACTCACTCACTTAGGGACGTTAGCCATGACCCGCCGCAACATCGCCAGAGAGGCTCTTGACGGTCTCAAAGAGTTCTCCGACCACGTCGCCGGCAAGCGCACGAGGGGCCGCACTACCATCGTTCGCATCCCCGCCGATATCGACGTGCGCGCGCTGCGTATGCGCCTCGGCCTGACACAGGAGGAGTTCGCCAGGACCTACGCGATTCCGCTTCACACACTGCGCAAGTGGGAGCAGAGGACGCGCAAGCCGGATCAGGCGAGCCGCGTCTTGCTAACGACGATCAGCCGCGATCCGAAAACGATCGAGCGACTGCTGGCCTCGGCGTAAGGCCTGGTATCGCGTTCACCAATCGCCGAGCGCGGAGGTGACGGCCAGCGATCGATGCAACCGGACCTTGGCGTTAGGAGCGACAGGGAGCGCCAAGTGTGGTGCCGCGGCAAGTGCATGCCCTTCATCTGAACTACGAACCGGTTCCTCCGGCCTTCATCGTCTCGGGCACCGCAAGCGCAAACAGAACCAGCGCCGCCAGCGCAAAGCCGCTGAGCACCAGAAAGGCGGCGGAAAACCCGAGCCGGTCGACGATCTCTCCCGCGACGCCATTGCTGAGCGCGGCGCCGAGCCCCCAGCACGCCGAAGCGGCGCCGAGCGCCAGATTGTAGCGACCGGTGCCGCGGGTGAGGTCGGCCACCACGATCGGGAACAGTGCGCCGAAGATGCCGGCGCCGACCCCATCCAGCACCTGGATGGCGAGCAGCCCGCCGGGCGCGCCGACCAGGGCGAACAGCAGGCCGCGCACCGGCAAGGCGCCGAAGCCGATCAGGAACAGCCTCTTGCGGCCCCAGCGATCGGCCCGGTGCCCGACCAGCAGCGATGCCGGGATCATCACCAGCTGCGCCAGCACGATGCAGGCGGCCATCCAGACGGTGCCGGTGCCGCCATCGGCGCCGCTCGACAGCCGCTCTCCCGCCAGCGGCAGCATCGCCGCATTGGCGAAATGGAAGAGGGTGATGCTGAGCGTGAACAGCAGGAGCGGGCGGCTGCCGAAGAGGGCGCCGATGCCGTTGGCCGCGCCATCCTCCCGGCCGCGCCCGTCATCGGCACCGCGCGCCACCCGATGGTCGATCGCGCCCGGCTCGATCAGCAACACCGCGGCGATGCTCGCCGCCGAGAACAGGGTCACCGTCCAGAGCACGGCGACCGGGGCGATGAGCCAGCCAGCGATGCCCGAGAGCGCTGCCGTCGCCACATTGCCGGCGTGATTATAGGCCTGGTTGCGCCCGACCCGCGCGGTGTAGGCCGCGCGTCCGACAAGGCCGAGGCTGAGCGCGGCAATGGCCGGCGGGAAGGCCGCATCGGCGATGCCGCTCCCGAGCTGCGCCGCGCCCACCGGCCAGGGCTGCGGCAGGATCGCTTCGGTCATCGCCGCGAGCGCGACCGCCGCGGCGCCGGCCACCACGATCGCCCGTTTCCAGCGCACGCGATCGACGAGCCCACCCAGCGCCGGGCTCGCCGCGACGGTGGCCAGACCGGCGATGGTCAGCATCAGCCCGGCCGTGCCGGGCTGCCAATGCCGGCTCGCGGTCAGATAGATGGCGAGGAAAGGGCCGAGCCCGCCTTGCACATCGGCCAGCAGGAAGTTCAGCCAGTCGAGCGGCGGCCGCGCCGTGCGCACATCGGACACCAGCGAGCGTCGAGAGCGTCGTCCGATCATCGCAACGAGAGCAACACCCGCCTCCGGCGCTTCGTTTCATCCGGCCGCGGCGCCGTCACGATCGCGGCGCGACAGCCGGCAATAGGCCATGTTCGGGGTCCGCTGACCGTGCCTATCGCGAGCTCTTCGCGCCGGGCGTAGCGGCGTTGAAATCCACGTAAGGGCGGAAGGTATCTTTTTCCGTGCCGCAGTCCGGACAGCGCCAGGCGGCCGGGACCTCGGCAAACGGCGTTCCCGGCGCGATTCCCGCCTGAGGCGCACCGCTCGCCTCCTCATAGATGAAGTAGCAGCCCCGGCATATGTAGCGGCGCTGACCGGACGCGACCGGTGCGGGCCCTGGGCTCTCCGATACGGCGATATCGCGCGGCACGGTCACGGGATCGCCAACCACCACTTTGCCCCCGTCCCGAACGACCAGATAGACACCGAGATCCTTGTGGCCGAACGTCGCCCGCAACGCTGCCGGCAGGTCGAGATCCCGCTGGCCGTTTGCCGGATTGACGTTGGTGGCGCTGCAGCGGCCGTTGCGGCGGTCGACCCGCAACTGGGCGTCGCCAATGCTGATGTCGTGGCCGATCCAGTCGAACTCCTCCCATGGCTTCGCGCCGTCGATATAGAAATTTGCACGGAAGCGCAAAGGATCGATCGCGTAGCCCCAGCGCTCCTCGAGGCTCCGAACCGTGGCGAGGTTGATCAGCGAGAGCACGTTGTCGGGCTTGTCCATGAAGTGCCCGCCCCGCGCGCGGACCAGCCGCGGCCGCGCGCGCAAGGTGGGCACCAGCCGGTGGAAGAAGGCCTCGACCTCGGCCGTCGCAGCGGGGTCGCCGAGGTTGGCGCTGAGCACGGGGCGGTCTCCCTCGCTCACCGTGAGCAGAAGCGTCTCGACGTCCAGGTGGGTTCGCACCCGTGCCAGCGCTTCGTCCAGCATCAGCATCACAAAGAGGCCCTTCTTCCCCCAGCTCGGCGCCTCGGGGTCGATCGGGCTGCCCGGTCGGGCGAAGGCAAAGGCGCGATCGCACGATAACGGCTTTTCCGCTTCGAGCTCGACCCCCGGCAGGGGCTGCGGGCTCAGCCCTTTGATGGGATAGCGGTAAATTCCTCGCAGCACCGGCATCGGCGCGCCTCCTTCCCGCACTGGGTTCGCTCGCGAGGATGCCCGAGGTGGTGGCTTCCGCCGTAGAGCCGGCCGCTGACGAAAATAGGGGGCCGGATGAGCGGATCGGGAGGGAGGCGGGGAGACGAGGAGCTCGTCGACGAAGTCGTGGCGGCGATCGAGCGCGTCGTCCACAGCGTCGGAAAGGCGCGCGATGCCTTGCTCGATTTGCCGCGGCGTCAGCGCAGCATAGCCAAGAACCAGACCACGTCGGGTCAATAAAGAGGCCGGTACCTCACAGGCGCCCGCGGCATCGAGGGGATAAATCCCGACCCGCGCGCGCCGAGCCAGCATTTCGAGGGTGCCGGCGTCCGGCACGCCCGCCGGGAGATGCCAGAACAGGTGCAGGCCTGCGGCTTCGCCGCTGATCGCGACGTCGCCAAAGTGCCGGCGCAGCGAGGCGAGGAGACTGTCCCGGTTCTCCCGGTAGTGGACCCGGACGCGCGCCAGATGGGCGGCATAGCTCCCGCCTTCGATCATCTCCGCCAGCGCCGTCTGCTCGAGCCAGGGCGCGCCGCCCACGAGCAGCTGCTTGGTCGCGCGCATGACATCGACCAGCGGCGGCGGCGCCACCATGTAGCCGAGGCGCAGCCCGGCACCGAGCGATCGGGAGAAGCCGCCGAGATAAATCGTACATTCCGGCGCCAGCGAAGCGATCGCGGGCAGCGGTGAACCCTCGAAGCGGAACTCGGCGTTGCAGTCGTCTTCGAGAATGTAGCAACCGTGCTGCCGCGCCCAGCTGGCGATCGCTTGCCGGCGCATCAGCGACAAGGTATGGCCCGTCGGGTACTGGTGCGAGGGCGTCAGATAGAGCAGCGTCGCGCCCGGCTTCGCCAGCACGGCGCAGTCGATTCCCTCCGCATCGACCGGGATATGGACGATCTCGGCGCCGGCCATCGTGAAAGCGCCGACCGCCGCGTGATAGGCCGGATTCTCGACGATAACGCGGCGCCCCGGCGCCAGCAGCAGCCGGCTGGCCAGCGCGATGCCTTCGCGGATGCCGCTGAGCACCAGGATCTGGGCAGGGTCCGCGGTAATGCTGCGCGCCGTCGCGAGATGGTGCGCAAGGGCGACGCGCAGAGCGGCAAGGCCGGCGGGATCGCCAGCTTGCGACAATCCGGTCGCCCCGCCTTTGGCAAGCGCGCCTTGGAGCAGGCGGCGCCAAGTCTTGAGCGGGAATGTGGCCGGCCCGGGGGCCAGCGGCGAAAAATCGAAGGATATCCCGCCCCGCGGCCTGACGACGGCGGCAGGCGGCGCGACCGCGGGGATCGGCAGGAGCGTGCGGAGGGCGTGCGGCGGCGGTTCGAGCGGCGATCCCGCCGCCCGCGCTGTTGGTCGTTCGGGAAGCGTCGCTGCCGCAAAGATGCCTGACGCCGGGCGCGCCTCCGCGTACCCCTCGATCACCAAGGACTCGTAAGCCCGCATTGCCGTGTTGCGGGCGATCGCATACTGGTCGGCCAGGCTGCGCGATGACGGCAGCCGCGCGCCGGGCGCTATCCGGCCTTTGCCGATCGCCTCGCGCAACTGCTCGACGATCTGCATCGTCAGCGTCTCCGATCTGGACCGATCGAGCAGGAGGGGGATTTGGACCCGCATGGCAACTCGTTCGCGCGCGTTGCGTCGATGATATGCACCGGTTGCGATCGTGGAAAAGGGGAATCGACGGAGCCAGGGCGCCGAAATCGCTGAACTGGCTCCATAGAAGGCGTATCAACTGGCCCCAAGTCCGGTATGCCCGGAATGGGCTTGTCTCATCCTTGAGCAGATTTCGCCGGCCAGACGGCTCGTCGCCCATTTTCCGCGCAAGCCACGCGCGCAGCGGCGCCGCTACTGGCGCTATCTGGTTTCCGGGGAGTGGGTCTGCTGAGCGGCAGGTCGAGCGTGCACCATCACCCGTGTTGCAGCGCGAGCTACCGCATGGCAACACGCAACAAGGAGAGACCCATGTCAACTCGGCACTGTTTGTGGCTGCGCCCCGCAGTCGCAGCCCTGCTTCTAATGCTGTCCGTGACCGGGGCGGCTCGGGCGGAAGATACGATCAAGGTCGGCATTCTGCACTCGCTCTCAGGCACGATGGCGATCAGCGAGACGATTTTGAAGGACCAGATGCTGATGCAGATCGCCGACCTCAACGCCCGCGGCGGCCTCCTGGGCAAAAAGATCGAGCCGGTGGTCGTCGACCCGGCTTCGAACTGGCCGCTGTTTGCCGAGAAGGCGCGCGAGCTGTTGTCGAAGGACAAGGTCGCCGCGGTCTTCGGCTGCTGGACGTCGGTATCGCGAAAGTCGGTTCTACCGGTCTTCGAAGAGCTCAATGGGCTGCTCTTCTATCCGCTCGAGTATGAAGGCGAAGAAGCCTCCTACAACGTCTTCTATGGCGGCTCGGTGCCCAGCAACAAGGCTGTACCGGCGATCGAATATCTCATGAGCGAGGAAGGCGGCGGGGTTAAGCGGTGGGTGCTTGAAGGGACCGACTATGTCTATCCGCGGACCAGCAACAAGATCATCCGCGCATTCCTGCATTCGAAAGGCGTGAGCGATGCTGATATTCGCGAGAACTACACGCCCTTCGGTTTCTCGGACTGGCAGACGGAGGTCGCCAAGATCAAGGAATTCGGCGCCGCCGGGAAGAAAACGGCGGTGATCTCGACGATCAACGGCGATGCCAATGTTCCCTTCTACAAAGAGCTTGCCAATCAGGGGGTCAAGGCGACGGATATTCCGGTCATCGGCTTCTCGGTCGGCGAAGAGGAACTCGCCGGCATCGACACCAAGAACCTGGTCGGGCATCTCGCGGCTTGGGCTTATTTTGAATCGGTCAAGACGCCGGAGAACCAAGCCTTCATCGCGAAATGGCACGATTATACGAAGGATCCCAAGCGGGTCACCAATGACCCCATGGAATCGGAATACATCCTGTTCCACATGTGGGCGCACGCCGTCGAACAGGCCGGCACGACCGACGTCGATGCGGTGCGCCAGGCAATGATCGGGCAGAGGATGAAAACACCCTCCGGCTATGTCGAAGTGATGAACGCCAACCATCACCTCTCGAAGCCGGTGATGATTGGCGAAATTCAACCCAACGGCCAGTTCAGCATCGTCTTCAAGAGCAAGACGGTGCTGTCGCCCCAGCCATGGAGCCCGTATCTCAGTGAGGATCAGGGGAAGATCGCGGACTGGTCCTACCCCTGGGTATGCGGCAATTGCACCAGCGCCAAGTACAAAGAGTTCTGACACCAACACCGCATTGGGGGTGCGCGGCGAATGAGAGGGTGGGCAAGCCGATCCATCTCATTCGCCGCCGGCATTGCTCCGGTTCAGCGCTTCGCTTCATCCCGCGTCCACCACGGCGCCTATTCCGCCGCCGCGAGGCGCGCGAATTCCCGTTCCATCGCGTCGACGCGGGCGAGATAGTCCGCGACATCGTGGTCGCCGCAGTGTTCGCCCCGCCCGGGACGGAACCCGCGGCGCGCGAACTCCATCGCCGGCCGCATGCCGCAGAGGTGGATGACGGCAGCGAGCTCCTGCTTCTGCGACATCGCCGCATGGATATGCGCGTCCGCGAGAACCGCCGCGACGTTGCGATCCAATAACGCGGCCGTCAGCTCGATCGCATCGCCGGGCAGGATCCGGGTATAGAGGCCGTCCGACCAGCAGCCCTGCTCGACGACCAGGTGTTGGCGGATGCAATAGTGCTGTGCGTCGGCGAAGGCCGCCGTCGTCATCTGATACATGCCCACCGCGCTCGAGGCCGGCTCGTAAATCTCGAAGGGATGCCAGCTCAGACGCCAGCGCCAATAGGTATGAGCGACGGGATTGCCGGCGCCCTCGACCTGCGCCAATGCCGCCAGCAGCTCGGGGGTGATCGTCGCCGTCGAATACCGGCGAAACAGCGGTCCGTAGTCCTGCCAGGTCTCGGCGGGCGCTTTATCCAGCGCATATCGCACGGGATAGAAGAGTTCCGTCGGCTTGCGGATGACGTGATAGACGATGTCTGCGGTCATGAAGACGGGGGCACCGATTGCCGCGATCACGAGAAGGCGCACCGACACCGGCGCGAGCGTCAGCTTTCGCCACACCCAACAGGCGCGCTGCCACCAGCGGCGCAGCCGCTCGAGCAAAGTGCTTTTTCGTCTGCGCTTCCGTTGCTGACGCGACCGGGGCCGCGCGGCGCGCAATGCAAACACACTCATGATGCCGGTGATTATGCGCGAGCCAACGCGTCACGCAAAGCCGGTTCATCGATCAGGGAAGGACGTCTCTCCCGCCAAAATGTGGGGTGCGCTCGGTTGGGAACGTGCTAGGCTGCGCCAGTCAGCACGTGCCCAGCACGTTCCCCCTCAACCGACCAGCAAGCCGCCGACAAGCGGGCCGAACGCGCGAGCGACGCCCAGACGCTGCGAGCGCGGCCACGTTTGCCGAACCTCAACGACCAGGCACAGGAGCGCGCTATGAAAGTCCTCATGGTTCTCACGTCCCATGACCAGCTTGGCAACACCGGCCGCAAAACCGGCTTTTGGCTGGAGGAGCTGGCGGCGCCTTACTTCGTGTTCAAGGACGCCGGCGCCCAGATCACCCTCGCCTCGCCCAAGGGCGGGCGCCCGCCGCTCGATCCCAAGAGCAACGAGCCGAGCTTTCGCACCGACCTCACGCGTCGGTTCGAGAAGGACGCCGCCGCTGAAGCTCAGCTCGACAAGACGCTGCGCCTCGACAGCGTGAAGCAAGACGATTACGACACTGTCTTTTATCCGGGCGGCCACGGCCCCATGTGGGATCTCGCGGAAGACAAGAATTCGATCAAGCTCATCGAATCCTTCCTCGCCGCCGGCAAGCATGTTGCGTTGGTCTGTCACGCGCCCGGCGTGCTGCGCCATGTCAAGACCGCAGGCGGCAAGCCGCTCGTCGAGGGCAAGACCGTGACCGGCTTCACCAATGGCGAGGAAGCGGAAGTGGAGCTGACGAAGGTGGTGCCCTTCCTCGTCGAGGACGAGCTCCTACGCCTCGGCGCCGTCTTTTCCAAAGTAAAGAACTGGGGCGTTCACACCATCACCGACGGCCAATTGATCACCGGCCAGAACCCCGCCTCGTCCGGCCCGACCGCCAAGGTTCTGATCGAGACCCTGAACAAGAAGACAAAATAGCGAGGCACCTGATCTCGCAGGGCAATCGCATTGTCGCTACGTCCGCCGCAGGAAGGCATTCACCACGGAGGCGGTGAGGCAATGAGATACCGGCGCGCTTCGCGCGCCAATCGCCTTGGTCTTCTCACCGCCCCATTGCCTCTGTGGTCCAGCTTTGGCGCGGACACCCGTGCCTCTCCTCGCCAAGGGCCGAGCGCACCTTATCGCGCGGGCACCCATTTGTCCGATCCCTCTAGCTTGACGGCGACATTGGAAAAGGAGAGGTGCAGCGGCTTGCCGTCTGCCGTCCCGCTATGCTCCGTTGAGATCAGGAGCGGGCCGGCCTTCTTGTAGCCCGCCCAACTGGTGATGACGAGCTGCGGCTTTTTCGGTCCGCCGCGGCGATACACCATTTCCACAATTCGATGGTCAGGCCCGAGGTAGAGCTCCCAGGTATCGCCCGACGAGTAGCCGCCCTCCGCAGGATATTTCATCACCACCTGCTGCGCGGACCCTTTTCCCGAAGGCAATTTTTGCATGCCCATGTCTCGGACGTCGGCGCTGTCGTCCCAGTAAACATGGAAGGGGAGGAGCAGCCAATATTGATCATTGACGAAATCCGGGTCGATGACGTCCGCTACGTTGGCCGGTGCGTCGTTGAGTTGAGAGCGGATATAGGTCGCCTTCACCGGCTTGCCGTCCTTGTCTTTTCCCTCAAAGGAGACTTGGTCGGTCTTGGGGTGCCAGACCCATGAGCGGGAGAGCTTCACGCCCGGCAACTGCGCGTTGAACGTATAGCGGATCGCTTCGATCTTTCCGAACGAGGCGAGGCCATAGGTCTTGGCGATCTGTTCGGCGATGGGTGGGCGGGTCTGAGCCCACGCGGTTGTGGTTGCGGCAAGGACCAAGAAAACCAGGAAACCGATCGTCGTTGAACGCCCCAACGGTGTCATGGCGGCCCTCCTCATCGAAGCTCATCCCAGTTTGCGGCAGAGTCGCTTTGGCTACTCTGCACGCCTGCGTGATCGCGGCTCCCCCACGACGCCCGCCCCATCAGCCCGGGACGAGGCGGAGACTGCTCATCTGAGCCTTGGCGGTATCGGGATCGACGATGGCAATGACGAAGGTCTCTGCCGCTCTGCCCAACCCCGCCTTGTCCCACAAGGGCTGAAACTGGACCTTCACGAAGGTGATGCTGCCGGGCGCGACCCGCACCGTCTTGAACTCATCCGGGAAGAACCTGTCGCTGTGCACTCCGATCTCGTAGTCGAGCGGCGCGACGTCGCGATAAAAGACGGTGCCGGGCGCGGCATCGCCGCTCTTCATGTGATTGAGCGAGACCGCGGTCCACACCTGCGAGCCATAGGTCGTGGCGTCGCGATAAATATAGAGGCGCCCCTTATCGGGTGGCGGCCGTTCGGCAACGGTATGGTCGACCGGCGGGCTGCCGCTGCAGGCGAGCAGAAACAGGACACTCGCGGCGACCACGGGAAGCATGCGCGCTCGCATTGCAGCTCTCCTCCGCGCCCAGAGCGCTCCCCGGCGCGTGCCCCGCCCAGGGCTATTTCAAAGCAGTGTAGCACGATGGGATAAGCGTTGGTCGAGCGGAACCTGCGCGTCCGTAACTGGCACTGACCGGTCCGAGTCAAAGCATTCTTCGCGGCGTCTACCGCCATTGGGCTTGCGAACCACATCAATCTCATTGGCGTTAAGACCCTGGGAGAAATCGGGCCGAACTCCCAAGTCAGTGCGATGAAACGTGGCGATGAGGCGATGATCATGGCAAGCGATAAGCGCAAACCCACGACGACCGACGCGGGCATACCCGTTGCGAGCGACGAATTTTCACTCACGGTTGGGCCGGACGGCCCGATCCTGCTGCAGGACCACTATCTCATCGAGCAGATGGCGAATTTCAACCGGGAGCGAATTCCCGAGCGTCAGCCGCATGCGAAAGGCGGCGGTGCGTTCGGCCGCTTCGAAGTGACCGATGATGTCAGCGCCTACACCAAGGCCGCGCTGTTTCAACCGCGCGTCAGGACCGACATGCTGGCACGCTTTTCCACTGTTGCCGGCGAGCGCGGGAGCCCGGACACCTGGCGCGACCCACGAGGATTTGCGCTCAAATTCTACACGAGCGAAGGCAATTACGACATGGTCGGCAACAACACGCCGGTCTTCTTCGTACGCGATCCGATGAAGTTTCAGCACTTTATCCGCTCGCAGAAGCGCCGCGCGGATACGAATTTGCGCGACCATGACATGCAATGGGACTTCTGGAGCCTCTCCCCGGAATCGGCGCACCAGGTAACGTGGCTGATGGGCGACCGCGGCATCCCCAAGACCTGGCGCAACATGAACGGCTATTCGAGTCATACCTACCTGTGGGTCAACGCGAAGGGGCACAAATTCTGGGTCAAATATCATTTCAAGACCGATCAGGGCATCGCCTGCCTCACCCAGGACGAGGCGGATCGGCTCGCCGGCGCGGATGGCGATTACCACACGCGCGATCTTTACGACGCGATCAGGCGCGGCGACCATCCGCACTGGACGCTCTTCATGCAGATCATGCCATTCGACGAGGCCAAGACCTATCGCTTCAACCCGTTCGACCTGACCAAGGTGTGGCCGCAGAGCGACTATCCGTTGATCCGGGTCGGTCGCATGACGCTCGACCGCAACCCCACCGACTACCACACGGAGATCGAGCAGGCGGCCTTCGAGCCCAACAACCTCGTGCCGGGGATCGGGCCGAGCCCCGACAAGATGTTGCTCGCGCGGCTTTTCTCCTATGCGGACGCACACCGCGCTCGCATGGGCGTCAACTACAAGCAGATCCCCGTCAACCGGCCGAAAGCGCCGGTGCACAGCTATAGCAAGGATGGCATAATGCGTATCGAGAACGTGTCCGATCCGGTCTACGCGCCCAATTCCAAAGGCGGGCCCAAGGCTGCCGGCGAGCGTCATCCGCAGCTCGAGGTCTGGGGTGCGAGTGGCGAGTTTGTTCACGCGGCCTATACGAAGCGCAAGGACGACGACGATTTCGGCCAAGCCGGCACCCTGGTCCGCAAAGTCATGGATGGTGCGCAGCGCGACCGTCTTGTCGCCAACGTCGTCGGCCACCTCAAAGATGGCGTGACAAAACCGGTGTTGGAGCGTGCCTTCGAGTACTGGCGCAACATCGACAAGGCGATCGGCGACCGGATCGCGAAGGGTGTCGGCGAGCACCGCGCAGCCGCCGAGTAAGCCCGATCACGCCATCGCCTTGTCCGCGTTATCAAAGCGATGGACCTTGCCCGGATCCGGCGTCAGATAGGCGCGCTGCCCATGCTGCAGGGGGAATTCGCCTTCGACCCGCGCTTTGAGGGTGCCCATGCCCTCGACCGCGACATGCAGGATCGTGTCGGAGCCGAGATGCTCGGCGATGATCGCGGTGCCGGCCCAATCGCCCGCGCTGTGCGACGCGAGGATATGCTCGGGGCGAACGCCGATCGTTTTGGCGCCGCGCTTTTCGGCTTCGGCGCCGCGGATCAAATTCATCTGCGGGCTGCCGATGAAGCCGGCGACGAACACGTTGCTCGGCGTGCGGTAGAGATCGAGCGGGGATCCGACCTGCTCCACATTGCCGCTGCGCAGCACGACGATCCGGTCCGCCATCGTCATGGCTTCGACCTGGTCGTGCGTGACGTAGATCATCGTCGTCTTGAGCGTCTGATGCAGCTCGCTGATCTCGACGCGCATGTTGACCCGCAGCGCCGCATCCAGGTTCGAGAGCGGCTCATCGAAGAGAAACGCCTTGGGTTCGCGCACGATGGCGCGGCCGATGGCGACGCGCTGGCGTTGGCCGCCGGAGAGCTGGCGCGGCTTGTAGTCGAGATATTCGGTGAGATTGAGCGTCTGGGCCGCCGCGCGCACCTTCCGGTCGATCAGCTCCGGCGCGCTGCGCGCCATCTTCAGGGGAAACGCAATGTTCTTGTAAACGCTCATATGCGGGTAGAGCGCGTAGGACTGGAACACCATGGCGAGGCCGCGTTGCGCCGGCGCCAGCCGCGTCGCATCGGCGCCGTCGATGAGGACCCGGCCGCCCGATACGTCTTCGAGACCGGCGATGAGCCGCAACAACGTCGACTTGCCGCAGCCCGACGGGCCGACGAAGACGACGAATTCGCCATCGCCGATGTCGAGATCGACGCGCGGGATGACCACCGCCGGGCCGAAGCGCTTGGTGACCTGCTCCAGTCTTATGGCACCCATCGCGTGCTCCACTTCCTCGCCATCACTTCACTGCGCCGAAGGTCAGGCCGCGAACGAGCTGGCGCTGCGAGAACCAGCCGAGGATCAGGATCGGCGCGATCGCCATGGTCGAGGCGGCCGAAAGCTTCGCCCAGAACAGGCCCTCGGGGCTCGAATAGGAGGCGATGAAGGCGCTGAGCGGCGCGGCCTTGGCGGCGGTGAGGTTCAGCGTCCAGAAGGCCTCGTTCCAAGCGAGGATGATGTTCAGCAACATCGTCGAGGCGATCCCCGGCACGGCCATCGGCGCCAGCACGTGCACGATCTCGTTGAAGAGGCGCGCGCCATCCATCCGGGCGGCCTCGAGGATATCGGCGGGGATCTCCTTGAAATAGGTGTAGAGCATCCACACCACGATCGGCAGGTTGACCAGCATCATCAGCGCGGTGAGGCCCGTCAGGGTATCGAGCAGCCCCCAATCGCGGAACAGGAGATAGATCGGCACCAGGACGCCGACCGGCGGCATCATCTTGGTCGACAGCATCCACATCAGCAGGTCTTTGGTCCGCCGCGCCGGCGCAAAGGCCGCCGCCCAGGCGGCCGGGACCCCGATCAGCAGCGCCAGCAGGGTCGAGCCGAGGGCGATCACCACCGAGTTGGTGACGTGCTCGATGTAGTTCGAGCGTTGCTGCACCTCGGCATAGTTCTCGAGCGTCCAATGAAAGAAGAGAATATGCGGCGGCACGGCGATCGCCTCGCCCTCGGTCTTGAAGCTGGTCAGCACCGTCCAGAGGATGGGGAAGAAGATCATCAGCCCGACCGCCCAGGCCAGGATGCTCAGCAGCCAGCGCCGTCGCGCCGGAATCGCGCGTGCCATGGTTCATGCCTCCAGATTGCGCCCGATCATGCGCATCAGAAACACCGCCACGATATTGGCGAGAATGACGGCAATGATCCCGCCCGCCGAAGCGCCGCCGACGTCGAACTGCAGCAGCGCCTGGGCGTAGACCAGGAAGGCGATGTTCGTCGTCGCCACCCCCGGGCCGCCATTGGTGGTGACGAGAATCTCGGCGAAGACGGTCAGCAGGAAAATGGTCTCGATCAGGATCACCACCGTGATCGCCCGCGCCAGATGCGGCAGGATGATATAGAAGAAGATCGAGAAGCGGCGGGCGCCGTCCATCTCCGCCGCTTCCTTCTGCTCCTCGCTCAGCGACTGCAGCGCGGTCAAGAGGATCAGTGTCGCGAACGGCAGCCATTGCCAGGCGACGATCAGCGTGATCGAGAACAGCGGCGCGCTGGCGAACCAGTCGAGCGGCGCGAGCCCAAGGCTGGCGGCGATCTGCGCGAAGACGCCATAGACCGGGTTCATCATCATGTTCTTCCACACCAGCGCGGCGACCGTCGGCAGGACGAAAAACGGCGAAATCACCAGCAGGCGCACGATCCCCTGTCCGAAGACCGGCTGGTCGAGGAGGAGCGCCAGCAGGATCCCGCCGATGATGGTGATGAGGAGCGTCCCGCCGACGATGACGAGCGTGTTGACGAGCGCCGCCGCAAACGCGGGATCGGTCAGGAAGTAATAGTAGTTGGCGAAGCCGACGAAGGATTTGGGGCCCGGGATCAGCAGGTTGTAGCGAATGAAGGAGAAATAGAGGGTCATGCCGAGCGGCACGGCCATCCACAGGAAGAGCAGGGCGACCGACGGCGCCATCATCAGCCGCGCCAGGGATCGGGTGTGAAGCGTGGCCATGCCCGTCAACCCGGTTCGATCGAGTTGCCCCGACCGGCCGCTCGTCGATGGCCGGTCACCGGCGGTCCATTACTTGATGTATCCCGCCCGCCGCATCTCGCGCTCGGTGAGGAGCTGCGCGTTCTGCAGCGCCTGAGTGGCCGACGTCTGGCCGGTCAAAGCCGCCGAGAATTGCTGGCCGACCGCCGTCGCGATGCCTTGGAATTCCGGGATCGCGGCGAACTGGACGCCGATATAGGGTTTCGGCTTCGAGTTGCCATCGAGCCCTGGATCGGCGGAATCGATGGCTTGCAGGGTCATTCGGGCAAACGGGGCGGCTTTCAGGTAATCGGGATTGTCATAGAGCGATTTGCGCGTCCCCGGCGGCACATTGACCCAACCATCCTTGGCCGCGACCAGCTGCAGGTATTCCTTGCTCGTCGCCCAGGCGACGAACTTTTCCGCTTCGGCCGTCTTCTTCGAGCTGCTCGGGATCGCGAGCGCCCAGGCCCAGAGCCAGTTGGCGTTTTTGCAGGTGGTGCCGCAGGGCGCCGGCGCGAAGCCGACATCGTTGGCGACCTTCGACTGCTTGGGGTCGCTGACAAACGAGGCCGCGACGGTGGCGTCGATCCACATGCCGCACTTCCCGCCCTGGAACAGCGCCAGATTCTCGTTGAAGCCGTTTGACGAGGCGCCGGGCGGTCCGTCCTTCTTCATCAGCTCGAGATAGGTGTTGAGCGTGGTTTTCCACTCCGGTCCGTTAAATTCGGGCTCCCACTTCTCGTTGAACCAGCGCCCGCCGTAGGAGTTGGCCATGGTCGTGAGGAACGCCATGTTCTCGCCCCAGCCGGCCTTGCCGCGCAAGCAGATGCCGTAGATGCCCGCCTGTTTGTCGGTGATCTTGTCGGCGGCCTCTTTGATGAAGTCCCAGGTGGGCTTCTCAGGCATGGTGAGCCCGGCCTTGGCGAAGAGGTCCTTCCGGTACATCAGCATCGAGCTCTCGCCGTAGAACGGCGCCGCGTACAGCTTGCCGTCATAGGAAAGACCGCTGCGGATCGGCGGCAGAAGATCGTTGACATCGTACGCCGCCCCGAGATCGAGGGGCACGAGCCAGCCCTGCTTGGCCCAGATCGGCACTTCATAGGTGCCGATCGTCAGCACGTCGTACTGACCGGCCTTGGTGGCGATGTCGGTGGTGACCTTCTCGCGGAGCACATTCTCCTCGAGCGTGACCCAGTTGAGGTCGATGCCGGGATTCTTCTGGCGGAAGTCATCCGCCAGCCTCTGCATCCGGATCATGTCGCCATTGTTGACGGTGGCGATGGTGAGCGTGTCGGCAAGGCTGGGACCTGCGATCGCGAGCGCGGCCGTGCCGACCAAGGCAGCCAGCGTCCTCCTCATGGTGTCCTCCCCTTTGGCGCTGTGGGCAAATGCCCTATTTTGGAGCGAATGCTCACACGAACACCCGCCGCGTGTCAAGCCTGATCGCGACGATGCGCGCCAGAGCCGTGCGCCGGTCAGTCGGTCAGCGCTGTCGCCGTCGCTTCGTCGGTGATGAGGCCGCTGATGAGCCCGCCCTCGAGCGCGGCGCGCATCGCCGACAGTTTCGCCCGTCCCATCGCGGCGCCGATCACCTTGGCGCTGCCGGCCTTGCCGATCGGCACGCTCGCCACCCGCTCGTTGGTGAGGCCGCTCAGGATTCGCCCCTGGCGATCAAACGCCCAACCGACGATCTCGCCGACGGCGCCCGCCCGGTGCAGCGCGCGCAGCTCGGCGCGGGTGATGAAGCCGTCTTCGAACAGCGGCGCGTTGTCGTCGAGGCTGCCGATCCCGACCATGGTGACGTCCGCCCGCCTGGCGAGGTCGCAGACATGCTTCACCGCTTTCAGCTTCAACAGCACCGCCTTCTCCTCGACGCTGCTCGCCACCACCGGGACCGGCATCGGAAAGTGCGGCGCCTTGACGATATCGGAGATCCGGGTGACCACGTCGAAGAAGCTGGCCGCGCCGTCCGGGGTAATGTTGCCGACCAGCGAGACGATCTTGTGCTGCGGGCAATCCATGGCGGGCAATTGATCGACCGACGCGCGGATCGTGCGGCCGGTGCCAAGCGCGAGGATGAGCGGCGCGGGCGAGCGCAGGAGGCGCTCGAGATAGGCGGCAGCCGCCTCGGCGACGCCGAGCACCGTGCTGGTCGATGACGGGTCGGAGGGAACGACGTCGCAATGATGCAGGCCGTAGCGCTTCATCAGCGCTTCCGCCAGGCTCATGCAGCTGGCGATCGGATGATCGAGCCGGACCTTGATCAGCTTCTTCGACATCGCCAGCGACACCAGGCGCTGCGCCGATTGGCGCGAGATTCCCAGCTTCTGGGCGATCTCTTCCTGGGTGTTGCCGGCGACGTAGTAGAGCCATCCGGCGCGTGCAGCGTCATCCAGCCTCGACTCGTCGCGATCGTCGTTTCGCACCATTGCCGCTCGCCCTCACTCGAGCCCGAATTCGGTCATCGCGGCGAAGACCCGGACCGCCCCGGCGCGCCGCAACGAGTCGAGATCCCGGCCCGCGCCATAATGCGCGCCGCCGACGAAGGCCCAGGCGGTCATGCCCGCGGCCACGGCGGCGGCAATGCCGGTGATGCTGTCTTCGACGACGAGGCTGCGCGTCGGCGCCGCGCCCATGCGCTCGGCGCAATAGAGGAAAAGATCGGGGGCCGGCTTGCCGCGGCTTACCATCGACGCATCGAAGACATGCGGCCCGCAGAGCTCGGCAAGTCCGCTCACCTCCAAGGACAGCATCAGACGCGCTCGGGCACTCGACGACGCGACGCATTTTGGCAGCGCGAGCCGCCGCAGGACATCGGCGACCCCGGCGATCGGTTTCAACTCGCGGCGAAAAGCGGCGAACAGCTCGCCGTACCAGAGATCGGCGAAACCTTTGGGCAGCGGCCGGCCGGTGCGGCGCCGGTGATCAGCGTCGATCACCCCGAAGCTGCGGCCGAGATAGTGCTCGTTCACATAGTCGAGATCGACCGGGAAGCCGATGCGGGTCAAATTTTCGGCCAGGGTCGAGGCGCTGATCACCTCGCTGTCGACGAGCACGCCATCGCAATCGAAGATCACCAGGTCGAAGCCGGAAGCGGTAGTTTCCATGTCAGCCCGCCGGCGGCGGCGCGGCTTCGAGCGCGGCGACCGCGCCGGCGCCGATCTCGGAGCGCCGGGGCGGGTCGGCACCCGGACGGCCGCAGGTGATGGCGGCGCAGGCAGCGGCAAAACCCATGGCGCGGCTGAGCTCGGCGGCGCTCAAGCGCGCCAGCGCGCTGCGCCTGATCCGGCCAATCTTCCGCAACGCGAACAGAAGCCCGGCCTGAAAACTGTCGCCGGCACCGACGGTGTCGACGATCGCCGCCGGCGGCGCCGTTACCTCGACCACGCCCGCGTGAGCGTGCCAGGCTTGAGCACCGAGCGCGCCGCGGCTGAGGACGAAGAGCCGGGTGCCGGCGCCAAGCAGCGCCGCCGCCTTTGCGGCAGGGTCGCTGTCGCCATAGAGGAAAGCGAAATCGTCTTCCGACAGGCGCAGGATATCGGCGCGCGCGATGAATTCCGCCATGCGGCGCACATAATCCGCTTTGTCGCCGATGAGATTGGGCCGGCAATTTGGATCGAAGGCGATCGTGGTCGAAGCGCCGGCGTCCTCGACCAGGCGCAGCGTCTCGGCCGCGGACTCGCGAGCGACGAGCGTGGTCGAACCGATATGGATGGCGTCGATGTCGGCGAAGGGGAGGGACCCCGGCCGATAGATCCAATGCCGGGCGGCGGAGCCCTCGTCGTAGAAGGCATAGCTGGCCTCGCCCGCGACGGTACGGACGAAGGCCAGCGTCGTCGGCCGGGAGCTGCGCAGGCAATAGCGAAGATCGACCCCCGAAGCTTCGGCATGCTCGGCGATCATGCGGCCGAAGAGATCGGTCGACAGGCCGCCGACGAACCCCGCCGGCGCGCCAAGACGCGCCAGCCCGATCGCAACGTTGAGGCAGGAGCCGCCGACCGCGGGCAGGAGAGCATCGCGCCCGTCGGCGGATTTGACCGTCAGGAAGTCGATCAGCGCGTCGCCGCAGCTCAGCAGCATCGCGCGCCCTCCGGGCCGGTCGCCAACGGGAGCTCAAGCGCCTGCATCGCTGCCCGGCTGTCTCGATCGAGGCGGCGCATCTGCTCATAGACCCGGCGCTTTGCCGCATGAAAGCGGCTCATGTCCGGCCCGGTCGCGCGCGTCAAGGCGCCGAGCCGCGACATCGCTGTCATCGCCACGTCGAGCGACGCAAAAGCGCCGCTGGCGACCGCCCCCAACATGGCGGCGCCGAGCAGCACCGGCTCGGTCGTCGCCGGCAACGCCACGCAGAGTCCCGTCGTGTCGGCCATGATCTGCCGCACCAGGGGACTGCGGCTGGCGCCGCCGCTGATCACCATCATGCGGCTCTGAATGCCGTGCGCCCGCATCGCGTCGACGACGTCGGCGAGGCCGTAGGCGAGCCCGCAGAGCGCGGCGACGAAGACGCGCTCGAGGCTCGCGACGTCGCCATCGAGATCGAGACCGGCAATGATCGCCCGCGTGCCGGGATCGGCATAGGGCGACCGGTTGCCGAGAAATTCAGGCAGCACATGAAGGTCGCGGGCGAGCAGGGCGGCGTTCCCGACACTGTCGAACCGGGCAAGGGCGCGGCGCTCCAGGACGTCGAGGAGACCGAGGCCCGCGGCTTTGGCCGCCGCCGCCGCTGCCGCGGAAGCCGGATGCGATTGCACGAGATAGTCAAGGGCGGCGCCGGCTGCCGACTGACCGCCCTCGTTGAGCCAAAGACCGGGGACCATCGCCGAGAAATAGGGGCCCCAGACGCCCGGCACGAAACGCGGCGCGTCCGTCGTCGCCATGATGCAGGCCGAGGTCCCCATGACGTAAGCGAGGCGGTCGAGGAGATCGACGGGCGCGCCGTCGGCGCCCTGGCCGCCGATCGTGCCGACGCCGCCGGCATGGGCATCGATCAGCGCGGCGCCGACCGCTGTGCCCGGCAGCAAGCCGAGCGCTTCGGCGCTCTCGGGCGTCAAACCCTTGCCCAGCGCCGTCGCGGGCTCGACGATGTCTTGGCCGATCTGCGCACAATCGTCGGCGAGAAGCTCGTCCAATCCGATCCGCTCGAAGTAGCGCCGGCTCCAGCGCCGCTCATGCGCGAGGTAGGTCCATTTGCAGGTCACCGTGCACACCGAGCGCGCCTGGCTGCCGGTCGCGCGAAACGTCAGAAAATCCGCGAGATCGAAGAAATGCCCGGCCTCGCGAAAGCTGGCCGGCACATGGCGCTTCAGCCAAAGCAGCTTCGGCGTTTGCATCTCGGGCGAAATGATGCCGCCGACATGGCGCAGCACTTCGTCGCCGGTTTCGCTGATGCGATTGGCCTCCGCGACCGCGCGGTGATCCATCCAGACGATGACGTTGCGGCGGGGATCGCCCGACAGACTGACGCTCAGGGGATCGCGGGCACGGTCGAGGACGACGAGCGAGCAGGTGGCATCGAAGCCTATTCCCTTGACGGAAGCGGGCGGCAGCGCCGCTTCCTGCATGACGGCGCGGACCGCGCCGGCACAGGCGTCCCAGATATCGGCCGAAGATTGCTCGACGATGTCACCGGCCTCGTGCCAGATCGCGATCGCTCGTCGTGCCGTCGCGATGAGGCTCCCCTCCGCATCGAAGAGGGCGGCACGGACGCTGGCGGTGCCGACATCGACGCCGATGAAAGCCTGCTTCATGGCTGCGCCTCACCAGCACGTATAGCCACCATCGACGACGACGATGCTTCCGGTCATCAGGCTGGCGGCGTCCGATGCGAGAAAAAGCACGACCGAAGCGATTTCCTCGACCTGGCCCAAACGGGCCATCGGCGTGCCGCCGATCCAGGCATCATACATGGCGGGATTGGACTTGACGAAAGCGTTGAGCGGGGTCGCGATATAGGTCGGCGCCACCGCGTTGACGCGCACGCCCCGCGCCGCCCATTCGGCGGCGAGCGACTTGGTGAGATGGTGCACCGCGGCCTTGGACGCGTTGTAGTAGCTCTGCTCCTGCGGCTTGTTGACGATGAAGCCCGACATCGAGCCGATATTGACGATGGCACCGGACTTCGCCGCGAGCATATGGCTGCCGAAAGCCCGGCAGCACCAGAAGGTACCGTTGAGATTGACGTTGAGGACGTTGAGCCAGTGCTCGTCCGTGACCTGCTCCGCCGGTGTCTCGCTGCGCGCGATGCCGGCGCTGTTCACGAGCACGTCGATCCTGCCGTAGCGCGACACAAGCTCGTTGGCGATTTCAGTGACGCGGCCCGAATCCGTCACATCCATGACCGCCACATCCGCGTCAAAGCCCTTGCCACGCAGCGCTATGCGTCCCTCCTCGGCGAGCGCCGCGTCGCAGTCGGCGATGATCACCTCGGCCCCGGCCTCGGCCAGGGCCTCCGCGCAAGCAAGTCCGATGCCGCGCGCCCCCCCTGTCACCAGCGCAATTCGACCAGAGAGCTTAAATCGATCGAGATACATGGCCCTGCTCTTTGGCTCGGGGTGCGCGTACCGGAATAGAGCCTCCGTCTCGGCGTCCGATGACCACGGCTCCGGCCGCGAAGAGGAGCGAGCATATGCCCATCGGCTGGTCATATGCTCACATCACCACTCAGGCTTGTCAAGCCCATCCGAGGGCAAGGACGTTTCTACCACAGCCTGTCCACCGCGCCATTTTGATCGAGCAAACCGCTTCGGGCGGCGCACGGGAGCAACCGTCTTCGCTGCCGAAGAAAGGCTTGCCCGCTGTGTCGGACGCGCGTGCCTTCCGCTACACCCGAATATTGACTAAGGATCGTTTTCAGGGCTCCGCTCGAGCGCGCCCGCCGAGACGGTTTAGCGGAGAGAGACTATGATAGAGAGCGACAGTCTCGGCAAAACGTCAGGACCGTCAAAGCGTTGGCTGCGCGTCGCCCGCTTTGCGCTGGCCATTGCCGCCTGTGTCCTCGCCGTCGGCAACGCCAGTTTCGCTCAATCATTTCAGGCAAACGCAACCTGGACCAACCAGCACGGCTCGACCTTGACCATTCAGGCGATTGCGCCTGACGGCTCCTTCACCGGGAGCTTTGTCAATCGCTCTCCGGGTCCCTGCGGCAATGAGCGCTTTCCGGTCAGTGGCTGGATCGACGGGCAGAAGGTGTCCTTCACCGTCCGCTGGGCGAACGCAAACGCGGATTGCGAGGCGATCACGTCGTGGACCGGATACCGCGGCCGCAACGGCGTGCTGGCCCGTTGGCTCCTCGTCCATTTCAACCGCAATGGCATCCCCATCCTCAGCAGCGGAACCGATATCTTTCATTAGCGCGGCAAGATCGGCTCTCGCTTGACCGACGCCGCGGCACTGCTGCGGACACGCGGCCAGGTGGTTTCAGGAGATTTTAGGACCGCCCCCGCGGATTTCGGCGGCGCGCCATCCCATCTCTGCTGCAGAGCGAAGGTAATCCTTCCCTAGGACAAGCTAGGTGCGGCAATGGTCTTCTTGGAAATATTTTGGGCGGCCTGCGTCCCTTTCTTGCTGCTGATCTTCACTCTCCCGGTCAGGGCGCTTGTCGATGCTCTGCGCCGGGCGCCTGCGCCTCGAACCACATCCACCAATCCGCGGCGAAGCATCTCCGTCCTGCGGCCCGAGCGCGGCGCGGCGCCCGCGTGACCAAAATTCAGCAAGGGGAAGCGCAATGAACGGAATGAAGGAATTCTCGGAGCTGACGGAACAGGAGCTGCTGGCGCTCGCCGTCGCGCTCGAGGAAGAGGACAGCCGCAGTTATGGCGACCTCGCCGAAGCGATGCGCGAGACCTATCCCGGAACCGCGCGGCTGTTCACCGCCATGGCCGCGGAGGAGGATGGCCACCGCCACCGTCTGCTCAGCCTCTACCGGAAAAAGTTCGGCGACCACATTCCACTGATCCGCCGCCAGGACGTGAAGGGCTTCCTCGAGCGCAAATCGCTCTGGCTGTTGCGTCCGCTCGGCATCGAGAAGGTGCGTGACCAGGCGGAGCTGATGGAAGCCGAAAGCAAGCGCTTCTATCAAAGGGCGGCGCGGCACTCGACCGATGCGGCGATCCGCCAGCTCCTCGGCGACCTTGCGGCGGAAGAGCGCCGTCACGAGGCCCGCGCCGAGGCGCTCGAGGCGGAGTTTGTTCCCGCCGAGGTCGAGAAAGCGGAGGGCGCGACCGAGCGGCGCCTGTTCCTGCTGCAGATCGTGCAGCCCGGGCTTGCCGGGCTGATGGACGGATCGGTCTCGACCTTGGCGCCGCTGTTCGCCGCCGCCTTCGCCACGCAGGACAGCTGGCAGACTCTGCTCGTCGGGCTCGCCGCCGCGCTCGGCGCCGGCATCTCGATGGGGTTCGCCGAGGCGTTATCGGACAATGGCTCGCTGACCGGCCGCGGCAACCCGTTGCTGCGCGGCGCGGTCTGCGGGCTGATGACGACCGTCGGCGGTCTCGGTCATGCGCTGCCCTTCCTCATTCCTGATTTCCACATGGCCACCGCGATCGCGGTTGCGGTGGTGGCGGTGGAGCTCGGGATTATCGCATGGGTGCGCAACCGCTACATGGACACGCCCCTCCTGTCCGCCGCCTTCCAGGTGGTGGTCGGCGGCGTGCTGGTCTTCGGCACGGGAGTTTTGATCGGCAATTCCTAGGGCGCGCAAATGCTTTAGGGCACGTACACATCTCAAAAAAACACAGCGATTCCACTATCTTTCCCGCCGTCCCCGCGAAAGCGCTAG
>DATJLU010000134.1:0-7043 GCA_035509275.1 Allostellaceae bacterium | reverse complement strand
GGTGAAGCTGAAGGAAGGCACGGAGATGGTGATGCCGGGCGACAACGTGCAGATGGAGGTGGAGCTGATCGCGCCCATCGCCATGGACGAGGGCCTGCGCTTTGCCATCCGCGAAGGCGGCCGCACGGTGGGCGCCGGCGTCGTCGCCAAGATTTTGAAATAAAAGGAAAAATACCCAACCGCCGTGGGCCGCCAGGGTCGGCGTGGCGGCTGGCGGCGCGCGGCGACTGTAGGAGTGTAGCTCAATTGGTAGAGCACCGGTCTCCAAAACCGGGGGTTGGGGGTTCGAGCCCCTCCACTCCTGCCATCGCCACGACACTCTTTCCTTCGGCGTCGCCGGACGCTATATAGGGCGTTTCCAACGGAACATCATGGCAATCGGCAGTCCGGTAGAATTTCTGCGGCAGGTCCGCCAGGAGGTGGGCAAGGTCACCTGGCCGACGCGGAAAGAAACAGGCGTTACCACGAGCATGGTCCTGCTCATGGTGGTGGCGGCTGCGCTGTTCTTTTTCCTCGTCGATCTCGGCCTTGGGCATCTCGTGCGCCTTGTTCTCGGCATCGGAGCCTGACGTCATGGCGGCGAAGTGGTACGTGATTCACGTTTATTCCGGCTTCGAAAAGAAGGTCGCCCAGTCGATCCGCGAGCAGTCGGAGCAGAAGGGCTTGGCCGAGAGATTCGAAGAAGTGCTGGTGCCGACCGAGGAGGTCGTCGAGGTAAAGCGCGGCGCCAAGGTGAGCGCCGAGCGCAAGTTCTTCCCGGGCTACGTCCTGGTGAAGATGGATATGACGGACGAGACCTGGCACCTGGTGAAGAACACCCCCAAGGTGACGGGTTTCCTGGGCGGCGGCGGCCGCGGCAAGCCGGTGCCGATCAGCGAGGCCGAGGCCTCGCGGATCATGCGCCAGGTGCAGGAGGGGATCGAGCGTCCGAAGCCGTCGATCACCTTCGAGGTGGGCGAGCAGGTGCGCGTCAGCGACGGCCCCTTCACCTCGTTCAACGGCTTCGTCGAGGAGGTCGACGAGGAAAAAGCGCGGCTCAAAGTGGCGGTGTCGATCTTCGGCCGCGCCACCCCGGTCGAACTGGAGTACTCGCAGGTCGAAAAGATTTAGGTCCCAGCTTTGCGCGGCTCGTCGCCGTGCACAGCAAAACATGAGTGCGGGAGGCGAGCCAAAGCCGTTACCGCGCGCCCGAGCTTGAGGGAAGAAGAATGGCGAAGAAAGTCGTAGGCTATATCAAACTGCAAGTGCCCGCCGGCAAAGCGAATCCGTCGCCGCCGATCGGGCCGGCGCTCGGCCAGCGCGGGCTCAACATCATGGAGTTCTGCAAGGCGTTCAACGCCCAGACCCAGGGGCTGGAGCCGGGAATGCCGATTCCCGTCACCATCACCGCTTATGGCGACCGCACTTTCACCTTCATCATGAAGTCGCCGCCCAACTCCTACTTCCTGCTCAAGGCGGCGGGCGTCGATAAGGGCTCGCAGACCCCGGGCAAAGGCACGGTGGGCAAGGTGACGATGGCGCAGATCCGCGACATCGCGCAGAAGAAGATGAAGGATTTGAACGCCAAGGACCTCGACGGCGCCTGCCGGATGATCGCCGGCTCGGCCCGCTCCATGGGCCTCGAGGTGGTGGAGTAAGCCATGGCACACAAAGGCAAGCGCATCACCAAGGCGGTCGATGGCATCGACCGCAACCGCTTCTACCCGCTGGCCGAGGCGGTGAAGATGGTGAAGAGCCGCGCCACGGCGAAGTTCGACGAGACCATCGAGCTGTCGCTGAACCTCAACATCGATGTGCGCAAGGCGGAGCAGAATCTGCGCGGCACGGTGATGCTGCCACATGGCACCGGCAAGTCGTTGCGCGTCGCCGTCTTCGCCAGGGGACCGCGGGCGGAGGAGGCGAAAGCGGCGGGCGCGGATATCGTCGGTGCCGAGGACCTCGCTGAAAAGGTGCAGGCGGGCACGATCGAGTTCGATCGCTGCATCGCGACGCCGGACATGATGGCGCTGGTCGGCCGCTTGGGCCGGGTGCTGGGTCCGCGCGGCCTGATGCCGAACCCGAAGCTGGGCACAGTCACCGCCAATGTGTCCGAGGCGGTCAAGGCAGCCAAAGGCGGGCAGGTCGAGTTCCGCGCCGAGAAGGCGGGCATCGTCCAGGCCGGGGTCGGCAAGGCGAGCTTCACCGAAACCGCGATCCTCGAGAATGTGCAGGCCTTCGTCGGCGCGATCAGCCGGGCGAAGCCGACGGGGGTCAAAGGCACCTTCATCAAGAAGGTGAGCCTCAGCTCCACCATGGGGCCGGGCCTCAAATTGGAGATTCAAGGCCTCGCCGGGTGAGCGGCGGGGAATGAGAGATCGCCGTTCCGCCGGCAATGGCGGGACGGCGTAGGGGTGGTCGGGCTCCTTTCGGGGAGCCGGGTCATCTCGATCCTGTCCGAGATTGCAGGTGCCGGCGTCGCCGCCGGCTTAAGGCCCAGAGGGGCGCCGGCATGAGACGGGAGTTCGAGACCGCGGGGAGTTCCCGCGGGTCGACTTCTGGGACAGGCGAACGGGCATTTCGGTGCCCTCGTGCAACCGGTCCCCGCAAGGGGACCATAGTGGAGACGGAGAGTGGACCGGTCACAAAAGCAGGATCTGGTCACCTCGCTGCAGCAGGCTCTGTCGGAGACCGCTTGCGTCGTCATCACCCATCAGACCGGCATGACGGTCGAGGAGGTGACGGACTTGCGCCGCCAGATGCGGGCAGCCGGTGCCAGCTTCAAAGTGACGAAGAACCGGCTCGCGCGCCGCGCTCTCGCAGGCACGAAATTCGAGCGACTCTCGCCGATGTTCACCGGACCGACCGCGATCGCTTTTTCGCGCGATCCGGTGGCCGCGGCGAAGGTAGCCGTCGAGTTCGCCAACAAGAACGACAAGTTGCGGATCGTGGGCGGTGGCCTCAACGAACAGCAGCTCGACGCCGAGGGGGTCAAATCCCTCGCTACCTTGCCGTCACTCGATCAGCTCCGGGCGAAACTGCTCGGCTTGCTGCAGACCCCGGCGACACGGATCGCCGCGGTGCTGCAGGCGCCGGGCGGGCAGATCGCCCGCGTGCTTCAGGCCCATGCGAAGAAGGGCGAGGCCGCCTGACGCGTTGAAACCCTTGTAAAGTTCCCAGGAGTACAAACATCATGGCTAATCTGGATAAACTGGTCGACGAGCTCTCGGCGCTCACCGTCATCGAGGCGGCGGAGCTTTCGAAGAAGCTTGAGGAGAAGTGGGGCGTATCGGCGGCGGCGCCGGTCGCGGTGGCCGCCGTCGGCGGTGCCGCGGCGGCGGGCGGCGCTCCGGCGGCAGCGGCCGAGAAGACGGAGTTCAACGTCGTCCTGGCCGCCGCCGGCGAGAAAAAGATCAACGTCATCAAGGAGGTGCGTGCGATCACCGGTCTTGGCCTCAAAGAGGCGAAAGACCTGGTCGAAGGCGCGCCGAAGGCGGTCAAAGAGGGCGTCAATAAGGACGAGGCGGCGAAGCTCAAGAAGCAACTCGAAGAGGCGGGTGCGACTGTCGAGGTCAAGTAAGCTGCCGATGGTTGGGCTGTCGGACGCGCCGGGCGCTTGCGCCCGAGGCGCGTCCGGCCGCCGGTTTTCCAGCCGGGGCGCGCGAGCGCGCCTGCCGGCCCGTGGTCCTGCGCGATGCGTCGCCGGTGCGGCGCGTCGACGCAGCGGTTTGTCGTTTCGGTCTTATCGCGCCGCCGCCGCGGCGGCGCGCCCAGGTGCAAAGGTGAGGGTCATCCATGGCTAAGTCGTTTACGGGTCGCAAGCGCATCCGCAAGAGCTTCGGGCGCATTCCCGAGGTGGCGCCGATGCCCAACCTCATCGAGGTGCAGAAGAGCTCGTACGACCATTTCCTGCAGATGGACGGGCTGGCGGAGCAGCGTCATAGCGTCGGGCTGCAGGAAGTCTTCAAGTCGGTCTTCCCCATCCGCGACTTCTCCGACCGGGCGCGGCTCGAATTCGTCCGCTACGAGCTCGAGCAGCCGAAGTATGACGTCGAAGAGTGTCAACAGCGTGGCATCACCTTCGCCGCGCCGCTCAAGGTCACCCTGCGCCTCGTCGTCTGGGACGTCGACGAGGACACCGGCTCGCGCTCGATCCGCGACATCAAGGAGCAGGACGTCTACATGGGCGACATGCCGCTCATGACCAAGAACGGCACCTTCATCATCAACGGCACTGAGCGCGTCATCGTCTCGCAGATGCATCGCTCGCCGGGCGTGTTCTTCGATCACGACAAGGGCAAGACGCACAGCTCCGGCAAGTACCTGTTCGCGGCGCGTGTCATCCCCTATCGCGGCTCGTGGCTCGATTTCGAGTTCGACGCCAAGGACCACCTCTATGTCCGCATCGACCGGCGCCGCAAGCTGCCGGTGACGACGCTGCTCTTCGCGCTCGACGGCGCCGCGACCGAGAAACTGCGCGCGGCGCGTGCCGCCGACGGCAAGGCGGTGCAGCCGGCCGAGGCGCAGGGCATGTCGAAGGAGGAGATCCTCGCCTATTTCTACAGCACGACGGTCTTCACCCACGGCAAGAAGGGCTGGAAGGCGCCGTTCGATCCCAACCGCTTCCGCGGCGTCAAGCTTGCGCATGACCTGGTCGACGCCAAGACCGGGAAGGTGAGGGCCGAGGCCGGCGAGAAGATCACGCCGCGCCAGGCGCGCAAGCTCGCCGAAGAGGGGCTCGAGGAGATCGTCGTCACCAAGGACGATCTGATCGGGCGCTACCTCGCCGTCGATATCGTCAACGAGGAGACCGGCGAGATCTATGCCGAGGCCGGCGACGAGATCACCGAGACGCTGATCGGTCAGGTCGAGGGCGGGCAGGTCAGCGAGCTGCCGGTGCTGTCGATCGACCATGTCTCGGTCGGCCCCTATATCCGCAACACGCTGCTCATCGACAAGAATGCGACGCGCGAGGATGCGCTTATCGACATCTACCGCGTCATGCGCCCGGGCGAGCCGCCGACCCTGGAGACGGCGGAAGCGCTCTTCAACAGCCTGTTCTTCGACAGCGAGCGCTACGACCTCTCGGCGGTGGGCCGGGTCAAGATGAACTCGCGCCTCAGCCTGCAGACCGCCGACACGGTGCGGGTGCTGCGCAAGGAGGACATCCTCGCCATCCTCAAGGTGCTGGTCGAGCTGAAGGACGGCCGCGGCGAGATCGACGACATCGACCATCTCGGCAACCGCCGGGTGCGCTCGGTCGGCGAGCTGATGGAGAACCAGTACCGCGTCGGCCTGCTGCGCATGGAGCGCGCCATCCGCGAGCGCATGAGCTCGGTCGAGATCGACACGGTGATGCCGCACGATCTGATCAACGCCAAGCCGGCGGCGGCGGCGGTGCGCGAGTTCTTCGGCTCCTCCCAGCTGTCGCAGTTCATGGACCAGACCAACCCGCTCTCCGAGATCACGCATAAGCGGCGGCTCTCGGCGCTGGGGCCGGGCGGTCTCACGCGCGAGCGTGCCGGCTTCGAGGTGCGCGACGTGCACCCGACGCATTACGGCCGCATCTGCCCGATCGAGACGCCGGAAGGTCCGAATATCGGCCTCATCAACAGCCTCGCCACCTATGCCCGCGTCAACCAGTACGGCTTCATCGAGAGCCCGTACCGGCGCATCCATGAGGGCAAGGTGACGGACGAGGTGGTCTATCTCTCCGCCATGGAGGAGGGCCGCTACGTCATCGCCCAGGCCAATCTCGAGGTCGACGATGCCGACCGGATCAAGGCCGACCTCACCAATTGCCGCAAAGGCGGGGATTTCGTCATGGCGCGGCCGCAGGACATCGACTTCCTCGACGTCTCGCCGAAGCAGCTCGTCTCGGTGGCGGCGGCGCTCATTCCCTTCCTCGAGAATGACGACGCCAACCGCGCGCTGATGGGCTCCAACATGCAGCGCCAGGCGGTGCCGCTGATCCGCGCCGAGGCGCCGCTCGTCGGCACCGGCATGGAGGAGACCGTGGCGCGCGACAGCGGCGTCACCATCATCGCCCGCCGCTCCGGCGTCATCGACCAGGTCGACGGCATGCGCATCGTCGTGCGCGCCACCGAGGAGACGTCGGCGGCGGCGCCCGGCGTCGACATCTACAACCTCTTGAAGTTCCAGCGCTCGAACCAGAACACCTGCATCACCCAGCGGCCGCTGGTGAAGGTCGGCGACGTCGTCAGCGCCGGCGACATCATCGGCGACGGGCCGTCGACGCAGCTCGGCGAGCTCGCGCTCGGCCGCAACGTGCTCTGCGCCTTCATGCCGTGGAACGGCTACAACTTCGAGGATTCGATCCTCATCTCCGAGCGCATCGTCTCCGACGACGTCTTCACCTCGATCCATATCGAAGAGTTCGAGGTGATGGCGCGCGACACCAAGCTCGGCCAGGAGGAGATCACCCGCGACATCCCCAATGTCGGCGAAGAGGCGCTGAAGAACCTCGACGAGGCCGGCATCGTCTATATCGGCGCCGAGGTGAAGCCGGGCGACATCCTGGTCGGCAAGGTGACGCCCAAGGGCGAATCGCCGATGACGCCGGAGGAGAAGCTGCTGCGCGCCATCTTCGGCGAGAAGGCGTCGGATGTTCGCGACACCAGCCTGCGCCTGCCGCCGGGCGTTTCCGGCACCATCGTCGAGGTGCGCGTCTTCTCGCGGCGCGGCGTCGACAAGGACGAGCGCGCGCTCGCCATCGAGCGCGCCGAGATCGAGCGCCTCGCCAAGGACCGCGACGACGAGCGTGCCATTCTCGAGCGCAGCTTCCATGCGCGGCTCAAGGAGTTGCTCATCGGCCAGGAGGTGGCGAGCGGACCCAAGGGCCTCAAGGCCGGCATCAAGATCACCGAGGCGGTGCTGGCGGAATACACGCCCGGCCAGTGGCGGCAGATCGGCATCCGCAACGACAAGCACATGGTCGATATCGAGGCGCTGAAGAAGCTGATGGATGATTCGATCGATCGCCTCAATCAGCGCTTCGAGAGCAAGGTCGAGAAGCTGCAGCGCGGCGACGAGCTGCCGCCCGGCGT
>DATJLU010000133.1:0-4204 GCA_035509275.1 Allostellaceae bacterium | reverse complement strand
CAGACGATCGGCGCGGCGCATCAATATCCCGACGGCTTCGTGCTGTTTTGCGGCACGATGTTCGCGCCGACCGAGGATCGCGGCGAGAAAGGCCAGGGCTTCACTCATCGGCGCGGCGACATCGTCACCATCTCCTCGCCGAAGCTCGGCGCCCTCGTCAACCGCGTCGAAACCAGCGACCGGCTACCGCGTTGGGATTTCGGCACGCGCGCGCTGCTGCGCCACCTCGCGCGCCGCGGCGTGCTTTAGCCCGAGTTGACGCGGGGCAGCCCCGCGTTTTTGCGGGAACGCCGATCAAATTTGGCGCGGGGCGTGCTCGGTTCGCAGTGCTATGCTGCCGGCCAGGGGCGGCGTAACGCCCGGCGACAGGGGAGGCAAACCGATGGCAGCGAGCGATCTTCCGGCGCCGACGCATGCCCGCAACATGCGTCTCATCGGCCATAGCGACCAGGGCGGGCGCGCCGATGGCGTGCAGCTCATGGTGCATCGCGGCTATGGCTATGTCGGGCACATGTTCTCCAAGGGGTTCAGCGTCCTCGATCTTCGCGAGCCGCGCGCGCCCAAGCCCGTCGCCTATGTCGCGGCGCCGCCCAACACCTGGAACATCCATCTCCAGGCGCACGCGGATGTGCTCCTGGTGATCCACGCCAAGGACATGTTCGCGCAAGCCGATTTCGCCGATGAGCGCAACTACTACAAGGGCAAGGCGGCGCTTCACGCCCATGCCGGCGCGCCGGAAAAACGCAGCTGGTCGGCGGGTCTCGCCGTCTACGACATCGCCAAGCCGGACGCGCCGCGCCAGATCGGCTTTTTGCCGGTCGAGGGCGGCGGCCTGCATCGCTGCTGGTATGTCGGCGGGCGCTGGGCCTATGCCTCGGCGCTGCTCGACGGGTTCAGCGACTACATCCTCATCACCATCGACATGGCCGACCCGACGAAGCCGCGCGAAGCGGGCCGCTTCTGGCTGCCCGGCATGAACCTCGCTGCGGGCGAGACGCCGCATTGGCCGTCGCCTTTTGGCCGCTACGGCCTCCATCATCCGATCGTCCATGGCGACATCGCCTATTGCAGCTGGCGCGATGCCTGCCTTGCCGTTGTCGATGTTGCCGATCGCAGCGCGCCCAAGCTGATCACGCGCAAGGTGTGGTGCCCGCCCTATGGCGGCGGCACGCACAACGCCTTGCCGCTCCCCGACCGCGAGCTGCTCATCGTCGTTGACGAGGCGGTGCTCGACAATCAGGAGGACGGGCTGAAGCTGATCTGGGTCTTCGACAATCGCGAGAAGAGCAATCCGATCAGCATCGCGACCATGCCGACCCCGTCCGAAACAGACTACGTCAAGGTCGGCGGGCATTTCGGCCCGCACAACATCCATGAGAACCGGCCCGGCAGCTTCGTCAGCTCCGAGCTCATCTTCGCCACCTATCAGAATGCGGGCGTGCGCGTCTTCGACATCCGCGATCAATATCACCCGGTAGAGGTCGGCGCCATCGTGCCGCCGGCGCCGGAAAAGCTCGTCGATCCCCGGCCCAACCGCCCGCGCGTCCTCCATTCGGCCGATGTCTTCGTCGATCGCAACGGCCTCGTCTATTTCACCGATTTCAGCGCCGGGCTCTATATCGCGGAGTATAAAGGCTAAGCCGCGCCGCTCTGCCGCCGCCGCAAGGTCGCGAGCAGATCCTCGGCGAAGAGCGAGAGCGTATCGTCGCGCGCGCCCATGATGACGATGCGGTCGCCGGCGCGCGCCAGCGCGGCGAGGGTTTCGCCACAGCGGGCGCGGTCGGCGAAAACCTCGGCCGCATGACCGCGCGCGACGATGCCGGCGGCGATGTCGGCGCTGCCGATGCTGCGGTCGACCGTGCCGCCGAAATAGGCGGGCTCCGGCATTACCAGCACGTCGCTCGCGCCGAGATGCCGCGCGAAGCAGTCGATGAATTCGGCCTTCATCTTGCGCAGCGGGCCATAGCCATGCGGCTGAAACATGACGAGGAGCCGGCCGGGAAAATCATGCAGCGTCGCCAAGCTCGCCGCGATCTTGTCGGGATTGTGGGCGAAATCGTCGATCACCGTGACGCCGCCGGCACTGCCGACGCGCTCAAGCCGGCGCCGCGTGCCGCTGAAGCGGCCGAGCGCTTCGGCCGCCTCGTCCAGCGGCACGCCCGCGGCCAGCGCCGCTGCCAGCGCGGCCAGCGCGTTGGCGATGTTGTGGCGGCCGGGCACGGCGAGCGTCACCTTGATCGCACGTCCATCGGTGCGTCGGCGCAGCACGAACGCGATTCCATCGGGCGCGGGCGCGATCTCCGTCGCCAGCAGATCGGCCTCCGGCCGGCGCAGGCTGTAGGTGATCGCTTTTCCCGGCGCGAGCGTCGCGGCGAGCGCGGCGGTCTCGTCATTGTCGAGATTGAGCACCGCGGTTGCCGCTTTGGCGACGAAGTCGCGAAACAGCGCGCGCAGCTCGTCCATCGATTTATGGTCGAGCGCGATGTTGTTGAGGACGGCGATGCCGGGCCTGAACTGCGCGATCGAGCCGTCGCTTTCATCCACCTCGCTGACGAAAATCCCGCCTTTGCCGACGACGGCGCTGGCGAAGGGAATATCCGGCGTGATGAAGTTCTTCATCACCGCACCGTTCATGATCGTCGGCTCCCGCCTGGTGGCATAGAGGATCCAGCCGATCATGCCGGTGGTCGTCGATTTGCCGCTGGTGCCGGCGACGCCGATGCGCTGCGGCGCGGCGTTGAACAGCTCGGCCAGCAGCGCGGCGCGCGTCAGCAGCGTTGCGCCGGCGCGGCGCGCCGCCTGCACGTCCGGCACCTGCTCCTCGACGGCCGCGGAGATGACGACGATGAGCTCGGGGCCGATGACGCCGCTGCCGTCCTGCGGATAGAGCGCGATGCCGCGCTGGCGCAGGAACTCGAATTTCGGCGCCGTCCGCCCCTGGTCGAGCGCGCGGTCCGAGCCGGAAACAACGCAGCCTTCGGCGCGCAGGATGAGCGCGAGCGGCAGCATGCCGCTGCCGCCGATGCCGCAGAAGAAATAAGGCCTGTCTCGGTGCATGGGCGGAAGCTACAATTCGCGTTGCGGCGTGACAAGCGAGCGAGGATCTCCGGACATCGATGGGCGACGGCAGCTTCACGATCGGCGTCGTGGCGCCGGGCTCGCGCATCGAGCCGGCCCTCGCCGACAAGGTCGCGGCGCTCGCTGCGACACTTTATCCCACGCATCCGCCGGCGCTTCGCTTCCATCCGCAATGCTTCCTCTCCGCCGGGCATTTCGCCGGCGACGATTCGGCGCGCGCCGCCGCCTTTGTCGAGATGGCGAATGATGCGGCCATCGACGCGGTGTGGTTCGCGCGCGGCGGCTACGGCGCGTGCCGTCTGGTCGATCGCGTGCTGCCCCGGCTGACCGAGACCGCCCGGAACAAGCTTTATCTCGGCTATAGCGACGGCGGCGCGCTGTTGGCCGCGCTTTACGGCGCCGGTTTCGCCCGCCTGGCGCATGGCCCGATGCCCGTCGATCTCTTGCGTCCCGCCGGCGACGCTGCCGTCGCGCGGGCGCTCGCTTTCCTCGTCGACGGCGCGCCGGGCGCGCTCGAGCCGACGGTCTCGGCGGAGACGCCGAGCGCGGCGTTCAATATCACCGTGCTCAGCCATCTCATCGGCACGCCGCTGCAGCCGGAGCTCGCCGGCCATGTGCTGATGCTCGAGGAGGTGGCCGAGCACATGTACCGCATCGACCGGTCCTTCTTCCACATCACCAGCACGCCGGCGCTGCGCCGCGTCGCCGGCATCCGGCTCGGCCGCTGCAGCGCCATCCCGCCGAACGAGCCGGCTTTCGGCGCGACCGAAGAGGAAGTGGCGCAGCATTGGTGCGCGCGCGCCGGCATTTCCTATCTCGGCCGCGCCGATATCGGCCACGACATCGACAACAAGGTGGTGCCGTTCGGCCGCTGGCCGGTTAGGGCGGGGTAGCAACACCCCCCACCCCAACCCTCCCCCTCAAGGGGGGAGGGGGCTCTATCCAAGACGAAATGAAATATGAAATCCCCTCCCCCCTTGAGGGGGAGGGTTGGGAGGGGGGTGAACCAGGACTCGATCTTGCTGCTATTTCCCCCAAATCTTCCGATACTGCTCTTTGTAGCCGTTCTCGGGGTCGTAGAGGTTGTCGGGGCCGCCGTCGCGGTTCAGGTTGGCGGCGATGAAGA
>DATJLU010000132.1:0-26871 GCA_035509275.1 Allostellaceae bacterium | reverse complement strand
CTGCGCCGTGCCGGTCATCGTCCCCACCAGGATGCTCAGCCGCTCCGCCACCGAATCTCCTCGCGCCTTGCCTTCGCCGGGGCTGGACGCCCCGGCTAAAGCGACTATAATGCATGCCAATCTCTAGGCAAGCATTATAATACATGTCAGTGCAAGGGACCGGCAAAAGGATGCAGGCGAAGGCGGAGCGCGAGGCGGCTGCCGCGCCTGAGCCGCGCGAGAGCGCTCTGGGCGAGGCGGAGTATCTTCGCCTGCTCGGCGAGCGCATTCGCGAGGCGCGCGCGCGGCGCGGCATGACGCGCAAGATCCTGGCGCGGGATTCCGACGTGTCGGAGCGCTATCTCGCCCAGCTCGAAACCGGGCAGGGCAACATTTCGATCGTGCTGCTGCGCCAGATTGCGCATGCCATGGGCCTGCCGCTCGGCGATCTCGTGCGCGAGGAGCCTGATCGCCCGGTCGAGCTCACCCTCTTGATCCAGACGCTGAGCCGGCTTCCGGCCAAGGATCTGGCGCAGGCGCGCAAGCTTTTGGGCGAGACCTTCGGCGCCGCGGTGGCGAGTGAGCGGCGGCATCGCATCGCCCTCATCGGCCTGCGCGGCGCCGGCAAATCAACCTTGGGCGCGATGCTGGCGAAAGCGCTCGCCGTGCCCTTCATCGAGCTCGACCGCGAGATCGAGCGCGACAGCGGCACGCACCTCGCTGAAGTCTTCGACCTCTACGGCCAGGCCGCCTATCGCCGCTATGAGCGCCGCGCGCTCGAAGGCGTGATCGAGCGCTACGACCGCGCCGTCATCGCCACCGGCGGCAGCATCGTCTCCGAGCCGGCGACCTTCGATCTGCTGCTCTCGGCCTGCTACACGGTCTGGCTCACCGCCGCGCCCGAAGAGCATATGAGCCGCGTCGTCGCGCAAGGCGACACGCGTCCCATGGCCGAGAACGAGCAGGCGATGGAAGACCTCCGCCGCATCCTCGCCGGCCGCAACGCGCTCTACAGCAAGGCCGATGCACGCATCGACACCGCCGGCAAAACGGCGGCGCAGAGCTTTGCGGAGCTGAAAGCGGCAGTGGCGGGGTAGTCAAGGCGAACGCCCGGCAATCGCGAGAGCCGCACCCTTCGGGCTAGCTGTGAAGTCTCAATAGGTTGTCCATTCGGTCCCGACCGAGGAAGCTGAAGTTGCTGCTAGCCGCTCTCGAGTACCCTGCACTTTACTGCATCATACTGCTTGACAGATCATAAACATGCATTATACTGCCTCTTAATAAAGGGCGGAGGTGCAATGATTACGTTCGACAGCCATCCCGAGCGCTACAAGCACTGGCGGCTCGAGGTCGAAGGGGCATTGGCGCGTCTCGTGCTCGATGTGGCCGAGGATGGCGGCATCAAGCCCGGTTATAAGCTCAAGCTGAATTCCTACGATCTCGGTGTCGATATCGAGCTGCACGACGCGCTCAACCGCATCCGCTTCGAGCATCCGCAGGTGAAATGCGTGGTGCTGACCTCCGGCAAGGAGCGCATGTTCTGCGCCGGCGCCAACATCTACATGCTCGGCACCTCGCCGCATGCCTGGAAGGTCAATTTCTGCAAATTTACCAACGAGACGCGGAACGGTATCGAGGAGTCGAGCCGCGGCAGCGGCCTCAAATTCCTCGCCGCGCTCAACGGCACTTGCGCCGGCGGCGGCTACGAGGTGGCGCTGGCTTGCGACGAGATCGTCATGGTCGACGACCGCTCCTCGACGGTGAGCCTGCCGGAAGTGCCGCTGCTCGGCGTGCTGCCCGGCACAGGCGGCCTCACCCGACTCGTCGACAAGCGCAAGGTGCGGCGCGATCTCGCCGATGTCTTCTGCACGACGGCGGAGGGCGTGCGCGCCGATCGCGCCAAGCAATGGAAGCTCGTCGATCATTCGGCGCCGCCGGCGGGCTTTGCCGCGCTGGTCGAAACCCGCGCCCGCGCGCTCGCGGCGCAAAGCGCGCGGCCCGACGGCGTCAACGGCGTCGCGCTGCGGCCGCTCGAGCGCCGCATCGACGACAAGGGCTATCACTATCGCTGGGTTGATGTCGCGTTCGACCGCGAGCGGCGCGTGGCGACGCTCACAGTCACGGGGCCCGCCGAAGCCGCGCCGGACAGCGTGGCGGCGATCGAAGCGATGGGCGCGGCGTGGTGGCCGCTCGCCATGGCGCGCGAGCTCGACGACGCCATCCTCATGCTGCGCGTCAACGAGCTCGAGCTCGGCACCTTGCTGCTGAAGACGCGCGGCTCGGTCGCGTCCGTGCTCGCCAGCGACAAGGCGATGCTGGCCAACGCGTCCAACTGGTTCGTGCGCGAGACCCTCGGCTTCCTGCGCCGCACCTTGGCGCGGCTCGACGTCTCCTCGCGCAGCCTCTTTGCCATCATCGATCAGGGCTCGTGCTTTGCCGGCACCTTGCTCGAATTGGCGCTGGCCGCCGATCGCTCTTACATGCTGGCGCTCGAATCGGGCGACAATGACGCGCCACGGCTTACCCTCTCCGCCGCCAATTTCGGTCCCTTCCCGATGGTGAACGGGCTCTCGCGCCTGGCGACGCGCTTTTGTGGCGAGGAAGCGCCGGTGGCGGCGCTCGCGGCAAAGCAAGGCGAGCAGCTCGCGGCAGAAGACGCGCAGGCGCTTGGCCTCGTCACCTTCGCGCCCGACGCGCTCGACTGGGAGGACGAGATCCGGCTTGCCGTCGAAGAGCGCGCCAGCCTCTCGCCCGACGCGCTCACCGGCCTCGAGGCCAATCTGCGCTTTGCCGGGCCGGAGACGATGGAGACGCGCATCTTCGGCCGGCTCTCGGCCTGGCAGAACTGGATCTTCAACCGGCCCAATGCGGTCGGCGAGCAGGGCGCGCTGAAACTGTTCGGCAGCGGCACGAAGCCGCCGTTCAAATGGGAAAGGGTCTGACATGGCGATCGACTATCAAGAGCGTATCCCGAACAACGTCGATCTCGCCGAGAACCGCACGCTGCAGCGCGCGCTCGAGCATTGGCAGCCGCATTTCCTCGATTGGTGGCGCGAGCTCGGCCCGAGCGATTTTCTCGACGCCGATGTCTATCTCCGCACCGCGACCTCGGTCGACGCCAAGGGCTGGGCGAGCTACGGCACGGTGAAGATGCCGGACTATCGCTGGGGCATCTTCTTGGCCGATGCCATCCCGGATCGCCGCATCGGCTTCGGCGACGAATACGGCAAGCCGGTCTGGCAGCAGGTGCCGGGCGAGCACCGCTCGACCTTGCGCCGCCTGATCGTTACGCAAGGTGACACCGAGCCCGCTTCGGTCGAGCAGCAGCGGCTGCTGGGTCATAGCTGCCCGTCGCTTTACGATCTGCGCAACCTCTTCCAGGTCAATGTCGAGGAAGGGCGCCATCTCTGGGCGATGGTCTATCTGCTGCACGCCTATTTCGGCCGCGACGGGCGCGAGGAGGCGGAGGAGCTGCTGGCGCGCCATTCCGGCGACCGCAACAAGCCGCGCATCCTCGGCACCTTCAACGAGCCGATCAGCGACTGGCTCTCCTTCTTCATGTTCACCTATTTCACCGACCGCGACGGCAAGTTCCAGCTGAAGAGCCTCGCCGAAAGCAGCTTCGACCCGCTGTCGCGCAGCTGCAATTTCATGCTGACGGAAGAGGCGCATCACATGTTCGTCGGCGAGACCGGCATCGGCCGCGTCATCCGCCGCACGCTCGAAGTGATGAAGGAGCTCGGCACCGAGGATCCGGCGGCGATCCGCGCCAAAGGCGCCATCGACCTGCCGACGATGCAGCGCTATCTCAATTTCTGGTTCAGCTCCTCGCTCGATCTCTTCGGCGCCGAGAACTCATCGAACGCGGCGAGCTATTTCGCCACCGGCATCAAGGGCCGGCCCGACGAGGCGAACTATCCCGATCACCTCTGCCGCGACGGCAGCTTCCGCCTCGAGACGCCCGATGGCAAAGGCGGCGTTACAACCGAAGAGGTGCCGATGCGCAATGCGATGAATGAGGTGACGCGCACCGCCTATATCCGGGATTGCGAGATCGGCGTGAAACGCTGGAGCCGCCTCGTCGCCAAGGCCGGCTATGCCCAGGAGCTGAAGCTGCCGAGCGAGCGCTTCCGCCGCAGCATCGGCGTTTGGGCGAACCAGCCGGTCGATCCCGAAGGCCGCCTCATCCCCGCGGCGGAGTACCAGGCGAAGCTCGCGGGCTGGCTGCCCTCCGAGAGCGATCGCGGCTTCATCAGGAGCCTGATGCACCGCGTCGCCGAGCCTGGCAAGATGGCCGCCTGGATCGCGCCGCCCGAGCGCGGCATCAACAACCTGCCGGTGGCGTACGAGTACGTCCATCTGCATTGAACGCCCTCTCCCGCAAGGGGAGAGGGAATGTGCGCGCTGATCTGCTGAGGTCGAACATCCATGGCGCTCCGCCTCGTCATCATCGGTGCCGGGCCCGCGGGCATGCGGGCGGCGGAAGTGTTGCGCCAGAAAGCGCCCGAGGCGGAGATCACCCTGATCGGTGACGAGCCGCATCCGCCTTACGACCGGCCGCCGCTGTCCAAGGGCTTCATCACCGAGGGGCTCGTCCCGGCGCGGCTCTGGCTCAAGCCCGAGAGCTTCTATGCCGAGCAGCGCATCCGCCTGAAGCTCGGCACGCCCGCCCGCGCCATCGATCGCGCGCGCAAATCGGTTGAGCTCGCCGGCGGCGAGCGTGTTCCTTACGACCAGCTGCTGCTGGCGACGGGCTGCCGCGGCCGTACGCTGCCCGACGCGCTGGCGAATGTTCCGATCCATTATCTCCGCAGCCTCGCCGATGCCGAAGCGATCCGGGCCGCCCTGCGGCCCGGACTCGAGCTGGTGCTGATCGGCGGCGGCTTCATCGGACTCGAGATTGCCGCCTCGGCGACCAAGCGCGGTGCGAAAGTGACGGTGCTGGAGATGGCGCCGCGCCTGATGAGCCGCGGCGTTCCGGCGCCGGTGAGCGATTTCGTCCGTGCGCTGCATGAGCGGCATGGCGTCGAATTCGAGCTCGAGGCGCGGCTGCTTGGCATCGCGCGCGGTGCCGACGGCAGGCCGCTGGTCGAGACCCGGCGCCGCTCCTATCCCGCCGATCTGGTCATTGCCGGCATCGGCGCCGTGCCGAACACGGCGCTGGCCGAGGCGGCAGGGCTCGCGGTCGAGGACGGCATCCGCGTCGATGTCCAGGGCCGCACCAGCGATCCCGATATCTTCGCCGCCGGCGATGCGACACGGCACGACAATCCGCTGCTCGGCCGCGCCATCCGCGTCGAATCCTGGCAGGTCGCGCTGAACCAGGCGGCCGTGGTCGCCGCCGCCATGCTCGGCGCCGGCGACGCCTATGCCGAGCTGCCCTGGCTCTGGACCGACCAGTATGATTGCAACATCCAGGTGCTGGGCCTCTTCGAGCCGGGGCTCGACATGATCGAGCGCCGCGATCCCGCAAGCGGCGGCTTCACGCTGCTCGGCCTCGACGCCGAAACCCGCATCGCCGCGGCGATTACCGTCAACAACGGCCGCGACATGGCGGTGCTACGCCGGCTCGTCGCCCTGCGCGCAGCTCTCCCCCGCGAACACTTGGCCGATCCCACCCGAAAACTCTCCGACCTGCTCAAGGCGGCTCGCTCGGCGTAGCGCTTTCCCCCTCCCCCCTCTCGGCGAGCGCGCTCAGCGCGCTCGTCCGCGGCGGCGGCAGCGATTGCGCAGCAATCGCGGAAGCCGCATCGTTCGGACTAGCTTCCGCGCCAGCGCCCTCATCTTTTTCAACCTCGCGCGCCGGCACCACCGCCGGCGCAATCCTCGCCGCCACGCTCCCCGGCGACGGCCCCGTCACGACGTCGAAATCATTCATCGTCAGCCTCCTTTATCGGAAGCCGTCCCGTTGGCGGATATTCGACGCTGTGAGCGAGAGAGAATGCTGAAACGCGAAAGCCGCCTCGGATCGGGGCGGCTTCGGTGTCTACGACGAGATGCGCGAACCTAGGCCGCCGGGATGAACCAGCGGCGCCAATAGCGCCCGGAAGGGGATCGTGGCTGCACTCTCATCATCGCCGCAAAACTAGCGCGAAGCCTCGCCCGACGCAACCGCTTCCACTGCCGGGGCGCGCGCCGCCGAGCGCTGAGCCACGACGCCATACCAGCCAAGCCCGCGATAGGTCTCATAGCCCGGCGTCAGCGCATAGCCCACCATGCTGGCGTCCTCGGCGCCATAGAAGCCGTCGCGGCCACTACCCCTAAGCTCGAAGCGCTCGCGCAACAGGCCATTGTCATCCGAGGCGGCGATAACGCGACGTTGGGCATCGAGGATGAGGCAGCGGGTGCGCTGCCGCTCCTCTTCGCTGAGGCGCACGCCCTTGACGACGGCGGCGGCCTGGGGGCGCCAATCGAAGAAAACGCCGAGCGCGCCGATCGGTTTGCCCTGAGCGAGGCCGCCCTCGCGAACCGCGGTGACATAGGTTGCGGTCTGAGCGCCGTTCAGCCCCGGCATCTCGTCGACATCGAGCGCGGCGTAATCGTCGCCCGTGCGCGTCGCCATCGCCGCCTTGAACCAGTGCGTCTCGGCAACCGTCGACCCGACGACTCCGGGATAGTGCTGCGGGCGGCCATTGGCGAGAACGCGGCCCCCGGCATCGGCGACCCAGAGATCGAGATAGACGGTATAGCTGTTGAGGATGACACCCAGGCGCTCGGTGGCATGGCGCGCGCTGTCGGCGCCCGGCGTCTCGAGCGCGGCGACGATCGCCGCATCGGTCGCCCACCAGCGCACGTCGCAGGACCGTTCATAGAGGTTGCGGTCGATGATCTCGATCATATTGAGCGCCAGATCGGCGAGGCGTTGGCCGCGGATCTGCTGCACCATGCGCTGGCCCAGCTCCTTGAGCTCGCCGATCGAGCCGGCAAGCTCGGTCGAGAGCTCACTTGCGACGCCGGTGATGCGCTCCGAGATCGCCTTCACCTCGTTGGCCACGACGGCGAAGCCCCGGCCCGCATCGCCGGCGCGTGCCGCCTCGATCAGCGCGTTGAGCGCCAGGATCTTGGTCTCGCTGGTGATGCGGTTGATCAAGTCGATTTTGTCGTCGGCGATTTCGCCGACGCGATGCGACAGCGTGATGATCCGTTCCGGCTCTGTCACGGCCCTCTCCCGGACGTGGACGATCCCCCGATCGCGCCGCACAGAATGTGCCGGGAAGCTTGAGTTTTTATTAAATCACGCTGATTTTTATTGCCTATTTCATAAGCAGATCAAGCATTGACCGCGCAGAGCTGCTCCTAGTGCTTGTGGATCGGGTCGATCCAGCGCACTTCCTCGGGTGGCTCGATCGGCGTGATGTCGAGATTGACCACGACCGGGTCCTGGCCGCTGCGGCACAGCACGCATTCGAGCGGCTCCTTGCTGCTCGCATTGATCTCCTGATGCGGCACGTAAGGCGGGACATAGATGAAATCGCCGGGCCCGGCCTCGGCCATGAATTCGAGCTTCTCGCCCCAGCGCATGCGCGCCTTGCCCTTCACCACATAGATGACGCTTTCGACCTCGCCATGGTGATGGGCGCCGGTCTTGGCGTTGGCGTGGATCGTCACGGTTCCGGCCCACAGCTTCTGCGCGCCCGCGCTTGCATACGTGATCGCCGCCGCACGGTTCATGCCCGGCGTCTGCGCGGTGTTGGCGTCGAGCTCCGAGCCCTTGACCACGCGCACGCCGTCATAGCGCCAATCGGTCTTCTCGGTCATTGCCTTCTCCTGCTCAGAGTCTCTCTCCCATCTCTTCGGGGAAGGTAGTCCTCCCGGGCGATAGTTTGAAGACGCCAAGCACAGACGACCTTGGACGGCGTATCAGGCGTCTTTGGTTCCGCGTGCTGCGTTCAAACCCGGCTCTGCCATTCCTCGCGCACCGCGGCGTCCGTCTCCTGCGCGAGGTGCACGTCGCGCCGTGCCGCCGCTTCGGTCTGGTCGGCGAGCCGCTTTAGCGCCCAGACCGCCATGGCCCGGACGAGCGGCGAGGCATCGCCGAGGAGCGGCCGCACCGCATCGAGGAGGCTGGACTCGCCGCTATTGCCGATGGCGATAAGCACATTGCGCAAGAAGCGGTCGCGGCCGATGCGCTTCACCGGCGAGGTGGAGAAGCGCTGGCGGAAACCGGCATCGTCGAGCCGCGCCAGCTCGGCGAGCAGCGGTGCCGATGCGCCGGTGCGCGGGGCAAAGCCGGGCTCGCGCGTCGGCCGGGCGAATTTGTTCCAGGGGCAAACCGCAAGGCAATCGTCGCACCCATAGATGCGGTTGCCGATGAGCGGGCGCAACGCGGCGCCGATGTGGCCTTTATGCTCGATGGTGAGGTAGGAGATGCAGCGCCTGGCATCGAGGCGATAGGGCGCGGGAAAGGCGGCGGTGGGGCAGATCTCGAGACAGCGCCGGCAGGCGCCGCAATGATCCGTTTCGGCCGTGTCGGGCGGCAGGTCGAGCGCGAGATAAATCTCGCCGAGGAAGAGCCAGGAGCCGAAGCCGCGCGAGACGAGATTGGTGTGCTTGCCCTGCCAGCCGATCCCCGCGCTTTCCGCGAGCGGCTTCTCCATCACCGGCGCGGTGTCGACGAAGAGCTTGAGTGCGCCGGGCCAGCGCGCCGCGATGAAGCGCGCCAGCGCTTTGAGGCGCGACTTGACGATGTCGTGGTAATCGCGGCCTTGGGCGTAGACCGAGATGCCGCCGCGCTCGCGCGCGTCCAGCACCGCCAGCGGATCCTCCGCCGGCGCGTAATTGAGGCCGAGCACGACCACGCTCTTGGCTTCGGGCCACAGCGTTTTGGGATCGGCGCGCTGCTCGGCACGTGCGGCGAGCCAGCCCATATCGCCGTGATATCCCTGCCGCAGAAACTCCATCAGATGCATGCGCGCGGCCGCGCCGAGCCGCGCCGGAGAAAATCCGACCGCATCGAAGCCGAGGCGCAGGGCCTCGTCACGGATCGCGGTTTTGATATCGATGGCTGCGTCCACGACAGGTGTCCTTGCAGCGCCAAGACCCGGGATCACCCGCGCCCGCGATAAGGGGTGACGCCCTGGTCGGGAAGCCAGAGGCCGCGCGGCGGCGTTCCGGTCTGGTAGAAGACGTCGATCGGCATGCCGCCGCGCGGATACCAATAGCCGCCGATCCGCAGCCAGCGCGGTGTCAGCACGCCGACGAGGCGGCGCGCGATCATCAGCGTGCACGCCTCGTGGAAGGCGCCGTGAGTGCGGAAGGCGCCGAGGAACAGCTTCAGCGACTTGCTCTCGACCAGCCAGCGCCGCGGCACGTAATCGATGACGAGATGCGCGAAATCGGGCTGGCCGGTGATCGGGCAAAGCGCGGTGAATTCCGGGCAGGTGAAGCGCACCAGATAGGTTTCGCTCGGCTCGGGGTTGGGAACCCGCTCCAATTGCGCCGCCTCGGGCGACGCCGGCAGCGCGGTCTTGCGGCCAAGCTGCGTCAGACGAGGCTTCGCCATGGGCACCAAGCTCCTAAAGCGGCGGGATGTCGCCTTCCGCCTCGCGGGCGGCAAGGCGCGCGGCGACGGCATCGAACCGGCCGGCCTCGATGGCGCCGCGCAGCTCGGCCATGAGATCCGCATAGTAGCGGAGATTGTGCTGGGTCAACAGCATCGGCGCGAGGATCTCCTCGGCGCGCACGAGATGATGGAGATAGGCGCGGCTGTATTGGCTGCAGGTAGCGCAGACGCAATCGGGGTCGAGCGGCCGCGGATCGGCGGCGTGCCGCGCATTGCGCAGATTGACCGTGCCACGCCGGGTGAAGGCTTGCGCGGTGCGGCCCGAGCGCGTCGGCAGCACGCAATCGAAGAGGTCGATGCCGCGCCGCACCGCGCCGATTATGTCGGCCGGCTTGCCGACGCCCATGAGATAGCGCGGCCGGTCCTCGGGCAGCGCCGGCACCGTCGCGTCGAGCACCCTGAACATACGCTCCTGGCCTTCGCCGACCGCAAGCCCGCCCACGGCAAAGCCGTCGAAGCCGATGGCGCGCAGCGCCGTCGCCGAGGCGAGGCGCAGCTCGTCATAGATGCTGCCCTGGACGATGCCGAACAGCGCATGGCCGCGCCGCGCTTGATAGGCGGCTTTCGAGCGCTCGGCCCAGCGCATCGACAGCTCCATGGACGATCGCGCTTGTTCTTCCTCGGCGGGAAACGGCGTGCATTCGTCGAAGGCCATGGTGATGTCGGCGCCGAGCAGGCGCTGGATCTCCATCGAGCGCTCCGGCGACAGCGTGAAGCGGCTGCCGTCGAGATGCGAGCGGAAGGTGACGCCGCTCTCATCGATCTCGCGCAGCTTCGCCAGCGACATGACCTGGAAGCCGCCGCTGTCGGTGAGGATGGCGCGCGGCCAGTTCATGAAGCGATGCAGCCCGCCCAGCGCGGCGATGCGCTCCGCCCCCGGCCGCAGCATCAGGTGATAGGTGTTGCCGAGGATGATCTCGGCGCCGGTCGCGGCGACGTCCTCGGGGCGCATCGCCTTCACCGTCGCGGCGGTGCCGACCGGCATGAAGGCGGGCGTCTCGACCGCGCCATGCGCCGTCGCCATCCGGCCGCGCCGCGCCGCGCCGTCGCGCGCCAGCAGAGTGAAGGCAAAATCCGGGATCATCGCTCCGGATATAGCAAAGTGGCGTCGCCATACGAAAAGAAGCGGTACTGCTCGGCGATCGCATGGGCATAAGCCTGCTTCATCCGCTCGAGCCCGGCGAAAGCCGCGACCAGCATGAAGAGGGTGGAGCGCGGCAGGTGGAAATTGGTGAGCAGCAGGTCGATGGCGCGGAAGCGATAACCGGGCGTGATGAAGAGCGATGTCTCGCCGGCAAAGGGCCGCAGCCTGCCGTCTGCCGCGGCGGCGCTCTCGAGCAGGCGCAGGCTGGTGGTGCCGATGGCGACGACGCGGCCGCCGCGGGCGCGGGCGGCATTGATGCGTTCCGCCGTTTCGGCGGCGATGAAGCCCCATTCGCTGTGCATTTTGTGGTCGCGCGTATCCTCGGCTTTGACTGGCAGGAAGGTACCGGCGCCGACATGGAGCGTCACGGTGGCTCGCTCGATGCCGGCGGCCTCGAGCGCCGCGAGCAGCCGCGGGGTGAAATGCAGACCGGCCGTGGGCGCAGCGACCGCGCCCTCCTGGGCGGCGAAGATCGTCTGGTAGTCCTCGCGGTCGCGCGCATCGCCGCCGGCGGCGCGCTTGATGTAGGGCGGCAGCGGCATGCTGCCGAAGCGCGCCAGCGCCGTGCGGAAGCGCTCGCCGGTCACGGCAAAGCGCAAGCCGATATCGCCCTCGCTGTGCTTGGCCGTGACCTCGGCCGCAAAATCCGCGCCGAAGACGAGGCGATCGCCGGGCTTCAGCCGCTTCGCGCCTTTGGCAAAGGCGCGCCAGCTTCCGTCGCCGAGATCGCGATGCAGCGTCACCTCGATCCGCGACGCCCCGCGCGCGCCCCGGAGCCGCGCCGGGATCACCCGCGTATCGTTCACCACCAGCAGATCGCCGCGCCGCAGCAAGCGCGGCAGGTCGAGCACCTGCCGATCCTCGAGCGCCGACCCCACCAGCAGCAGCCGCCCCGCGTCGCGCGGCTCGGCGGGCCGGTCGGCGATCAGCTGCTTCGGCAGCTCGAAATCGAAGGCGTCGACGCGCATGGCGGCGGCGCTGATACCGGTATTAGACGCTCAGTACAAGTCCTTCTCCGCCCTTGAGGGCGGAGAAGGATTTAGGATGAGGTGGGTGCGCGCATCGGCGTGATAGGAACTGAGGGCGCAACCCCACCTCACCCCAACCCTCTCCGCCCCAAGGGGCGGAGAGGGGGCTGGACCACCGAGCTCGCTCGTTAGCGCCGTGCCCGGGTGATGTCGCGCAGCACCGCCGCCTCCTGCTCCTTCTCGTCGAGGCGGTGCTTCACCAGATCGCCCATGCTGACGAGGCCGACGAGCTGGCCGTTCTCCATGACCGGCAGATGGCGGAACCGGTGCGCGGTCATCACCTTCATCACCTCGTCGATGCGATCCTCCGGCGTGCACGTGGTGACGTCCGGGGTCATCAGCTCGTGCACCTCGTAGCCCAGCGCTTCGGCGCCATGCTGGGCGAGGGCATGGAGGACGTCGCGCTCGGAGAACATGCCGACGAGCTTGCCCCAGCGATCCACCACCACCAGCGCGCCGATGCGCTGCTCGTAGAGCATGCGGATCGCCGCTTCGACGCTGTCGACCGACCGCACGGTCGAGACGTGCTGGCCTTTCTGGTGAAGGATCTCGGCGACGGGCATGGCAAACCTCCTGGCAAAAGGGCGAATTTCCGATGGACTACGTATCAGAGATAGGTAGTCCGGCGCCGCTCGCCACCCTTGAACCCCGCTCCGGGGGCGGCAAAGATGCCCGAGCATAAGACCATGCCGGAGCCCGCGCCAGAAAGCCCTGCCCTCGCCAGCCCTGCCGCCACCGGCGTGAGCCCCGCGCCGGCGGAGTGGGGCGCGGCGCTGCGCGGCTTATGGCCGCTCGATCCCGCCATTACCTATCTCAACCATGGCGGTTATGGGGTGACGCCCGATGCCGTGCGGCAGGAGCAGGATGCCTGGCGCCGGCGCATCGAGCGCAACCCGATGCGCTTCTTCAGCCGCGAGCTCGCGCCGGCGCTGCGTCAGGCCGCGGCGGCGCTTGGCGAGCAACTCGGCGCGCGTCCGGCCGATATCGTCTTCGTCGACAACGCCACCGCCGGCTGCAACGCGGTGCTGCGCTCGCTCGATTTCGCCCCGGGCGACGAGATCCTGGTGACGAGCCTCGGCTACGGCGCCGTCGCCAAAGCGGCGCGCTACGTCGCGGCGCGCAGCGGCGCCCGGCTCGTCGAGGTCGAGATCCCGTTGCCGCTGGCGAGCGAAACCGTGCTGGTCGAGCGGGTGGCCGCGCGCCTCGGCCCGCGCACGCGCCTGGCGATCTTCGATCACATCGCTTCCCATAGTGCGCTGGTGCTGCCGGTCGCGGCGCTGGTGCGGCTCGCGCATGGGGTGGGGGCGTGCGTGCTGATCGACGGCGCGCATGCGCCTGGGCAAATCCCCGTCGACGTGCCGGGGATCGGCGCCGATTGGTATGTCGGCAATTGCCACAAATGGCTGATGGCGCCGCGCAGCTGCGGCTTTCTCTGGGCCGGGCCGGCGCAGCAATCCTCGGTTCATCCGCTTGCCATCTCGCATGGCTATGGCGGCGGCTTCATTGCCGAGTTCGACTGGACCGGGACGCGCGATCCGACGCCGTTCCTCTCCGTGCCGGCGGCGATCGCGTTCCACCGCCACCTCGGCGGCGCGGCGCTGATGGCGCGCAACCAGGCGCTGGCCCTGGCGGCGGCAGAACGGCTTGCCGCGCGCTGGGGCACCGCGCTGGGCGGCCCCGCGGTGAATTTCGCCGCCATGGTGACGGTGCGACTGCCGGCGGAAGGTGCGGCGAGCGATGAGCGGGCGGCGGCGCTGCAGCTGCGCCTCGCCGAGGAGCACGGCATCGAGACGGCCATCAAGCTCGAGAGCGGCGCGCTCTGGTTGCGGCTCGCGGCCCAAGCCTATAACCAGCCGGCCGATTACGAGCGGCTGGCGGATTTGTGGTGAAGCGCGGCCTTGTCGCCTAGAATGCGCGCGATGTTTCAACGTCCTTCGAGTCCGTGGCGCGCTGCTCTTGTCGTGCTTGCCGGCGCCGCCCTGCTCTCTCTCCTCTTCCTGCCGGCGCGTGACGATGGCACGCTGAGCCTCTTCCTGGATTGGCGGCCGGAACTCGAGCCGCTGCTGGTCATCGGCCTGCTCGCGGTGCTGGCGCTTGCGGGGTGGCGCTTGCCATCGGCCGTGCGCGGGCTGCTCGCCGGGCTTCTCTGCCTTGCCGCACTGCTGCAATTCGCCGATGCAGCGGTGCTCGCCCTGCTCGACCGCCAGCTCAATCTCTATTTCGATCTGCCGCATGTCCCGCAGCTCATCGGCCTCTTCTATGACGCGGCGGGACCTTGGCGCGGAACCGCCGGCATCGCTGCGACGCTGCTGGTGCTGGCGGGCGCGGTCGTTCTGACCGCCCGCGTGCTGGACGCGATCGAGGGCGCCTTGCGTCCGCCGCGCCACGCCGCGGTGGCGCTCGGCGTCGTCGCGGCGCTCGCGATCGCCTCTCCCATCGTCCGCGCCGCGCTCGGCACGCCGCTGCTCGGCGAGCGGACCACCCCGGCGGTCGTGACCCAGGCGGCGCTGCTCTATCACACCTGGCGCGTTCTCAATGGCGATGATCCGCGCTATGCCGCGGCGCTCGCCACGCCGCAGCCACCGGCCGGTGCCCTGCCGGGCCTCAAGCACCGCGACGTCTATCTCGTCTTCTTCGAATCCTACGGCACGGTGGTGCTCGATAAACCGAACGACGCCGCCGTGGTCGAGCCGGCGCTTCAGCGCTTCGCCGCGACCGTCGCGAAGGCCGGCTGGCACCTCGTCTCCAATCGCATCGTCTCGCCGACCTTCGGCGGCGGCTCCTGGCTGGCGCATGGCACGATCAATTCCGGCGTGAAGCTCGATCCGCTGCTGATCAGCCTCGTCACCGAAAGCCAGCGGGAGACGCTGCCGCGCTATATGCGTGCCGCCGGCTATCGCACGCTCGAGATCATGCCGGGGTTGCGGACGCCGGAGCCCGAGCATGGATTCTGGGGCTTCGATCGCACCGAGATGGCGGTCGATATCGGCTATCACGGCCCGCTTTTCGGCTGGTTCGGCATTCCCGACCAGTACACGCTGCGCTACGCCGATGAGCGCCTGGACGCGCCCGGCCATAGCCCGTTCTTTGCCCAGATCGTGCTGGTGTCGAGCCATGCGCCGTTTGCGCCGGTGCCGCCCTATGTCGAGGATTGGGGCGCGCCGGACCTTTATCGCGGCATCGCGAAGGCGCAATGGAGCCGCATCGACGCGCCGCCCGATTGGACGCATCTCGAAGCGCCTTATCTCAAAAGCGTCGTCTACGATCTCGACGCGCTCGGCGGGTGGCTGCAGCGCCTGCCGGGCGACGCCCTCGTCATCATTCTCGGCGATCATCAGCCGCCGGGCTTCATCTCGAGCAAAGCCGAGCCTTGGACCGTGCCGATCCATGTTCTGTCGCGCGATCCGGATCTGCTGCGCCCGTTCCGCGCTGCGGGATATGTCGACGGGCCGCTGCCGCCGCGGCAAGGCCCCTTCAAGGGAATGGAAAGCTTTCTCGGCGATTATATCCGCGGCTTCTCGGAAGCCCCGACGGTGGCGGCGAGCCATCCGGCGACGGCGGAGCACGGCACCAATTGATCGACGACACGTCCATTGCCGAGGCGCTGGCGCGGTATCGCGCCGACGGCTATGCCGTGCTGCGCCGCGTCTTCGATGCCGATGAGATCGCGGATATGGGCGAGGCCTTCGCGCGCCATTGGGCCGAGGGCATGGCGCATGGCCGGAGCTTCCGCCACGGCAATCTGCTCTACCGATTGGGCCATGACGCCAAGCTGGGCAAGCTGGTGCGGCTGGTGCAATGGCCATCCTATGGCGATCCCGTGCTCGAGGCGGTGCGGCGCGATCCGCGCTATCTCGCCATCCTCGAGCCGCTGATCGGCCGCGACATCAAGCAGATCATCAACCAGCTGCACTGGAAGCCGCCGGGCGCCGCCGGCGCCGAGTTCGCCTTCCATCAGGACGTGCGCTTCCGCCGGCCGCGCAGCGCCTATCGCAACCTGGCGACGTCCTATGTGCAGACCGGGATCGCCATCGATGCGCAGCGTGCCGCCAACGGCGCCATGCGGATCTATCCCGGCTCGCACCGCCTCGGCGAACAGGATCTCGCCGGTCCCGCGCCGGTGCTCGATCAGAGCATGGCGGAGGAGCGGCTCGTCGCGGCCGGGCTCGATCCGGCGAAGCTCGTTGTGCTCGAGCTCGATCCCGGCGATGTTGCGCTCTGGCACGTCCATACGATCCATGGCTCCGGTCCCAATCTGACGCCAGGCGATCGCCGTTTCTATTTGAACGGCTATGTCCGCGCCGCCGATTGCGATCGCGGCGAATGGGCCTTCCGCGACGGCGCACCCTGCCCCCTGGGCGAGCCCGTTCTCGTCCATTACGAGGCGCTGCATAGCCGGCCGGGACCGCATTACCTCGACGAGTGAAGATCGCTGCCGATTAACCGGCGGGTGAAACCCGTTCGCTGAACGCTTGCGCGACGTTCTGCGTGCGCGGAACCGCGCTCGGCGGGTCGTGTTGTCGGTGAGGGGGTAGCGAGCCCGATGAACCTCACCCGGCTGCTGCTCGGGCGCCCGCTGGCGAACCGGGAATCCGGCCGACGCAAGATCGGCGTCCTTGAGGGCGTGCCGGCGATGGGGCTCGACGCTCTCGCCTCCGCCGCTTACGGCCCGGAAGCAGCGCTCGCCATTCTGATCCCGCTCGGCGCCGCCGGGCTCGTCGCTCTCCGCGGTATCACGGCGGCAATCCTGCTGCTGCTGGCGCTGCTTTACGTCTCGTACCGGCAGACGATTCGCGCCTATCCCAATGGGGGCGGCGGCTACACCGTGGCGCGGGAGAATCTCGGCGCCGGGGCGAGTCTCGTCGCCGCGGCAGCTCTGATGATCGACTACGTGCTCAACGTCGCGGTCGGCATTTCAGCCGGTGTTGGTGCGCTGACCTCGGCCATTCCCGCCCTAGAGGCGCATACCCTCGCGCTCTGCCTTGCAATCCTGCTGCTCATCACGCTGGTGAATCTCCGCGGCCTGCCCGAATCCGGCCGCCTCTTCGCCGTGCCCACCTATGTTTTCGTCGCGAGTTTCCTGACGCTGCTCGCGGTCGGCATCGTCAGGACGATCGCCATGGGCGGCCACCCCACACCGGTCACGCCGCCGCCGGCGGCGCCCGATGCAGGCGCGGCGGTGAGCCTTTGGCTGCTGTTGCGCGCCTTCGCCAGCGGCTGCACCGCGATGACCGGCGTCGAGGCGGTGAGCAACGGCGTCTCGACCTTTCGCGAGCCGCCGGTGCGGCATGGCCATCGCACCCTCAGCTTGATCTGCGGCCTGCTCGGTCTGCTGCTGGCAGGCATCGCCTATACCGCTCCTGCCTATCACATCGCGGCGATGGATCAGACGAAGCCCGGCTATCAGTCGGTGCTCTCGCAATTGGCGGGCGCGATTGCCGGACGCGGCCTCGTCTACGACGTCGCCATCGCCAGCGCGCTTGCCGTCCTCGTGCTCTCCGCCAATACGAGCTTCGTCGGCTTTCCACAGCTCTGCCAGCTCATCGCCCGCGACGACTACTTGCCACGGCCGTTCGCGGCGGCCGGCCGGCGGCTGGTCTTCTCAGTCGGGATCCTCTATCTCGCCGTCACGGCCGGCATCCTGTTGACGGCCTTTGGCGGCATCACCGATCGCCTGATCCCGCTCTTCGCCATCGGCGCGTTCTTGACCTTCACCCTGTCGCAGGCCGGGATGGTGATGCACTGGCGGCGTGCGATCCGTGGGGCGGCAGCCCGCAAACGGCGGCTCGCCCGGTTGCGCCTCGCCATCAATGCCGTGGGGACGCTCGCAACCGGTATCGCGCTGGCAATCATCATCGTTGCCAAGTTCACCGAAGGAGCCTGGATCACGCTCCTCGTGATACCCGCCGTCATCGTGCTGCTGAAGAGGGTGAAGCGGTATTACCTGCGGCTCGCCGCAATCATGAAGGAGGAGGGGCCGCTCGACTTGCGCCATACTCAGCCGCCGATCCTGCTGGTGATGTGCGACGGGTGGACTCGGCCGACGCGCCGCGCTCTCAACTTCGCCTGCCGCCTTTCGCGCGACGTGGCGGCGGTGCATCTCACCGCGCTCGAGGGCCCGGACGCGCCGGAAAATCGCTCGCTCCGCCGGCGATGGCAGCATGAGGTGGAGTTGCCGGCCAAGGCGGCGGGTGTGAAGCCGCCGCGGCTCGTCCTGCTGCCCGCGCCCTATCGCCGCCTCCAGGGCCCGCTGCTGAAACTGATCGAAGAGACGGAGAAGCGGCATCCCGACCGTCTCGTCGCGGTGCTGATTCCGGAGGTGGTGAAGCGCAGCTGGTGGCAGCATTTACTGCACGCGCATCGCGGCTGGCGCCTCCGGCGCGCGCTGCTGCGCTATGGCGGTTCGCGCACGGTCGTGATCGACTTCCCCTGGTATCTCCAGGAGCCCAAGATCGAAGAGGCGCTCGCCGATGAGGAGATCGGCGAGCCTGCCGGCGCGTCGCGATGAGGCGCGGCTATTTCAGCTTCTTGAGCGGCGTCGCGCCGGCCGGGAGGGGATAGCGGTTGACGTTGAGTGTCATCGACACCAGGCCGTAATAGCCCAAAGTGCAGATGAGATCGACCACGCCCTTTTCGCCGAAGCGATCCTTGACGGCGGCGAAGCTGGCATCGCTCACCTCGTGGTCGTCGAGCAGCTCGGTGCAGAAATTGTAGATCGCCGCCTCGTCATCGGCGAGCCGCGCCGGCCGCTTGCCTTCGCCGATCGCGCCGGCGATCGCGGCATCGAGGCCGGCCTCGAGCGCCAGCTTGTGATGGGCGTACCATTCGTACTGCGCCGTCCAGTGCCGGGCGACGATGATGATGGCGAGCTCCTTGAGCTTCTCCGGCAGCGAGTTCTTGAAGCGCACCTGGGCGCCGAGCTTCTGCGCCTGATCGCCGGTCTCGGGGCTGTAGAGCAAGGTGCTGAACGGACCTCTCAGCCCCTTGCGCGGGCCGGCCAGCACGTTCTCGGCCATGCGGCGCTGCTCGGGCGTCATGTCGTCGAGGGAAAGCGGCTTGAAGCGTTCGGTCATGGCTCTCTTTTCCTCCCAAAGGAGCCGCAGGATATCAACCGCGGCGGCGCGCCGCTACCGCTGGCGCCGCGGGCGGGAAAACCGATCGCCGGCCGGGCTCAGTTACCGCTCAGCCGCGGTCATGCGCGGCGTGCTCGGCCGTCGTGGTCGTGGCCGTGGCCGAAGGCGGCGGCACCTGTGGCGGCGCCGTGGAGGCGGTCGTCTCATCCTCCTTCATGCCCGATTTGAAGGCTTTGATCCCCTTGGCCAAATCCCCCATCAACCCGGAGAGCTTGCCTTTGCCGCCGAACAGCAGCGAGACCACCGCGATGATGATGATCCAATGCCAAATACTAAGTCCACCCATGGGTAACCTCGAAGCGACAGGGTTTGACGCGCTTTCTTGAGCGGCATGGCGCCGCCCGGGACACGCTTTGTCAAGGGAAAACCATGCCGCAGCGCGGGATGATCGCCGCCGCTACGCCGCGTCCAAGGGCGGCGTCGGGCCCTTGACAAAGAGCCTTGCCCAGGAGGTGGCGTCCCGTCACATCCCTGTCAACAGCGGCCGCCCTGTCAACAGCGGCCGCGCGCCGATCGACCGGTCAAGATTTTCCGCCGTAATCGCCGAGCTGCGGCGCCCGGCAATCGGTGCCGCGATAGGTCCAGGTGCGGATCTTGCCGTAGATATCGGAGGTGAAGAGCGTCGAGCAGAGCATGTGGCCTTGCGCATCCATGCGGTGATATTCAAGGGCTTGGCCGCCATCGGTCAGGCGCTGGCTGCGGTCGGGCACGCCCCAGGCGGAGACGAGATCCTCTTCCGAATGGTCGACCCAGCGGCTCAGCGCCTGCTCATAGGCGGGGTTCTTGAACGACCCCGGCGCGACCGTGCTGCCGCTCGGCGCGTTGTCGGCGCAGGCCTCGAGGGGCAGCAGTGTTGCCGACACGACCACGATAAGCCGGAAGAAGTTTCGCATGACCTTTAGGGGGCTGGTGACGACCGGCGGAAACGCACGGTTGCGGCGCAAGGTTCCAATCGGCTCTGGAAGGCGGGCTACGGCGATGCTAGGTTCGATGGATGCGAACATTGCCCGTCATCGTCGCCGGCGCCCTCTTGGCGCTGGGCGTCCCTCCGTTGCCGGCCGAAGCGCAGGCGCCGTCCGCGGCGGCGGTCACGCTCGCCGATGCCGCCGATGCGCCAACGGGCGAGTCGCTGCCGCAGCTGCCGACCGTCGAGGTAGCGCCGCGCCCGGAGCACACCGTGCCCGGCTATGAGGCGCCGCCGCCCGCGACGGTGATCTTCGACGGCCGCACCGCCGGTGCCGCGATGCCACAATTGTCGGAGCGCCGCGCGCCGCCGCCGATGCCGGCGCAACGGCCGACTCAAACCGTCCGCGGCGTGGCGCAGCTGGGCGAGCTCCTGTCGCTGAGTGTCGGCGGCCACAGCTTGCCGCTCTTTGGGGTGCGCCTGCCGGCCATCGGCGATCGCTGCTCGGCCGAGCGAAGCGGCACACCGCGCGCCTGCACTGAAGTGGCGCGCGCGGCGCTGGCGACTCGACTCGGGACAGGCGGCACGGTGTCCTGTCGAATCCCGCCGGGGCAGCGCGATCATCGGGCTGCGGCGATTTGTCTCGATTCGCGGGGCGTCGATCTCGGCGGCTTCCTCGTCGGTGAAGGGCTCGCGCTGGCCGATCGTACGCAAAGCTACGACTATGTCGGCGCCGAAGGCGTCGCACGCTCGCTGCACCGTGGCCTCTGGCGCTTTCATTGACAGTGCCAAGCGCGCCGCAAAAAAGACTCATGGAACGCATCAATTCGCCGCGCTCTCTGTGCTATGTGTGCGGCTATTGTGCGTCGACTGCCCAAGGGCGGCGCAGCAGGGACGCACGATGGCGACAATGACGGCGAGCCGGGTTCAGGGCGGGATCTTCACCCTCATGGTGGTGCGGGTCGGTGACGTCCACGATCCCGGCTTCGGCCGCGATCTCGAGGAGCAAGTGGCGCGCAGCCCTGGCTTTTTTGCCGGCGCGCCGGTGGTGATTGATTTGCGCGATTGCATTGATTGTGCCTCGGTGGCGGATTTCACCGCGCTGAAGCAGGTGTTGCGGCGGCACGGGATGGTGTTGGTGGGTGTGCAGAACGCCAACCCGGTGCAGTTGCGCGCCGCCAGCGCGGTCGACCTTGCCGCGTTCAACGGTGGGCAGGCGAATGGCAACCGGCGCCCGACGCCCGAGCGGGCGCCGGCCGAGTCGGCCGCCAGCGCCGCGCCCGCATCGAGGACACGACTGATCAGCCAGCCGGTTCGCTCCGGCACGCAGGTCTATGCCCGCGGCAGCGACCTCGTCGTCACGGCGTCGGTCAGCGCCGGCGCCGAAATCATCGCCGACGGCTATATCCACGTCTATGGCGCGCTCCGCGGACGCGCCATCGCCGGCGCCGCCGGCGACACGAGCGCGCGCATCTTCGCGCAGCGCTTCGAGGCCGAGCTTGTCTCGATCGCCGGCCGATACCTCGTCAATGACGCGATTGCGCCGGAGCACCTGAACCAAGCGGCGCAGGTGGCGCTCATCGACGATCGTCTGGTGATCCTGCCGGGCTGGGGCAAGGGGTGAACCTTTCGCGGCTTAATCAAAGGGGAAAGGAGAGATAGTCTTGGCCAAGGTCATCGTGGTGACATCCGGAAAGGGCGGCGTCGGCAAGACGACGACATCGGCGGCCTTCGCGGCCGGGCTTGCGCTGCGCGGCCACAAGACGGTGGTGATCGACTTCGATGTCGGCTTGCGCAATCTCGACCTGGTGATGGGCTGCGAGCGGCGGGTGGTGTTCGACTTCATCAACGTCATCAACGGCGACGCTAATTTGAACCAGGCGCTGATCCGCGACAAGCGCATCGACAATCTCTACATCTTCCCGACCTCGCAGACGCGCGACAAGGAAGCGCTGAAGCGCGACGGCGTCGACCGCGTCATGGCCGAGCTCAAAAAGGACTTCGACTACATCATCTGCGACAGTCCGGCTGGCATCGAACACGGCGCGCTTACCGCCCTCTATCATGCGGATGCCGCGGTCATCGTCACCAACCCCGAGGTCTCCTCGGTGCGTGACAGCGACCGCATCATCGGCATCCTCGCCTCGAAATCGCGGCGCGCCGAGAAGCGTGAAAAGCCGGTCGAGGAGCATCTGCTGCTGACCCGCTACTCGCCGGATCGCGTGCAGAAGGGCGAGATGCTGTCGGTCGAGGACGTGAAGGAGATCCTCTCGGTGCCGCTGCTCGGCATCATCCCGGAATCGGAAACGGTGCTCAAAGCCTCCAACACCGGCATGCCGGTGATCCTCGATCCCGGGAGCCCGGCAGGCCGCGCTTACGAAGACGCGGTCGCGCGCTTCGTCGGCGAGCAGCGCGAGATGCGCTTCCAGCTGCCGGAGCGCCGCGGCTTCCTGCGCGGCTGGTTCGGGAGGGCGGCGTCGTGAGCCTGTTCGATTTCTTCTTCCCGAAGCGGCCTGCTACCGCCTCCATTGCCAAGGAGCGGCTGCAGATCGTGCTGGCGCATGAGCGCGCCGGGCGCGAGAGCCCGGATTTCCTGCCGCGGCTGCAACGCGAGCTGTTGGCGGTAGTGACGAAGTATGTCGCGGTTCACGAGGACATGATCCGCGTCAACCTCGGCAAGGCCGGCAGCGCCTCGGTGCTGGAGATCAATGTCGAGATGCCCGTTGCGGCCGGAAGCAAGGCGAAGGCGAAACCCGTCCCGGCCTAGACCAAGCGCCGAGTGCCGCGCCCCTGCCCGCCGTCGGCGGGCGCGCCCAAAGGCCCCGGCAAAGGTTGAGAGCGGGTGTTTCTCAGCAATGGATGCCGCGATGCACCTCGCTGCCGGCCGCCGCCGACGGCGTCGTCGCGGCGGCGTGGCAGCTCGCGGGAGCCGTGATCGCGCCGCCGCCGCGAATGCCGAGCGGCGTTCCCCAGTAACCGGCGATGATCAGCGCCAGAAGGCCGGTCATTACCGGGCGGACGACGAAGGCTTGCATCTTTCTCTCCGCGAGCGATCTCGGCAAAAGGATAGGCGCGCCGGTCGGTGCCTCAAAGCGCGATCGCGTCGGATTTGCCCTGAGCTTGGCCGGCATTTGGCACGTTTCGTGCTCGTACCCGAAGAGCGCCGGGCGGCCTGCGGTTTGCCTGCTGGCGAAGGCCGCGCTACATCAAGGCGCCAAGCCGAGGGGAGACCATGGCACGATTCGAAGGCACCGAGACCTATGTTGCCACCGACGATCTCCGCGTCGCGGTCAATGCCGCTATCGCGCTCGAGCGGCCGCTTCTCGTCAAGGGCGAGCCCGGCACCGGCAAGACCATCCTCGCCCATGAAGTCGCCAAGGCGCTCGGCAAGAGCCTGGTAACCTGGCACATCAAATCCACCACCAAGGCGCAGCAGGGCCTTTACGAGTACGACGCCGTAGCGCGGCTGCGCGACAGCCAGCTCGGCGATCCGAAGGTCCAGGACATCCGCAACTACATCGCGCGCGGCAAGCTCTGGGAAGCGTTTACCGCCGACGAGGCGCCGGTGCTGCTCATCGACGAGATCGACAAGGCCGATATCGAGTTCCCGAACGACTTGCTGCTCGAGCTCGACCGCATGGAGTTCTACGTCTACGAGACGCGCGAGACGGTCGTGGCGCGTCACCGGCCGATCGTCGTCATCACCTCCAACAACGAGAAGGAGCTGCCCGACGCCTTCCTGCGCCGCTGCTTCTTCCACTACATCCGCTTTCCCGACCGCGACACGATGCTGCGCATCGTCGATGTGCACTATCCCGAAATCCAAAAGACGCTGGTGCGCGAAGCGCTCAACGTCTTCTACGAGCTGCGCGACGTCCCGGGCCTCAAGAAAAAGCCGTCCACCTCGGAGCTGCTCGACTGGCTGAAGCTGCTCATGGTCGAGGACATCCCGGCCGATGCTTTGCGCTCGCGCGATCAAGGCAAGCTCATCCCGCCGCTCCACGGCGCCCTGCTGAAAAGCGAGCAGGACGTGCATCTCTTCGAGCGCCTGGCCTTCCTCCATCGGCGCGAGCGCGGCGGCTGATGTTCATCAATTTCTTCCTCGAGCTGCGTCAAGCCAAGGTGCCGGTATCCTTGCGCGAATACCTGACGCTGCTCGAGGCCATGCGGCACAATCTCGCCGCCTTCAGCGTCGAGGATTTCTATTATCTCTCGCGCAGCGCGCTGGTGAAGGACGAGCGCAACCTCGACAAGTTCGACCGCGTCTTCGGCCACCACTTCAAGGGGCTGGAGGAGGCCGCCGAGGCCGCTGTCGAGATCCCCGAGGAATGGCTGCGCAAGCTCGCCGAGAAGCTCCTCACCGAGGAGGAGATGAAGCAGATCGAGGCGCTGGGCGGGCTCGACAAGCTGATGGAGGAGCTCAAGAAGCGCCTCGCCGAGCAGAAGGGCCGACATCAGGGCGGCAGCAAATGGATCGGTACTGCCGGCACCTCGCCTTTCGGCGCCTATGGCTACAACCCCGAAGGCGTGCGCATCGGCCAGGACGGCAATCGCAGCAACCGCGCCGTCAAGGTCTGGGACAAGCGCGAGTTCAAGAATCTCGACGACCGCGTCGAGCTCGGCACGCGCAACATCAAGCTGGCGCTGCGCCGCCTGCGGCAGTTCGCGCGCGAGGGCGCGGCCGAGGAGCTCGATCTCGACGACACCATACGCTCGACCGCGCGCAATGCCGGCTGGCTCGACATCAAGCTGGTGCCGGAACGGCACAACGCGGCCAAGGTGCTGCTGCTGATGGATATCGGCGGCTCGATGGACGGCCATGTGCGGACCTGCGAGGAGCTGTTCTCGGCGGCCCGCGCCGAGTTCAAGCACCTCGAATTCTTCTATTTCCACAACTGCCCTTACGAGGCGCTGTGGCGCGACGCCTGGCGCCGGCATGTCGAGAAAACGCCGACGATGCAGGTGATGCACACCTATGACAGCAGCTACAAGCTGATCTTCGTCGGCGACGCCAGCATGAGCCCCTACGAAGTCGTTCAGCCCGGCGGCAGCGTCGAGCATTGGAACGAGGAAGCAGGTGAGGTCTGGCTGCGCCGCTTGCTGGTGACCTATCCGAAAGCGGTCTGGCTCAACCCCGTGCCCGAGCGCTACTGGGAGGGCACGCCCTCGATCCATCTGCTGCACGAGCTGATGGAGGGCCGCATGTTCCCCCTCACCCTCGACGGCCTCGACCGCGCCATGCGGCGGTTGACGAGATGAGGAAGCTGTCAGCCTTCAGCGGTCAGCTTTCAGCCCAGTCGCCGCTGACGGCTGAGAGCTGATGGCTGACGGCTCTTAGGCGGCGTTCGACTTCTCTTTCGGCTTCACATAGGCCATTTCGGCATGCTCGGCGCAATAGGGCTTGCCGGGCATCGGGCGCTTGCCGCAGAAGCGGAAGCTCTTCTCGCCGGGATGGCCTTCGGGCCAAGAGCAAGCGGGCCCGATCGCCGTCGCGACGCGCGGCGCCGGCGGGCGCTTCAGCGGCGAGGGCCGCGGATCCAGCGACAGGCGATGCGCCTTGCCGACCACGGCATTCTTGGTGACACCCAGCCGACGGCCGATTTCTGCCGTCGACAGCCCCTGCTTCCACAAAGCCGCAAGCTGCTGGATGAGTTCGGTCGACCAAACGGAGTCCATTACTTCCCCTCTGTATCGTGTGGGTCCTGGGTCCAACGACCACAAGATACGGTATCACCCTGGTGACCCCCCGCAAGTGGATTCTGCAACTTAAGAGCAAGATTGACGGGGATAACTCTGGCAGTGACATTGCCCTTTTAGCCTGTTAAGGCGCGCTGATGTTCGCTCTCGTCGCCACGCTGGCGATCCAGGCACTGGTCTCGATGGCGGTGCTCACGCCACCGGTCTTTGCCGCCGTTGCGGCGCCCGAGATCGGCGTCAGCGCGCATGACATCGGCGTCTACACTGCGCTGATCTATGCCGCCGCCTGCATTGCGTCGGCGGGAAGCGGTGGGCCGATTCGGCGCCACGGCGCGATCCGGCTCAGCCAATACAGCCTCGTCTGCTGTGGCGCGGGGCTGGCGCTTACCGCAACGGCGAACCTCGCGCTCGTGCTGCTGGGCGCGCTTCTGATCGGCGCCGGCTACGGGCCGATCACGCCGGCGAGCTCGCACCTCCTCATCCGCCAGACGCCGCCGCAGCGGCGCAGCCTGGTGTTCTCGCTGAAGCAAACCGGCGTCCCCATCGGCGGCGTGCTGGCGGGCCTTGCCGTGCCGGCTTTCGTGCTGGTGCTGGGCTGGCGCGGCGCCGCGTTGGTGAGCGGCGCGCTGTGTCTCCTGGTGGCCGCTTTGGTCGAGCCGCTGCACCGCAGCCTCGACGACGATGCCGATCCCAAAGCGCGCAGCGAGCGCGGCATTCTCACGGCGATCCGGCTGGTGCTGAGCGAGCCCGGCCTCAGGCGTCTCGCGCTGGCCTCGCTCGCCTTCGCCGCCATTCAGCTCTGCTTCAGCGCCTTCGTGGTCACTTTTCTCACCGAGCGGGCCGGGTTGGCGCTGGTCGTCGCCGGCGCCATCATGGCCGCGGCGCAGGCCGCCGGCATTGCCGCCCGCATCCTCTGGGGCTGGGTTGCCGATCGCTTCATGCCGGCGCGGGCGTTGCTGATGGCGCTGGGGTTGGCGATGGGCGGCGCTGGCATCGCCACCGGACTGATCACGGCGGCTTGGCCGCTCGGCGCCATTATCGCCGTCACCATGCTGCTGGGCGCCAGCGCGTTGGGCTGGAACGGCGTCTATCTCGCCGAAGTGGCGCAGCTCGCGCCAACCGGGGCCGTCGGCGCCGCGACCGGCGGGGCGCTCTCGCTCACCTTTCTGGGAATCGTCATCGGCCCGCCGCTGTTCGGCGCCGTGGTCGCGGCAAGCGGCAGCTATCGGCCGGCGTTTTTCGCGGCGGCGATTGCTGCTGCTGCGGCCGCGCTAATTCTCCGGCGCTAGAGCATGATCGGCTTAGGTTGACCCATAGCCGGCATGTCTAAAGTAGTTTGCGCACTCGTCCGGGCTGAAGTGATCGAGCAATGAGCCGATGCGTTTCCAAACGGCATCGGTGGACCGTTCGTCGGCCTTTCGCAA
>DATJLU010000131.1:0-18347 GCA_035509275.1 Allostellaceae bacterium | reverse complement strand
GCCACATCCTGTTCGACGTCTCGCTGGAGGTCGGCCGCAACGAGGTTGTGGCGTTGCTCGGGCGCAACGGTGCCGGCAAGACGACCACCTTGCGCACCATCATGGGCGTGTTGGCCCCACGCAGCGGTGCGATCCGGTTGGATGGCAAGCCGATCCAGGCGCTGCCGCCTTATGAAATCGCGCGGCTCGGTATGCAGTTGGTGCCTGAAGAGCGGGCGATTTTCGGCCAACTCACCGTCGAGGAGAATCTGCGGCTCGCCGCACTGACCGCGCCGCAGCCTTGGACTATCGAGCGCGTCTATGAATTCTTCCCCCGCCTGAAGGAGCGTCGGCGTTCGGGCGGGCGGCAGCTGTCGGGCGGCGAGCAGCAGATGCTGGCGATCGCCCGCGCGCTGGTGCGCGAGCCGCGGCTGATCCTGCTCGACGAGCCCTTCGAAGGGCTGGCGCCGCTGATCGTCCAGGATCTGCTGGGCGTGTGCCGGACCCTGGCGGAAGAAGGCCGCACCATCGTCATCGTCGAGCAGAACGTCCACGCCGCGCTGGCGCTGGCGCAGCGCTGCTACATCCTCAACAACGGCCACCTCGTCTATGAGGGAACCCCGGCGGGCCTGCGCGCCGAGACCGAGCTGATGCACCGACTTCTCGGGGTTTAAGGGCGCGATCGCGCCCGGAGAAGATTCACCACAGAGGCACAGAGGCACGGAGAAGGAAAGAATGGCGCGCGTAGCGCGCCGAAACAATTGATCTCTGTGCCTCAATGTCTCTGTGGTGAATCCATGTGCGCGGCGTCGATGCCGCTCAGCCTGCCGGCAGGGTGGCGTAGCGGCGGCGGAAGTCGGGGCCGGCGTCGGCGAGGGTGAGGCCGCCGGCGAAAGCGGGGTGGCGGGTCCAGGGCTGCGCGGTCGCGCGCGTCAGCGCGTTGAGGCTTTCCATATAGGGCACTGCTTCGGCGGCGAGGCATCGCTCCATCTCGGCGATGTCGGGAAAACGCTGCGCCGCCGGCCACCAGATCGAGCGTCCGGCGAGATAGCCGCTGGCGCCGGCGGCGTAGGCGTAGCCAAGGACGCGCTCGAACTCCGCCATGCCGGCGCCGGCGCTGAGCATCACCCAGGGCCGGGCGGCGGCCTGGGCGAGCGCCGCGAACTGCGCGCGCGCTTCGGCGACGCGCTCGGCGGGTCCGCTCTCGGGGTCCGGCAGCCTCGCCGCTTCGATCGGGCTCTCGAGCTTGAAGAGATCGACGCCGAAGCCGGGATCGGCGAAATCGCGCACGCTTTTGATCACCAGCTCGGGCCGCTTGCCGGTCTGCTCGACATAGCCGCGCGTCTGCTGGCCCTCCTGCGGTAGCGCATAGACCAGGAGCTCCAGGACATAGCAGATATCGTGGTCACGGCAGGCCTCGCCGATGCGCTGGACAAAGGACTGCTGGTGCATCCGGATCTCGGGCGAGGCATCGGGCCGGTACCAGGCCAGCACCTTCACCGCATCGGCGCCGAGGCGCTTGATCTTGGCGACGCTCCAATCGGCGATCTCGTCCGAGAGGCGGCCGCTGGCGGTCTCGCGAAAGGCATGCTCCTCGAGCGTCACGATCAGTCCGCGATGCGGTGGAATGGCATCGAAGCCGGCCCAATAGCCGTAGAGCGGCTCGGTCAGCAGCGCCGAAGCGTGCGGCGCCAGCACGCGCGTCAGCGCGCGCTTCACCGCGGCGACATCGGCAAAGGCCGCCTTGGGCGTGCCGCGCTTGGCTTTGATCAGGTCGAAGATCGGCGGCCGCTGATCGGTCGCCAGCATGGCGAATTGTCCGCTGTCGGTCGCGAGGCGGCGCAAGCCCCAATATTTTCCGGCCGTCAGCTCCATCGTTCTTTCTCCTGCAGCAAGGCATCGACCTGTTCGCGCCGCGGCGTGCCGCGGCGGCCGCCGAAGGTCTTGCATTTGAGCGCCGCCGCCGCGCCGGCGAAGCAGGCCGACGGCTCGAGGCCCTGACCCTCGGCGAGGGCGAGCGCGAGGGCGCCGTGAAAGACATCGCCGGCGCCCAGCGTGTCGACGGCGCGCACGGGCGGCGCCGGAATCCGGTGCAGCGCATCGCCGATGAGCCAGAGCGATCCGCGCTCGCCATCGGTGACGCCGAAGACGGCGCCGGGAGGCCGGGCGCGGCAGCTTCGCCGCAGCGCCTCGGCCAGATCATCGCAGCCGGCGAAGCGGCGCAGCGCCGGCGCCGAGAACACGGTGTGCGAGGCCTCGGCGGCGAGGCTCACCAGCGTCTCGGCGTCCGAGATGTCGGCGTCGAGCACGCCGGGAATGCCGTGCCGCCGCGCCGCTGCCAGCACCGCGGTGGCGCCCAGAGGCCAACGCGTATCGGCGAGCACGGCGTCGAATTGGGCGACGCGCTCGAGCGGCAGCCAATCGGTCTCGTCGGGCATAGCGGGATCGATGAAGGTGCAGACGAGGCGCTCGCCCGCACGGTCGACCAGCACCGTGGCCACGGTCGAGCGGCAGCCGTCGAAACGCCGGACCTCGGCGGTATCGACGCCTTCCGCCGCCAGCTCATCGAGGATCGCGTCGCCCACGGCGTCGCGGCCGACGCGCCCCCAGTAGGCGGCCCTGCCGCGCAGCCGGGCGACGGTGACCGCCGCGGTTGCCGCCATGCCGCCGCCGACCTGGAGCACGTCGCTCGCGCGCATCTTCACCGGCTCGGTCGGCAGCGCCGGGACGCGCCAGAGCGTATCCTGCGACGCAAGGCCGAGACACAGCACGGCGCGGGGCTTGGCCGAGGGCTCACGCATCGACGGCGAATTGCGGCTTGATGCGCTCGCCGGCGGCAAAGGAGCGGAAGAGATCGGCGAGCCCGTCGAGCGGCACGCGGCCGTCCACGAAGCGGCGATAGCGCTCGCGATTGGCGCGCAGCAAGCCGAGGTTCGGCTGGAAATCGCCGATCGGGAAATAGAAAGAGCGGATGATGTGGAAATCCTTGCGGCGGATGGCTCGGGTCTCGGCGATCGACCAGCGATCGCTCTCGCCGAGGAAGACGCAGACGCCGCCCGGCGCGGTGAGCTCGATCGCGCGTTGACGCGCGGCATCGACGCCGCTCGATTCCAGCACCAGCGGGAAGCGCGGTCGGGTTTCATCGGCGAGGTCGCGCGCTCCGAATTCGATCGCCATCTGCCGGCGATGCGCACGCGGCTCCGCCACCCAGACCTCGGGAAATCCCAGCGCCGGTGCGGCCAGAACGCCGCCGAGGCCGACCGGGCCGGCGCCGATGACGGCGACCGGACCCGCGGAGACCAGCCGCCGCGCCAAGCGAATGCCATGGGCCGGCGTGCCGATGCAATCAAGCAGCAGCGGCGCAAGCTCGGTCGGCACATCGTCGGGGAGCGGCAGCAGGCAGCGCTCGGGCACGATCAGAGAGTCGGCATAGCCGCCATGGCGCTGCCAGCCGATGAGCTCGCCGATTGCGGTGCAGAGATGGGTCTGCCCGGCTTTGCACAGATCGCAGACCCCGCACCAGACGGGGATGTAGACGAGCGCGCGCCGGCCATCCTCCGCATGGCCCGGCGCATTGATGCGGCCGACGACCTCGTGGCCGGGCGTCACCGGCCAGCCGCCGCGCCAGACGCGCAGCTCGCTGCCGCACAGGCCGCAGGCGAGAACATCGAGACGGAGCTCGCCGGGTCCGGGCGCAGGCGCCTCGCGCTCGCCGATGAGGATCTGCTGATCGCCGGGGAAAAGAGCGTGGCGCATGGCTAACCTTTCACGGCTCCGGCAGTGAGGCCGCTGACGAGCCAGCGTTGCACGAGGAGCGACAGGGCGAGGGGAGGCAGCGCGATCAGCACGGCGGCGGCCATGAGCGCGCCCCAGTTGGTCGCGCCTTCGCCGACGAAGTTGAAGGCGGCGACGATCAGCGTCTTGGAATCGAAGCCCGACAGCACCAGGGCGAAGAGGAAGTAGTTCCAGGAGAAGACGAAGGCGAGGATCGTCGCGACCACGATGCCGGGTTTCACCAGCGGCACAGCGATGCGCCAGAACATATGGAAGGGCGAGCAGCCATCGATGCGCGCCGCCTCGAGGATGTCGCGCGGCAACCCGTCGAAATAGGGCAGCATGACCCAGAGGATCAGCGGCATGGTGATGACGGTGTGCGTGATGACGAGCACCGTATGGCTGCCGACGAGACCGAGCGCGGTGAAAAGGATGTACCAGGGCAGCAGGAAGAGCGTGCCGGGCGCCATGCGTGCGGCGAGCGTCAAGGTCGCGGGCCAGGTGATGGCCTCGTACGAGACCGCGAATGCCGCCGGCACGCCCAGCAGCAGCCCGAGCAGCGTCGAGCCGCCGGCGACGATCAGGCTGTTGAGCGCGTATTGGCCAAAGGGCGTGGTCTCGAACAGCGTCGCGTAATTCTCGAGCGTCGGCGAGAAGAGGAGATGCGGCGGATAGGCAGTGACCGCGGTCGGCGCCTTGAAGCTCGCCTCCACCATCCAGAGGATCGGCGCCAGGATGAAGAGGCAGACCACGGCGTATTGGACATAGATGCCGAGCTGCGAGCGCTCGCGCGTGAACGGGCCGAGGCTCATCAGAGGCTCCGCCTGAGGCGCATCAGCGCCAGGACGACGATGGCGACGAGCGCCATCAAGGCGATCATGATCGCGCTGGCATAGCCGATATCAAAGAACTCGAAGCCGCGCCGATAGGCGTAGATGTTGAGCGTGGTCGAGGCGTTGCCGGGGCCGCCCTGCGTGGTGATGTAGATGATGTCGAAGAAGCGCAGCAGATCGACGCTGCGCAGGATCGCCGCGGTCAGGAGCGTCGGCCGCAGCATCGGCAAGGTGACGTAGCGGAAGGCCTGCCAGCGCGTCGCGCCGTCGATGAAGGCCGCCTCGAAGGGCTCGATCGGCAGGGCCTGCAGGCCGCCGACGATGATGAGCGCGACGAAAGGCGTCCATTGCCAGGTGTCGATGAGGGCGATCACCGGCACCACCAGGCCGGGCGAGGCCAGCCATTGGCTCGGTGGCAGGCCGAGCAAGCCCAGAATGTAGTTCGCCGCGCCGAGCGACGGATCGAGGATGACGAGCCACATCATGCCGATCACGACCGACGGCATCATGAAGGGCGACATCAGGATGGTGCGCGCCAAGGTCTGGCCGTAGAGGCGCCGGTTGAGCAAGAGCCCGACATAGGTCCCGAGCACCAGCTGCAAGGCGAGCGAGAGGAAATAGAGGAAGAAGGTGGTGCCGAGACCTTGCCAGAACACGGCGTCGTGCAGCAGCGCCGCATAGTTTTCGCCGAAATTGAAGCGCGCCGAATGACCGAACTGGTAGTCGTTGAGGCTGAGCCAGAAGGTGTAGCCGAAGGGAAAGACGACGAGGGCGAGGGTGAAGGCGAGGGCCGGCACCAGGAGCCAATGCGCGGTGCCGGCGAAGCGGGCGCGGCGGCGCGTCCACCCGGCGGTAGACGCGCCGCTGCGGCCGAACGCCATGGTGCCCATCAGTGATGCTGCTCGCGCACGACCAATGCGTCGATCTGCTTGTCGGCCGCGGCGCAGGCCTGATCGGCGTTCACCTGGCCCAAGATCATCTGTTGCAGCTCGTCGCCGAGGATGTCGCGCGCCTCGGGCTGCTGCTCCATCGGCGGGCCGACCTCGCTGGTTCCGGTGCGCGCCATCGTGTCGAGGCTCTTCGACCATTCCTGCCGCACGGGCTCGGCGGCGAGCCAGGCCTTGTACTCGGCGCTGTTGGCGATCGAGACGCGCGGCGGCGCGATGCCGTCGAGGGCGAGCGCGGTCTGCATCGCCGGGCTGGTCGCCCATTGGATGAAGTACCAGGTCGGACCCTGATCCTGCGAGAAGGCCGACATCGAAATGCCCCAGCCGATCACCGTCGGACGGCTGACGCCCCCGGGTCCGGGCGGCAGCAGCGTCACGTCGGAATCCTTGGTGCGGCCGGGGAATTGCATGATCGGGCCGAACTCGTTGCTGGATTCGAAGGCCATGGCGGCGCGTCCCTGGCCGTACATCTCGCGGATCTGCAGGAAGCTGTAATTCACGACGCCCGGCGGCCCGTAGTTCTTGAGCAGATCGGCATAGAGCTGCAGCGCCTGCTTGCCCGGCGCCGAGCACAGATTCGACTTGCCCGCGGCATCGAAATAATCGCCGCCGAGATTGTGCAGGAAATTGCTGAAGGTATAGGCGAGCGCGCCCTTGGCGCCGCGGCTGACGAAGGGAGTGATGCTGGGATCGCAGGCTTTGAGCTTGGCAGCGATGTCGGGCAATTGCGCGAGCGCGGTCGGCTCCGCCAGCTTGCAGCGCGCAAAGATATCCTTGCGCAGGTAGAGAACCGGACCCTCGATGTTGAGCGGAATGCCGGCGAGCTTGCCTTTGAACTCCTCGGCCTTGAGCAGCGCCGGGCTGAAATCGGCGAGGTCGTAAGAGCTGGCGGTGAGCTTTGGATCGTTCACCAGTGGACGGAGATCGGCGTACCAGCCGGCATTGGCGAAGAGCAGCCCTTCGCGCGATTTGAGCGACATGAAGAGGTCGACATCGCTGCTGCGCGACTGCAGCACGGTCATCAGCCGGTCGCGCATCTGCGCTTCCTGGAAAGTATCGACGCGCAGCTTGATGCCGGTAAGCTCGGTAAATTGATCGAGCCGCTTCAACACCGCCTGCGCCCAGGGGTGGTTGGAGGAGAGGAAGGTGATGGTCTGGCCGTTGAAGCGCTTCCAATCGACCGTATCCCCGGCGGCGCGCGCCGCGCCGCACCAGCTGCCGACGGCCAGCGCGATACCCGCCGCCAGCAGCGCAGACCCGATCCGTCCCGTTCCCGTCATGGTCTCCTCCCGCGCTTTTTCGAAAGCGTTTACTGAAAGCGCTTACATCGAGCGCCGCGCCATGTCAATATGCCCTCGATGAGGGCAAGGAATCGCTCGCCCATCCGCCGCCGGCGGGCCGGCTCCAACGCGATCGCGCTGAGCGACGTAGCGCGCGCGGCCGGCGTTTCGACGGCCTCGGTGTCGCGCGCGCTCAACACGCCCGAGCTGGTCAGCGAGGAGGTCCGCGCCGCCGTCCACGCGGCCGTGACGCGGCTCGGCTATATCCGCCATTCCGCGGCGCGGGCGCTGGCCTCGCGGCGCTCGATGACCATCGGCGCGGTGGTGCCGACAATTGCCAATTCGATCTTTTCGGCCGGGGTCGAGGCGATCGAGCGGCGGCTCGAGGAAGCCGGCTACGCGCTGCTCATCGCCACGTCCGACTACAGCCTCGAGCGCGAGCTGCGCCAGCTCAGGATCCTGCTGGAGCGTGGCGTCGACGGCGTCATTCTCGTCGGGCGCTATCACCGGCCGGAGCTCGCCCGGATGCTGCAAGAGCGGGCGATCCCCTATGTCTGCCAGGGCGCCTATGAGGCGGACGGGCCGCATCCCTGTGTCGGCTTCGACAATCACGCCGCCATGGCGAGCATGGCCGAGTACGTCCTCGGCCTTGGCCATCGCCGCATCGCCATGCTCGCCGGCATCTCGGCCGACAACGACCGGGTCATCGACCGCATCGCCGGGGCGCGCGCCACCCTCAACCGCGCCGGGCTCGACTTCGTTCCAGGCGGGCTGGTGGAATCCCGCTACGATGTGGCGGAGGCGCGGTTGGCGATGAAACGGCTGCTCGCGCTGCGGCCGCGGCCGACGGCGGTGCTCTGCGTCAACGACGTGCTGGCGCTCGGCGCGCTGTTCGAGGCCCGCGCCGAAGGCGTCGCCGTGCCGGCGGAGCTGTCGATCACCGGCTTCGACGATTTCGATTTCGCCCGCAATGTCGAGCCGCCGCTCACCACCTTGCGCGTGCCGACTGCGGAGATGGGGCGTGGCGCCGCCGAGCAGCTGCTGCAGCGCCTCATGGGCCAGTCGCCGCCGCATGCGCGTTTGGTGCCCACCACCATCATCCCGCGCGGCACGACGGGACCCGCACCGGCCGCGTGACACGCGGCCGGCCGTCTCAGGCCGGGCCGATAGCGCCGCGCCAGGTGTGGCGCGGCCGGTAGCCGAGAATGCGGCGCGCCTTGTCGATGGAGAGCAAGGTCTCGAACTCGCCGACCTCGCCGCGCACCGGCACGCCGGGGAACGATTGGGCCATCAGCGCGCGACTTGGCTGTCGCATCAGCGTGTCGGCGGCGGCGATGGTGAAGACATCGGCGCCGGGGATCTCCGCTTCGAGCGCGAGGCGGCAGGCTTGCGCCACATCGCGGGCATCGACCCAGCTCCAGAGATTCCAGCGCCGCAGCGACGGATCGCTCCAGAAGGACGGAATCTGGGCGTAATCCGCTTGGTCGAAGATGTTGGAGATGCGCAGTCCCGCAAAGCGCGTGCCGGGATTCCAGCGATGCATTTCGCGCGCCATCTGCTCCGACAGGACTTTGGCGAGGGCATAGCCGGTCTCGGGCGCCAGCGGATGATCCTCGGTGACCGGCGCAAAGACGGGCGGCGTCCGCGTCAGCGGCAAGCCATAGGCCGTCTCGCTCGACGCCCAGACGACGCGGTCGAGGCCGAACAGCGTCGCCGCGCTGAAGACGTTGTAGGTCGAGAGCAGATTGTTCTGGAAGGTGACGGCATCGGGCGCAAGGCTCGGCGCGGGAATGCCGGCGAGATGGATCACCGCCGCGGCCTCGCCGAGCGGCGTCCGGCGCCGGTCGACGGTACCGGCGGCGCGGCGGATCGCGTCCACGGCCTGGCCGGGATCGGCGAGATCGGCCTTGAAGAAATGGCAGAGCGGCTCGCGCGGCGGCGCGAGATCGACATTCATCACGGAATAACCGTGCTCGATCAGCTCGGCGATGACGGCGCGACCCGCCTTGCCGCTGCCGCCGGTGACGACGACGCTCTTCATCGGTGATGGCTCCCGTTGCCTTCGGCGCGGATCCAGAGCTCGAGCAGCATGCGCAAGGCGGCGACGAAGCCGAGCGGCTGGTCGAGCATGACGTGATGCTGCGCCTCGGGCACTTCGACGATGGGCGCGTTGGGCCCCATCAGGGAGGACATGTAAGAGGCGGTGGCGCGCGAGACCAGCGCGCTCTTCTCGCCGAAGATCAGCGCGGCGCGGCAACGCACTTCCTGCAGGTACTCGCGGAAGGGCTCGCCGAAGCGGCGCGTGCCCATGGCCGCGCCATCGAACTTCCAGGTCCAGCCGCCGGCGACCGGCTTCAGCGAGTGGCGGGCGATGAACTCGACGATGAACGGGTTGTCGCAGCTTTGCGGCGGCATCAGGCGGAAACGGGCCAGCGCCGCATCGAAGGTCTCGTAGATTCTGCTGTTCGTCCATTTCGGCGGCGAGAGCGGGTGTTGCGCCTCTTCCTCGGGCGAGCGGATCGGCGAGTCGACGATGACGGCGCCGCCGAGCTCCTCGCCGAATTGCGCGCCGAACTTCATCGTCATGAAGCCGCCGAAGCTGTGGCCGATGACGAAGGGGCGCGCGCCAAGCCCGGCATCGGCGATCACCGCGCGCATCTCCTTGGCCCGGAGCTCGGCGGTGTAGGTCTGGCGCCTGCCGCTATCGCCCATGCCGGAAAGATCGATGGCCGCGACGCGATAGTCGCGGGTGAAATAAGGCGTGATGAAGCTCCACCAATGCGCATGCGCGCCGCCGCCATGGACGAAGAGCAAGCCGCGCCGCCGCGTCGCCTCGGGCTCGGCCGGCCACAAGAGGTAGTGGATCGGGCAATTCTCGACCGTGACCGAGCGGGACTGCTTCGGCACGGCGATGGCGTTCCGGAACCAATCGGGAGCCGGGGATTGGAGAATGAGGTGGTCGGGCGAGATTGGGGAATCGTTCACAAGGGCTCCTTCTGGATCAGCGGCGCGTCATCGCACTTGCTGCGCGACCCCACCTCACCCCAACCCTCTCCGCCCCTCAGGGGCGGAGAGGGGGGACCCGCGCAGCGGGGGGTGAGGTGGGGGCGTCGACGATCGGGTGCGAAGTCTCAGACGTATCGAGGATAAGCGCGAAGAGCTCGCGGGCGGCGCGGACGCCGCGGAGAGCGTGGTGGCCGAGCGGCTCGAGCCGTGGCGCCGCTTCTGCCGCAGCGCTGAGCTCGGCCGAGACGAGGACCTTGCGGCCGAGCGGCTCGCACAGCGCTTCCATGCGCGCGACTTCATTGACGGCCGGGCCGATCACGGTGAAGTCGAGCCGGTCGGCCGCGCCGATATTGCCGTAGAGCACTTCGCCGAGATGGAGCGCGACGTCGACGGCGGCGACCGGCTTGCCGGCGAGGCGCCGCCGATCGTTGAGGCTGTCCAAGGCCCGCATCGCTTCGGCCGCGGCATCGAGCGCGGCGCGGCAGGTCGCCGCCGCAGCGGCCGGTGTCACCGGGAAGATCGCCAGCATGCCGTCGCCGAGGAATTTCAGCACCTCGCCGCCGCGCGGCCTGAGCGCCGCCGCCAAGGTCTCGAAGACATCGTCGAGGAGCTCGATCACGACCGCGCCCTCGGTCCCGTCGGCGATGCTGGTGAAGCCGCGCAGATCGGCGTACCAGAGCACGGCATGGATGCTCTCGACCGAGCCGCGCCCGATCGCGCCGGCATGGACCCGCCGCGCGGCATCGCCGCCGAGATAAGCGGCGAGAAGACTGGCGGCAATGGTGTGTGCGGCGTTGCTCATCATCGCCAGCGAGATTGCCGGCAGGACTGCCCTGAGTAGCGTAAGATCGTCATCGACGAAGCCGTCCTGACGCTGCGTTATGAAGGAATACCCAACACCGGTGCCGTAGGACGGGTCGCCATCGTGGAAGCCGATCGTGGTGGCGACATAGTCGGTCGCGCCAGCAGCGGCAAACTCGACAAGCACAGGAAAATCCAGCAGGGCCTCAGGGCCAGCCAAGCGACGGCGCATCGTTCGCACGTCATGCGAACCCGGTGTCGTGCTCCGGGGCTCGCTCAAGAGGTGCGCGAAGGGGCTGTTCCGCATGGTCGTCGCAAGGCCTTCCATGCGGTCCCAGGAGCCGGGCCGGATGGCGTTGAGCTCGCGCCGCCAAGTGTAGCTGTAGCCTGACCATTGCGGGTGGAGCGTGGGCGTGGCGGCGAAAGCGCGCCAGAGCGGCACACCCGCCGCGACGAGGCGCTGGCAGAAGCCGTCGAACAGCGCCTCTGTGCCGGTTCCGCTCAGGCCGGCGGCGACCGCCCAGACATGCAGGTCGATAATGCGCCGGCCGAGCGCGTCATCGAAGGTGTGCCGTTGCGCGGATGGCGAAGGCTCGGGAGCATTTGTGGACATGCTGCGACCGGATACCGGCTCCACCGGGACTGTGCCGCACACTAGGTCGGCATCGGCGTCCGGGCAAGCGCGCGTGCGGCCTTGGCCGTACCGGCGGCGCCCTCTAAACTTGCGCGCGATGGACAAGATCTTGAAATCCTTCGAAGCGGATGCGCAAGGCCCGCTCCAGGGCATTCGCGCCGTCGATCTGAGCCGCCTCGTCGCCGGCAATATGCTGAGCCTGCAGCTTGCCGATTACGGCGCCGAGGTGATCAAGGTCGAGGACCCCGAGCGCGGCGACCCCTTGCGCGATTGGCGGGTGAAGGGCTTCAGCATTCACTGGAAGGTCTATGCCCGCAACAAGAAGAGCCTGGCGCTGGCGCTGCGCTCGCCGGAAGGGCTGAGCCTCTTGGCGCGCGTCATCGACACCGCCGATGTGCTGATCGAGAATTTCCGCCCGGGCACGCTGGAGGCGATGGGGCTCGCGCCCGAGGCGCTGCAGGCGCGCAATCCCGGCCTCATCGTCGTTCGCATCTCCGGCTGGGGACAGGATGGTCCTTATCGCGAGCGGCCGGGCTTCGGCTCGCTGGTCGAAGGCATGTCGGGCTTTGCCGCCAAGAACGGCTTTGCCGATCGGCCGCCGGTGCTGCCGCCGCTGGCGCTCGCCGATATGATTGCCGGGCTTTACGGCATGTCGGCGGTGCTGCTGGCGCTGCGGCACCGCGAGGTCAAGGGCGGCAAAGGGCAGGTCATCGACCTGCCGCTGCTCGACCCGATCTTCTCGATCCTCGGTCCCGATGCCGCCGAGTACCGCGTCACCGGCAAGGTCAAGACGCGCACCGGCAGCCGCTCCGCCACGACCTCGCCGCGCAACGCGTATCGCACCAAGGACGGGCGCTATATCGCCATTTCCGCCTCGATCCAGGCGATGGCCGAGCGGCTGTTCCGCGCCATCGGCCGCGCCGATATGATCGAGGATCCGCGCTTTCGCACCAATGCCGACCGCGTCAGGCATGCCGATGATTGCGAGGCGCCGATCGCCGCTTTCATCGCCGCGCGCGACCTCGCCGAGAATCTGGCTTTCTTCGAGCAGGCGGAAGTCACCGCGGCGCCGATCTACGATATCGACCAGTTCCTCGCCGACCCGCATGTGCGGGCGCGCGAGATCATCGTCGATCTGCCGGATGAGGAGCTGGGGACGGTGCCGATGCATGCCGTCGTCCCGCGGCTGTCGGCGACGCCCGGTCATATCCGGACGCCGGCGCCGGCGCTGGGCGAGCACACGCGCGCGATCCTGGAAGCGATCGGCTGCAAGGCGGCGGAGATCGAGGCGCTGGCAGCGGCCGGCACGATCCGCCTCGGAACGCGCAGCGAAAAGGAGACGAAGCGATGACGGAGCTGCCGGTCTGGCGGTCGATGCTGTTCGTGCCGGCGACGGTGCCGAAATTCGTCGAGCGTGCCGCCGAGCGCGGCGCCGATGCGATCATCCTCGATCTCGAGGACAGCGTGCCCGTCGCCGAGAAGCCGCGCGGACGCGAGCTGCTGCAAGCGGCGGCGGCGACGGTAGCGCGCAAAGGCGCCGATGTCGTAGTGCGCATCAACCGGCCCTGGCGGATGGCGCTCAAGGACATCGAAGCCGCGGTCTCGCCGCGCGTCCAGGCGCTGATGGTGACCAAGGCGGAAAGCGCCGACCATCTGCGCATGGTGGCCGAGATCGTCGCCGAGCTCGAGCTCGAGCGCGCTATGACGCCGGGAGCAACCAAGTTAGTGGCGCTGATCGAAACCGCCGATGCCTTCTTCCGCATGGCAGAGATCGCGCGCGCCCATCCGCGCCTCGTCGGACTCTCGGTCGGCGCCGAGGATTTTGCGCTGTCGGTCGGCATGCTGCCGGAAGCGGAGGGCCTGTTCTATCCCAAGCAGCACATGATCATCGCCGCGCGCGCCGCCGGCATCTTGCCGCTCGGCTTCCTCGGCACGGTTGCCGATTTTCGCGATCTCGACGCTTTCCGTGCGACGATCCGCCGCTCGCGCCGACTGGGCTTTGCCGGTGCTTCCTGCATCCATCCCTCGCAGGTGCCGATCCTCAACGAGGAATACCGGCCTTCGCCGCACGAGGTGGCCACGGCCGAGCGCGCGGTCGCCGCTTATGACCGCGCCACTGCCGCCGGTATCGGCGCGATCGAGCTCGACGGCAAGATGATCGACGTGCCGGTGGTGGAGCGCGCCAAGCAGGTGTTGACGCGGCATCGCGCAATACTCGCCCGGGAAGCGCGCCAATGACCAAGCGGTGGTCGAATAAACTGCGTCCTTCGGACGCGCTCACGATGCGGACATTTTCTTTTTGCCGTAAAGAAATTACCTCATTCTGAGCTTGTCGAAGGACGCCTATCCGACTTGCAGCCAGGTTTCACGGTCGCCTGCCAAGAAACTGACAAATTTCAATTTATTTTGATTTGGTTCTGACGCGGTCGCCTGCATAGGTGCTAGGCAGGCGCCGCGGGGATAGCACACCTCTCCAATGCCTATCTTAAGGCGAGCGCTCGGCCCTCTCGTCGACCTGCGAAAGACCCAACAAGCTCATATCATGAACGACGATGAACCGCTTGCCGTGAGCTGCCTCGATGACGAGGAAGCCGGCACCGACGAGGCCGCCCGCGCGACTGCCGCCCGGCCGAGGATCGAGGAGCCCGATGCCGCGCCGGCGAAAGAAGCCGTGGCGGGTTGCGCCAGCGACGAGACGGCGCCGGAGCGGGAGCCAAAAGACATCTGGGCCTGGCTGCTCTATGGCGCGATCCTGGCTGGTCTCGGCCTTGTCTATTACTACAACATCAGCGGCGTCGGCCGGCGGGTGATCGGGCTTCTCGGCGAGCATCGCACGCTGAGCCTGCTGATTTATCCGAGCGCGCTCTGGGTGGTGATGGGCCTGGCCCTCATCACCTTCCGCACCATCGTGTGGATGTTCTATCGCCCGTTTCCGTCGGCGAGCTTCGCCGCGGCACCGCCGCTTACCGTGGTCATTCCGGCGTACAACGAAGGCGCCATGGTGCTGACCGCGATCCGTTCGGTAGCCCAGGCGAACTATCCCCGCGACCGGCTCGAGATACTGGTAATCGATGATGGCAGCCGCGACGACACCTGGCGCTATATCTGCGAAGCGGCGGCGGCCTATCCCGGGCTGGTGACCGCCCTGCGCCACGAACGCAACCGCGGCAAGCGCGCGGCGCTGGCGCTTGGCTTCGAGCGCGCCCGCGGCGACATCCTGGTGACGCTCGACAGCGACAGCGTCATCGAGCCCGACGCGCTCCTGGCCATCGCCGGCCCGTTCCACGATCGCCGCATCGGCGCCGTCGCCGGCAAGGTGCTCGTCTATAACCGGCGCGGGCTCATTCCGCGCATGCTGCACGTCCGCTTCATCCTTTCCTTCGACCTGCTGCGCTCGGTCGAATCCGCTTATCGCAACGTCTTCTGCTGCCCCGGCGCTTTGACCGGGCTGCGCGCCAGCGCCGTGCGCGGCGTGCTCGGCCGCTGGAAGAAGCAGCGCTTCCTCGGCAGCGAGTGCACCTTCGGCGAGGATCGCGCGCTCACCAACTATCTGCTCGAAGCGGGCTATGACACGGTCTATCAGCGCAGCGCCGTGGTGCGCACCGTCGTGCCGCAGGTCTATTCGAAGCTGTGCAAGATGTTCATCCGCTGGGACCGCAGCTATGTGCGCGAGGAGCTGCGCTTTGCCCGCATCGTCTGGAAGCGGCCGCTGCGCACGCGCTTCATCGCGCTCTATGACCGCTGCGTCACCAATCTGCGCTTCCCGATCCAATATGCGAGCCTCATCCTGCTGCTCGACCTCGTCGGGCACCAGCCGCATGTGCTCGTCCGGATGCTGGCGGGGACGGCGCTCGTCTCGCTGGTGAACATGGTCTATTACTTGCGCAGCGAGCGTTCATTCGACTTCTTTTATGGCGTCTTTTACACCTATTTCTACCTGTTCACCTTGTTCTGGATCTTCCCCTACGCCCTCCTGACGGTCCGCGCGCGCTCCTGGCTCACCCGCTAGTGGAGCGAGTCTAACCGCTTGATGCCCGCGCATGACGGCGACATTGTCGAGGATGACGTGGACGATCTTGCGCGGAGCAAGCCCTGGGGGAACCGCGTTCGGACATGAACACGCTGCACATCGCGCCCGGAGATTCAGCCGGTGGATCGCTCATCCAAGCGATCCGAGACGCCGGCCAGGATGACAAGGTACTGCCGTTTCACGACGATCTGAGTTGTGGGCCAATCGACCCGGACGAGCCTTCGACGCGGGCGGCTTGGTGGAACCAGTTTTATGACGCATCGAAAGTGTCGGCCCACCTTGGCGAGTTCTGGGGACGTGTGCACGCCACAGATGACCGGCTGGTCGTCTGGTTCGGCCGCCACTCGGCCAGCGAGCTGGCGTTCTTTCTGGCTTGGACCGACCGACTTGGAGAGCGGCCCTATCAAATCATCGACGTGACCGGACGGCGCCTGCCGTTCAGGAGGCGTGACGGCTCAACCGCATTGTCCCAACCGGTTCGGTCGGTTTCGATCGTGCCGCCGGATGGACTGAAGTCGCTGCTGGGAACGGAGCGTCCGATCACGAGCGAAGAAAGAGACGTAAGCAGGCAGTGTTGGCGGCGACTGCAAACCGAGAATACGCCCTTCCGGATCGTTACGGAAATCGGTTTGATCTCAACATCAATCGACCACTTCGATCCACTGCTTTTGGCGCAAGCAACATCGGACTGGCAATCGGTTGGCCGCATCGTCGGAAATACGATGGGGTACAACTCAGAGCCTTACATCCAGGTCGCTGATCTGATGTTGCAGGCACGCGTCGTTGCTCTCGTGGATGAAGGTCGATTGCTTGCCGATGGCGATCCCTGGAGCATGTCCTGTCGCGTTCGGCTGCGGCCGGGCGGCTATCCGGCGGACTGAAGCGCTTGAATTTATCCGCTCGCGGCCACCTGCGGGGTGCGCAGCCCTGCCATGCCGAACCGGTGGAGGCGAAAATAGGGGGAGATGCACATAATTAGCGCCATGAACAGTGCTGCAAAGCCGCCGCCGGAGGTTTGCAACCTGCTCGCCCTGCGCCAGGCGACGCGGCGGTTGACGCAGGTTTATGACCATTTCCTCGCGCCCTCCGGCGTGCGCGGAACGCAGTTCTCGATCCTGGCCCGGCTCCGGCGGCAGGGCAATGTCCCGATCGGCGAGATGGCAGAGGCGATGGTGATGGACCGCACCACGCTGGCGCGCAACCTGAAGCCGCTGCAGCGCCAGCGTCTCGTTACGATCGCCGCCGGCGCCGATCGCCGCCGGCGTGAGATCCGCCTGACCGAGAAGGGCGTCGCCGCGATCGAAGCGGCCCTGCCGCTGTGGCGGCGGGCACAGCAGCACTTCGAGACCGAGTACGGTCAGGCGGAGGCGTCGCGGCTGCGCGCCATGCTGCGCGATGTGGCGCAGACCGAAGTGGCGGGCTAGGGGCTCGGCGTGGGCGCGGAACATCTCTTGCGAGGCCGCTGTGCGCGCAAATAGGGGTATATGCACTGATCGGGGGCGGGTGCCGCCGAGGGGGGAGAGATGAGCGAGGTCCTCGATGTGGCAACGAGCGCGCCGCCGCGACCGCGGAGCGCGGCGGCGCCGCGCACGCAGCTGATGCTCGAGGCGCCGATCGTGCCGACCTTGCTGCGCCTCGCCTGGCCGAACGTCGCGGTGATGCTGGCCCAGGCGGCGGTCGGCCTGATCGAGGCCTATTTCGTCGGCTGGCTCGGCACCGCCGCGCTCGCGGGCGTGGCGCTGGTTTTTCCGGTGCTGATGCTGATGCAGATGATGTCGGGCGGGGCCATCGGCGGCGGCATCGCCTCGGCGATCGCCCGGGCGCTCGGCGGCGGCCGGCGCGACGCGGCGGATGTCCTGGTCATGCAGGCCGTGCTGATCGCGCTGATGCTGGGCGTGCTCTTCGGCGTTGCCGCGCTCGCCTTCGGTCCCGCGCTCTACCGCGCCATGGGCGGCAACGATGCGCCGGTGCTGGCCGCGGCGCTGCTCTATTCCAATACGCTCTTCCTCGGCGCGCCGCTGCTCTGGCTGCTCAATTGTCTCGGCAGCGTCATTCGCGGCACCGGCAACATGCTGGTCCCGGCACTGGTCACCTGTGCCGGAACGCTGGCGCTGCTCGTGCTGTCGCCGGCGCTGATCATGGGCTGGCCGCCATTCCCGCGGCTCGAGGTCGCGGGCGGCGCGGTGGCGGTGCTGATCACCTACGGCGCCGGCAGCCTGGCGCTCGCCCTCTACATTGCCGCCGGGCGCAGCCTGGTGCGGTTCCGCTGGCGGCTCTTCCGGCCGGATTGGCGTGCCATCGGCGAGATCCTCCGCGTCGGTGGCATCGCCGCCGCCAATACTGTGCTGACCAACCTCACCATCGTCCTGGTCACCGCGATGATCGGCAGCTTCGGTGCGGCCGCCATCGCCGGCTACGGCGTGGGCTCGCGGCTCGAATACCTGCTGATCCCGTTGGTGTTCGGACTGGGCGCGCCGCTCGTCGCCATGGTCGGCACCAATATCGGCGCGGGGCAGGTCGAGCGGGCGCAGCGCATTGCGTGGACGGGCGCGGCGCTCGCCTTCGCCATGACGGAGGCGATCGGCCTTGCCGCGGCGCTCTTTCCCTCGGCCTGGATCGGCCTGTTCGATCGCACCCCGGAGGCGATCGCCATCGGCACGCTCTATCTCCGCCGGGTAGGTCCGTTCTACGGCGCCTTCGGCGGCGGCATGGCGCTCTATTTCAGCGCGCAGGGCGCGGGGCGCATGGCCTGGCCGTTCGCCGCCGGCGTGCTGCGCATCCTGCTGGCGGCGGGCGGCGGCTGGATCGCCTTCCGCCTGCTCGGCGCCGGTCCGGCGGGACTGTTCCTGATGGTCGCGCTCGGGCTGCTGGTCTTTGGCGGAACGATCGCGGCGGCCCTAGCCGGCGGTGCGTGGCGGGGCCGCGCCTAGCCCGGATTTCTCCCACCGTCACGGGCTGCGACGGCGATCTTTGGCGCCAGGGTAGGAGCCGGGACGCGCGGCGATGCGAGCATCGTAAGCGTCCCGGCGACGCCCTCCTGGCGCCAAAGAGCGCCGTCCCTCC
>DATJLU010000130.1:0-7551 GCA_035509275.1 Allostellaceae bacterium | reverse complement strand
GCCGGACGATCCGCTACTGCTCTATTTCACCTCCGGCACGACGGCCCTGCCCAAGCTCGTCGTCCATTCGCATTACAGCTATCCGGTCGGCCATCTCTCGACGATGTACTGGCTCGGGCTCCGGCCCGGCGACGTGCATCTCAACATCTCGTCGCCGGGCTGGGCCAAGCATGCCTGGAGCTCGTTCTTCGCCCCCTGGAACGCCGCGGCGACGGTCTTCATCGTCAACCAGCCGCATTTCAGCGCCGAGACGCTGCTCGACGCGATCGCGGCACACCGCGTGACCTCGCTCTGCGGGCCGCCGACCGTCTGGCGCATGCTGGCGCAACTCGATCTTGCGAAGTGGCAGGTCGGGTTGCGCGAGCTCTGCGGCGCCGGCGAGCCGCTCAATCCGGAGATCATCGCCTGCTTCCGCAACGCCTGGGGCCTGACCATCCGCGACGGCTACGGCCAGACCGAGACCACCGCTCAGATCGGCAACAGCCCCGGACAAACCGTGAAGTCGGGCGCGATGGGCCGGCCGCTGCCCGGCTACCGGGTCGCGCTGCTCGATGCCGAAGGCCGCGAAGCCGAAGAAGGCGAGATCTGCCTCCAGCTCGATCCGCGCCCCACCGGCCTGATGCAGGGCTATCAGGGCGATGACGGCGCCATCCTCACGCTCGCCGGGCCGGTCTACCGCACCGGCGACGTGGCGATGCGCGATGCCGATGGCTATCTCACCTATGTCGGCCGCGCCGACGACGTCTTCAAAGCCTCGGATTACCGCATCAGCCCGTTCGAGCTCGAAAGCACCTTGATCGAGCATCCCGCCGTGGCCGAAGCGGCGGTCGTACCCTCGCCCGACCCGATGCGCCTCGCCGTGCCGAAAGCCTTCATCGCGCTCCGGGCGAACGCCAAGCCGGACCGCCAGACGGCGCTCTCGATCTTCCGCCATCTCCGCGACAGCCTCGCCCCCTTCAAGCGCGTGCGGCGGCTCGAATTCGCCGAGCTGCCCAAGACCATCTCCGGCAAGATCCGCCGCGTCGAGCTGCGCCGCGGCGAAGCCGAGGCGCGCGCGCAAGAGCGCCGCGGCGCTCTCGAATTCTGGGAGGAGGATTTTCCGGAGCTGAAATAGGCTACGGTACCGCGTCTTGCGACTCGCGCAGCGCTACGGGCATGTATTCGCCACCGGAACCTGCCCCAGCGCATCGAAATGCAGTTTGACGCCGGCGACCTCAATGTCTCGCCATAGCGGCGCCACCAGCTTGATCTCGCCCGCACGAAGCGCTTGGCGGACCTTGTCGCAGCGCATGAAGAGGGAAAAGGACGTGGCCGCGACGCGCCAGTTCCCGTCGCTCGCCTGCTTCAATACCTTGACGCTCCCGACCGGGAACTGATCCGCGACCAGAACTTCGTCGGCGCCGTCACCGTCGATATCCAGCAGATAGGCCTCGCATCGATTTGCCGCACTGACGAGGCAATTCGGCAATAAATATGGCTGGGGAGCCGCAGACCAGTTCTGGTGCAGGAAACTCTGCGGCAGGACGCGGCCCGGGGGAAAGACCTGGATGTTGTTCACCAGTTGCTCCGGCGTGGGCGCCACGCGTGGCACCGGCCGCCCCGGCTCTGGAAGAGCGAGCGCCTGTTCCGCACCGCGTTGGATCGCCGCGGCCTGCGGCCCTTCGGCCTTGTTCTTCAGCTGCTCGAGCGCGGCTCGGCCGTAGCGCGCTCCTTGCAAGCGTAAATAGGTGAAATCGAACTTGTCGGCGGGCGTCTGCCCGGATCGCAGCCGCGCAAGCTGGCTCGCCACGGAGAGGCGCGCAGGATCGGCGATCGGGGTGAGCAGCGCTACTCCCACGCCGAGAATGACAACGGCGGTTGCGACGTTGCATCGCTTGATCGGCTTCAACCAGGAACCGCGGCTGAATGCAGCCCAGGCGTAGCCGAGCGCGTAGCACACCGCGATCGTGATGCAGGCGGCGGCAAGGATGCGATCGGTCGTCCAGCCGTGCTGCTCGACGCGCAAGGTCAGCGCATAGGCGGCGATCGCCACCATCGGCGCCAAGGTCAGAGCGCCGAGCGAGCCGGCGTGGCGCAGGACACGATTCGGCAGATGCTCCGGTGCACCATCCTGGTAGGCGGCGTTGATGAGCAGCACCAGCGCCGCCGACGCGTTCAGCAGCAGCGCGGTGGCGAACCGCGTGCTCCAAAGCGGCGCGAGACCGGTAAAAGGAAGGCTCGCGAGGAATCCCGCGACGATGAGAGCCAGCAGCGGCAGCAACCACGACAGGAGAGTCAGCAGAAGCGTGCGCATGCCACGCACGAGGCCCGCTTGGACGTCCGTCACGTGCACCGCGCCGGCGAGCGCGAGCGTCGTCGCGGGGTAGGCGAACCAGCGATGCCGGATGAGTTCGGCAAAGAATGTGATGTTCACGAGCTTGAACAGCGCGGCGCCGAGCCAGAGGAGCAGCCAGAACGCGCCGACGAACGCCGCCGACAGCGCGAGCTGGACAGCATGCTTCCATGCGGCATCAAAATGTCGGGAATAAAAACCTATGAGCCTGCCATCGGCATCGCCCGCGACGATCAAGGTCTGCGCGATAAAGCCGCCCATCGCGGCCAAGAACACCAGCCTCGGCGATGGCCACAACAAAGGGCCCGTCGCCCCAACTGTGAGCCATGTCCCGATCCATCCGGCGGTGGCGCCGCGGTCTATGTCGTACACCGCAAAGCCGGCGAGCAGGGCCGCCGCAACCACGCTCCAGGCGACAAGCGTCCGCAGACGCATGTTGCCCGTACCCAGCAGCAGAATGATCGGCACGAACCACGCGACGAGCACGAGCGGTGCGAAGGTCGTCGCCTGCGTCGCCGGCCACGCCTTCGCGTCGGCTGCCAGATAGAGCAGGTAGAGCGTTATGCCTTGTGCCAGCCCGATGAGAAGGCGCGTCAAGCCCCTGGCGACGACCGCCGTGTCGGTGTGGGAATCCATTGCGTAGCGTACCCGACCATAAGTTGAATACGCCAGCAGCATTCACTGAGAATTTGATCGAATTGAGGCGGCGAGAAGCGGCGTCCTACCCGTATTTCGCCACTTCGACGAGGTTCCCGTCGGGGTCGCGGAAATAGACCGAGATCATCGGGCCGAGCGCGCCGTGGCGTGGCACCGGGCCGAGCTCGACCGCGACGCCGCATTCCTCGAGATGGGCCAGCACCTCGTCGATCGGCTGCTCCGTGATCAGGCAGAAATCGCCGGCACCGACGGTCGGATGCGTCGCCTTGGGCTCGAACTCCTTGCCGGCGACGTGGAGGTTGATCTTCTGCCGGCCGAAGGCGACCGCGGTCGGGCCGCGCCCGCCCGGCGGCGGCACGATGCGCGCGCCCAGCACCAGCTCGTAGAAATGCAGGCTCGCGGCGAGGTCGCGCACCGTCAGCACGAAATGGTCGATGCGATCGATCGAAATGCTCATTCCGCCGGCGCCGCTTCGACTGCCGCGACGCTGTCGCCATCGCGCGGCAGGAACGCGCCCGCGGCGACGATGATCGCGGCGAACGCGCCGAGGACGACAAAGAGCCAGGCGAAATCGCCGGTGCGGTCATAGATGAAGGCGACCAGCGGCACGCCCAGCGATGCGACGCCGAGCGACAGCACGAACTTGGCGCCGAAGGCAGTGGCGCGCCAGCGCCCCGGCGTGTAGCGCACCAGCAGCGCATTCTCGGTCGGCGTCACGATCGACATCAGCGAGAAGACGACGATGATGGCGGCGAAGAGCGGCAGGTCGAAGAGCCGGACCGTCACCAGGAAAACCGGGATGGCGAGCGCCCAGCTCGCGACATAGACCCATTTCAGCGAGTAGCGATCGGCGAGCCAGCCGCCGAGCAGCGGCAGCACCATGCCTTCGGCGAAGACGAGGCTGGCAAAGCCGCCGGCGCCGAGCGTGCTGCCATGGGTGAGGCCGACGAGGCGCTCCTCGAACAGCTTGGGCAGCGCCACGGTCATCGCCTGGTAGATGATGCCGGCAGAGAGCATGGTGACGGAGAGCGCGACGAAGGCGCGGCGGACATCGCCGCGCTCGGGCTCGGGCTGCGGCTTGATGTCGGTCTTGGCGGCGACCACCACGCCGCGCCGCACCAGCACCGCCAGCGCCAGGCCCATCACCAGCACGATCGCGCCGGGCACCAGGAAAGCCGCGCGCCAGTCGATCCATTGCGTCAGCGCGCCGGCCAAAGCGGGCGCGATGCCGACGCCGATGCTGCCGAAAATGCCGTTCCAGCCCAGCACCCGGCCGCGATTTTCGGCATTGCGCACCAGCCAGGCGATGCCGACGGGGTGATAGATCGAGCCGAAGAGACCGACGAGGCCGAGCCCGACGGCGAGGCCGAGCGGCCCGGCCGCGCAGCCCGTGGCGATGGCGGCAAGCCCGCTGCCGACATAGAACAGCACCATCATGCGCTCGGCGCTCCAGTGATCGCCGAGCAACCCCGCCGGCAAGGCGCCGGCGCCGTAGAGCACCGTTCCGGGGAGCGACAGGAGCATCAGCTCGCCATAGCTGAGATGAAAGCGCTGCCCGAGCGCCAGCACGACCGTCGGGTAGAGCAGCATCAGCAGATGCGTCAGCATATGCCCGACATTGGCGAAGACGAGAGCGATACGGGCCGACCTCGAGCTCATAAGGCGCTCCAGCGGTGATCCGAGATCAAAGCTGCCATGTCAGCCGCCATCCAGCAATCCGTCGCGCTCGCCTGCAGAGCTCCCTTGCGTCTCCTGCACCACCCAGTCGAGGAAGGCCTGATGGCCGCCGACCACCGGGAGCGCCTCGATACAGGGGCAATCATAGGAGTGGAGCGCTTTGACGCGCTCGACCAGCGCCGCGAGCAGCGCCTCGGTGGTCTTCAGCACCAGCACCGCCTCCGTGCTGTCCTGCACGCGCCCCTCCCACCAATAGATCGAGCGCATGCCGGGCAGGATATTGGCGCAAGCGGCCAGCCGCGCCTCGACCACGGCCCGGCCGATGCGGAGCGCCTCGTCGGCATCACCCGCCGTCGCATAGACGAACATCACTGCCATCTCAGACTCCGCTTGTTAGCGCTTGGCCTTTCTACCGCTTCGCGATTACCATCGTTCTATCGCGCAGTCGAGGGAGGGAGGCCCCGCGATGAGCGACATCCGCGTCACCCGCAAGCCGGTGCCGAGCCCGGTGCAGCGCGCTTGGCTCCGGCGTGGGCTCGACCAGCCCGGCGGCAAGCTGCCGCTCTTCGATCGCGAGGGCCAGCAGATCGATCCCCGCACCATCCAGGCCTGCATCGAGCAGGGCTGGGCCGAGCCCTGGTTCAAAAACGCGATCAAGCCCGACTGGCTCGTCTGCCGGCTTACCGAAGCCGGCCGCAAGATCGCCACGCCGCGTGCGCCGCGGCCGGCGCCGATCGCCGCGACAGTCGTTGAACTTGATCGTATAAAGGTTTGAACTGGCTCGCCTTCTTCTGTCGGCCCCGCGAAGGCGGGGGTCCATTTCTGAGCCGCACGATGTCGGCGAAAGCACGTCTGCGGCGCGATTCCTTCACACGCTCTTTCGCGGGAATGACTGACGAGGGGGCGGTGGCTCACTTCGTTCGGTCGCAAACAGCTCCAAGCAAATCCTTCATCAATGCAGCTTCACCTCCGGCTCCGCGCCGCGGGATAGCCGGCGGATGAGCGAGGCGAGGAAGGTGCGGCGGCCGCCATGCAGCGCGTATTCATGCATCTTGTAGAGGGAGCGATAGGTGAGCCGCGCGAGATAACCCTCGATGAACAGGTCCTTGCCCAGGACGAATCCCATGAGATTGCCGACCGCGCCATGGCGCCCCAGAGAGACCAGCGAGCCGAAATCACGGTAGTGATAGGGCTCGAGCGCGGCGCCGGCCAGGCGGCGGCGCAATTGAGCGACCATGTGCGAGGCCTGCTGATGCGCCGCCTGGGCGCGCGGCGGCACTGTCCCGGCGCCGCCGTCGCGCGGGCAGGAAGCGCAATCGCCGATGGCGAAAATATCGGGATCGTGCGTCGTCTGCAGCGTCGGCGTCACCACGAGCTGATTGAGACGGTTGACCTCGAGCCCCTCCAGGCTCTTCAGCACTTCCGGCGCTTTGACCCCGGCGCACCAGATGACCAGCTCGGACGGAATGACATCGCCATTGCCGAGAACGACGGCGTCGGCGCGCACCTCGCTCACCGCGGCGCCCGTCTTGAGCTCGATGCCGAGACGCGCGAGCAGCGCCGCGGTCGCCTCGGCGATGCGCGCCGGCAAAGCGGGAAGGATGCGCGGCGCCGCCTCGATCAGGATGATGCGGATATCCTTTTCGGGATCGATGCGGTCGAGCCCGAAGGCGACCACCTGCCGCGCGGTGCGATGCAGCTCGGCGGCAAGCTCGGTGCCGGTGGCGCCGGCACCGATCACCGCAACATGGAGCTGGCCCGGACGCACCGGCTCCGCTTGGGTGTGGGCACGGATGCAGGCATTGACGAGACGATGGTTGAAGCGCACCGCTTGCTCCGGCGTCTCGAGCGGCACGGCAAAGCGGGCGGCGCCCGGCGTGCCGAAATCATTGGTGACGCTGCCGATGGCGATGACCAGCGTGTCATAGGCGACGGCGCGCGCCGGCGTGATCTCCCGCCCCTCCTCGTCGACGGCCGGCGCCAGGCGTAGCTCCTTCCGCTTGCGGTCGAGCCCGACCATCTCGCCGAGGCGATAGCGGAAATGATGCCAATGCGCCTGGGCGAGATAGTTGAGCTCGTGCTCCGAGGGATTCATGCTGCCGGCGGCGACGGCGTGGAGCAGCGGCTTCCAGAGATGCGTGCGCGACCGCTCGACCAGCGTGACGCCCGCTTGCCCGCGCTTACCGAGGCTATCGCCGAGCCGGGTGACGAGCTCGAGCCCGCCGGCGCCGCCGCCGACGATGACGATCTGATGGAGACCACTCGCCATGCGGGCCCCCTCGCCGATGCCCAGGCATCATATCGAAGGCAGGGCACCGCCCGCCATGGCCGAGACGTCTCGCGGCGCGGGACGCTTCCTATGCTGACGCCAGAGATCGCGGTGCCACGCCGCGCTGTCTATGCATCGACCCAAACTGGCCATTCCCCGACCGATGCCGTGGACAGCCTGTTTCGCCAGGACCATGATTGGGCGCTGGGTGCAGGGTGCCGTGATGGACCTCGGGGGTTGGCTGCGGAGCCTTGGCCTCGACCAATATGAGGCTGCGTTCCGGGAGAACGAAATCGACGCGACGGTCCTGCCGCGCCTGACGGCGGAGGACCTGAAGGATTTGGGCGTCGGCATTGTCGGGCATCGCCGCAAGCTGCTCGATGCCATCGCAGCACTGCGCGCCGACGCTGAAGCGACAGCACCCGCCGCCGCGGCACCTTCGGGAGCAAGCGCGCCTTCCCATGCCGAGCGCCGTCAGGTCACGGTCATGTTTTCCGACCTGGTCGGTTCGACGGCGCTGTCGGCGCGGATGGATCCCGAAGACCTCCGCGAGGTCATCGGCGCCTATCAGAGATGCGTCACCGAGACGGTGCGACCTTTCGGCGGTTTCGTGGCC
>DATJLU010000129.1:0-78265 GCA_035509275.1 Allostellaceae bacterium | reverse complement strand
GGGATATCGATGTGATCGAGCTCAACGAGGCCTTCGCGAGTCAGGTGCTCGGTTGCCTCAAGCTGCTCGACATCCGCTTCGACGATGCGCGCGTCAACCCCAATGGCGGCGCCATTGCCATCGGCCATCCCTTGGGCGCGTCGGGCGCAAGGCTGGCGCTCACAGCGATCCGCCAGCTGCAACGCACCGGCGGCCGCTATGCGCTCGTCACAATGTGCATCGGTGTCGGCCAGGGCATCGCCGCGGTGATCGAGCGCACGGCATGACCGAGGCGGCTTCCGGCAGCGCCGCGCTCCGCTTTCCGCATGCGGCGCCGCCGGCAGCGGGCACGGCGCTCGAGGTGGCGCCGGGCGTGCGTTGGCTGCGCATGCCGCTGCCGTTCCAGCTCAACCACATCAATCTCTGGCTCATCGCCGACGGGCCGGGCTGGGCGATCGTCGATACCGGCATCAACACCGAAGAGACCAAGGCGCTGTGGGGGCGGCTCTTCGCCGAGGCGCTCGACGGCAAGCCGGTGACGCGGCTCATCTGCACGCATTTCCACCCCGACCACATGGGGCTTGCCGGCTGGCTCGCCGAGCGGCTCGGCATCGAGCTCTGGACCACCGAGGGCGAATGGCAGCATGCGCACCAGGCGATCGCCGACCGTCCCGGCACCTTCCATGACGATCTGCTCGATTTCTATCGCCGCATCGGCTTTGCCAATGTCGAGGAGACGATCAAGAGCGGCCGGCCCAAGAGCTATCGCGAGCTGGTCACGCCGGTACCGGATCGCTTCCACCGCCTCGCCGACGGTATGGAGATCACCCTCGGCGGCCGGCGCTGGCGCGTCATCATCGGCCGCGGCCATGCGCCGGAGCATGCCTGCCTCTATTGCGCCGAGCTCGACCTGCTCATCGCCGGCGATCAGGTGCTGCCCAAGATCTCGCCCAATGTGAGCCTCTGGCCGCGCGCCCACGATCAGGATCCGCTCGGCAGCTTCATCGCTTCGCTCGCCACCTTGAAGCGCGCGCTTCCGGCGAGCGCCTTCGTGCTGCCCTCGCACAATCTGCCCTTCTACGGCCTGCATGCGCGGCTCGACGAGCTGAGCCAGCTGCATGAAACGCGCGTCGCCGAGATCGTCACCCATTGCCGCGAGCCGCGCACCGGCGCCGAGATCGTGCCGATGCTGTTCCGCCGCACGCTCGACCGTCACCAGCTCGGCTTTGCCATCGGCGAGACCATGGCCCATCTCGCCCGCGCCGTCGCCATCGGCGGCCTCGCCCGCCACGAGCGCGACGACGGGGTGTGGCTGTTCAAGGCAGTGGCGTGAAGCAACCTCCCTGTGGGGTACAGTGATAGCATCGGTCGACTGCGCTCTTTGACATCGTGAACCGATGTTTCACGTGGAAAAAAATGCTCCCGGTGTACACCGGGGGCGTAGGCCGCTCCCCCGAGGCGAACGCGCGCATAGCGCGTTCGTCCGCGGCGGCGTCAGCGGTTGCGCAGCAACCGCGAAAGCCGCACGGCTCTCGCTAACCCCCCTTCCGCCGCGCCAGCATCGCCGCAAAGGCGGCGAAGATCTGCGGCACGTAGCGGTGCTTGTAGGGGAAATTCTCCGGCGAATCCCGGAGATGCACCGCCATGGTCGCGTTGGCTTCGAACACCAGCACCCTCCCCTCGCCGTCGAGCGAGAAATCGATGCCGGCGAAATCGAGGTCGAGGCGGCGGCCGATGGCGCCGAGCGCGGCCCAGGCCTTGGCGCCGAGCGCATGCGCGGGGTCGGCGAGAAAGCGCTCTTCCTCGGCGCGCTTCCAGGAGGGGTGCAGCATGTCGGCGGAGAAGTAATGCACCAGCCAATGCTGCGAGATCGCGAGGTGATAGGCATAAGGCTCGCGATCGATGAAGATGACGCGGTATTTGCGGAAATAGCGGTCGGGCGAGCGGTAATCGCGATAGGCGCTGAGATAGCCGGCATCGGCCTCGCCGAGATCGGCGGCGGCGAGCTCTTCGGTGCTGTGGACGAGGCGCACGCCTTGACCGCCATGCGCGCCCGTCGGCCGCAGGATCAGCGGGAAGCCGACCGGCTCGGCACTGCGGGGATCGCTGAGCGCCGCGTGCGCGATGCGAACCACCGGCGGCACGTCGAGATCGGCGATGCCGGCGACGAGCTGCGGCAGCAGCTGGCGCTGCGTCCGCGCCACCGCCTCGGGCGGATTGAGCAGCGGCGCCGTGTGCCGCGCCAGGAAGCGCTGCACCTCCGGCGGCAGCGGCCCGGTTCGGTCGGGATCGCCGGCGGCATTGAAGACGAGATCATGCGGCGGCAGCCGATCGGCATCGCCCGCGCCGGCGTAATCGGTGAACCAGGTGATGCGCGTCGTCGCCGCCGGCGGCAGCAGCGCCTCGATCGGCACATTGCCAAGGCCAGCGGCGGCAAGGATCAGCACGCGCTGGCTTTCGACCGCCGTCGCCGGCTCGACGAAGATACTCTGCCGGCGATAGGCGGCATCGCGATGACGCTGCGCCTCGGCAAGGCTGCCTTCCGCGTCGAGTATCGCCGCCAGATTGCGATGCGCGCCGACGAGCTCCGGATCGAGCCGCAAGGCGAGCTCGTACCAGCGCTTCGCCTGCCGCCGCTGCCCGGCCTGGTAGCAGGCCGTGGCGATGTTGAAGAGCGCCAGCGGCGCGCGCGCCTCCAGCGCCGTCGCGGCGAGCTCGGCCGCCATCGCTTCCGCCGCCGCGCCCTGCGCCCGATAGGCTTCGGCGAGCGCGCGATAGCGGGCGGGATTTTCGGGATCGCGCGCGGCTTCGGCTTCGAGCGCGGCAACAGGGTCGATGGTCATGCTTAAGGGTAGCATAGCAGGCATGCTTGCCTCCCCTGCCGCCTCATGCTTTGCTCCCGACCGGTCAGGAGGCGGAGCCATGGGGAAGATTCGCGACCTCGACAGCGCGCTGGCGGTGATCGGCGACGGGGCGAAGCTCGCCATCCCCGCCGATTATGCCGGCGTCGCCATGGAGGCGACGCGGGCGCTGATCCGGCGCGGCGTCAAGCGGCTCCATCTCGTGACCTTGCCCGCCTCGTCGCTGCAGGCCGAGCTGCTCATCGGCGCCGGCGCGGTCGAGACCATCGAGACCTCGGCGGTCGGCTTCGGCGAGCTGGGCTCGGCGCCGCGCTTCACCGCCGCGGTGCTCGGCGGGAAGGTCGCGCTCAAGGACGCCACCTGCCCCGCCATCCATTCGGCGCTGCGCGCGGCCGAGATGGGCAATCCCTTCGGCACCTTGCGCGGCATCATCGGCTCCGACATCCTGCGCCAGCGCCCGGATTGGCGCGTCATCGACAACCCCTTCGGCGAGAACGATCCGATCGTGCTGCTGCCCGCGATCCGGCCGGATGTGGCCCTCTTCCATGCGCCGCTGGCCGATGGCAAGGGCAATATCTGGGTCGGGCGGCGGCGCGATCTCTTCACCCTCGCCCATGCGTCGGCGCGCTGCGTCGCGACGGTCGAGGCGTTTCACGACGGCGATCTCCTCGCCGACGAGGTGATGGCGGCGGCGACCATCCCCGCCTTCTACATCGAGGCGGTGGCGCTGGCGCCGCGCGGCGCCTGGCCGCTGAAGATGGGCGATCTCTATGGCGAGGATACGCAGCATCTCCTCGACTACATCGCCCTCGCCCAGACCGAGGAAGGCTTCCGCCGCTATCTCGACGACCACGTCTTCCGCCGCCGCGCCGCCTGAGATGAGCGCCGCCGGCGACACGATAAAGCCCGAAGAGGTGCTGATCGAGGTGGTGCGCCGCCTGATCGCCGGCGCCCGCCATATCGCCGTCGGCGCCAATTCGCCGATCCCGGCCGCGGCGGCGTTCCTGGCGCAGCGTCTCGAGCCGGACAGCCCCAATGTCTCGCTGCAGCAAAGCCCCGAGCACAATCTCTGGACCGATGGCGGGCGCGAGCTCTTCGACAGCGCCGGGCAAGGCCGCATCGACGTCTTCTTCTTCTCCGGCGCGCAGATCGATGGCGCTGGCAACATCAATCTCAACGTCATCGGCGAGTATGCCCATCCCAAGGCGCGCTTTCCCGGCGCCTATGGCTCGGCCTATCTCTATTTCATGGTGCCGCGCATCATCCTCTTCCGCCTCGAGCATTCGCGCCGCACCCTGGTCGAGAAGGTCGATTTCATCAGCGCGCCGGGAACCAGCCCGGCGAACGTCTTCCGCCGCGGCGGGCCGATCGCGCTGGTGACGCCGCTCTGCCATTTCAGCTTCGACAAGCCGCGCGCCCGTTTCCGCCTGGAGAGCGTCCATCCCGGCCACAGCGTCGAAGAGGTGCTGGATCAAACCGGCTTCGCCTTCGACCGGCCGGAGCACGTGCCGGCGACGCCGCCCCCGCCCGCCGAGGTGCTGCCGCTGCTGCGCGGCCCCGTCGCCGCCGAGCTCGCCGCGATCTATCCCAAATTCGCCGAGCGGGTGTTCCGGATTCCAGTGGGAGCGGCCGGAGCGTGACGCTGGCACACCCCCCTCCCTTCCCTCCCCCTCAAGGGGGGAGGAGCAATTCTCGCTGTGGCTTGAAATCCCCTCCCCCCTTGAGGGGAGGTCGGCAACGCGCAGCGTTGCCGGGAGGGGGGTGAGCCGCTCGCCCCTTTGCAACAGGAACAAATACGCATGACCGAACCAATCTCCCCCGGCGCCTTGGCCGGGCTCAAAGTGATCGATCTGAGCCGCGTGCTGGGCGGGCCGTCCTGCACGCAGATCCTGGGCGATCACGGCGCCGAGGTGATCAAGGTCGAGCCGCCGCAAGGCGACGAGACGCGCGGCTGGGGTCCGCCGTTCCGCGGCGATGCCGCCTCCTATTACATCGGCGTCAACCGCAACAAGCGCGGCATGGCGCTCGACCTCGCCAAGCCCGAGGCGCGCGATGTGCTGTTCCGCTTGCTCGAAGGCGCCGATGTCCTGGTCGAGAATTTCAAGACCGGCACGCTCGAGCGCTGGGGCATGGGCTATGACGCGGTGCTGAAGGAGAAATTCCCGCGCCTCGTCCATTGCCGCATCTCCGGCTTCGGCGCCGACGGGCCGCTCGGCGGCTATCCCGGCTACGACGCCGCGGTGCAAGGCATGGCGGGGCTGATGAGTCTCAATGGCGAGGCCGAGGGCGAACCGCTGCGCGTCGGCGTGCCCGTGGTCGATCTCGCCACCGGGCTCAACGCCGCGCTCGCCATCATGATGGCGCTGCAGGAGCGGCAGCGTTCCGGCAAGGGGCAGCTCGTCGAGGCGACGCTCTATGATTGCGCCGTCGGCCTGCTCCATCCCTATGCCGCCAACTGGTTCCTGTCGCAGAAGCCGCCAAGCCGCACCGGCAATGCGCATCCCAATGTCTCGCCCTACGACCAGTTCCACACGCGGACGAAGCGCATCTTCCTCGCCATCGGCAACAACCGGCAATTCGCCCGCTTCTGCGCCGAGATCGGCAAGCCCGAGCTGGCGCAGGATGCGCGCTTTCGCGACAACAAGGACCGCGTCGTCAATCGCGCGCCGCTGCGCCAGGCGATCGAGGGCGCGATGGCGACGATCGACGGCGAGGCGCTCACCATGCGGCTCCTCGATCTCGGCGTGCCCTGCGGTCTGGTGCAGGAGCTGCCGGACGTGCTCACCCATCCGCACACGCTCCATCGCAAGATGGTGTTCGAGCGCGGCGACTACCGCGGCGTCGGCGCGCCGATCAAGCTGTCGCGCACGCCGGCCGCGCTGCGCCGCACACCGCCGCGCTTCGGCGAAGCCAATCGCGACGTGCTGCGCGAGATCGGCTATTCCGATGCCGAGATCGAGCGGCTGATCGAGGCCGGCATCGTCGCCACGGCGATCCGGCCGGCGGCGCAGGATTGAGGCGCGCGGACATGGATGACGCCCGTCCTGCTGCGCCACCGCCGACCTCGCGCGCGGCCTATCCGATCTGGACCAGCGACACGCTGCGCTACGGCGACACCGATCGCCAGGGTCATGTCAACAACGCCGTCTACGCCACCTTCTGCGAAAGCGGCCGGGTCAGCTTCCTCTATGACGAGAAGCTCGATCTGCGCGGGCCGGACGCCAATTTCGTCATCGTCCGCCTCGAGCTCGATTTCCGTGCCGAGATCTTCTACCCCGGCACGGTCGATATCGGCACGCGCGTGCTGTCGATCGGCCGCAGCTCCTTTCGCCTGGGTCAGGGCGTCTTCAAGGACGAGCTCTGCGCCGCCACCGCCGAATGCACCATGGTGCTGGTCGACGACAACACGCGGCGCGCGATGCCGCTGACGCCGCAGCTGCGCCGCTGGCTCGAAGCGCGGCTCGAGCCGGGAAGCGAGGGAGCATGACCAAGCCGCCGCGTTTTCCCCAGCTCACGCCGGAGCAGCTGAACGCCGAGCAGCAACGCGTCGCCGCCGAGATCCTGAAGGTCTCGAGCGGCGGGCTCGGCGGGCCCTACAATTTCCTGCTGCGCAGCCCGGTCCTCGCCGACCGCTTCCTGAAGCTCGCCGACTATCTCCGCTTCAACACCTCGGTGCCGCGCCGCTTGAACGAGATGGCGATCCTGATCCAGGCGCGGCTCTGGACCGCGCAATACGAATGGTGGGCGCATCACCCGCTCGCGCTCAAAGCCGGCCTCGCGCCGGCGATCGCCGAGGCGCTCAAGGCGGGACGGCGGCCCGAGGGAATGCAGCCCGACGAGGCCGCGGTCTATGATTTCTGCGTCGAGCTGTCGAAGCGGCAGCGCGTCTCCGACCCGACCTTCGAGCGTGCCCGGACCTTGCTCGGCGAGCAGCAGGTGGTCGACCTGGTGGCGCTTACCGGCTTCTATGCCCAGGTCTCGATGGTCCTCAACGTCGCCGAGGCCGGCATACCTGGCGGCGGCGCTCCGCCGCTGGCGCCGATGGACGATCCCCTGCCGCTGGCGGGCTGAGCCGTCTCGCGCCGACCCTAAAACATGGTAAATGGTTTCTGAAGAGGGTGGCCCCGCGATCGGCGCAATTAGCGATTTTGTAAGCAATTCAGGGCATTTTTGCTCGATTCTGCAGTCGGGAACCGGAACGTATGTCGCGCCCGATCGACGACGTGAAGAACTGGATGAATATGTTCCGCTGGATCGTCAAGCTCATCCGCGACGAGTACCAGATCGACGAGGCGCGCCTCACCCGGACCGCCGCGCTCGAGACCGATATCGGCCTCACCGCCGAGCAGATCGAAGACGTCATGGGCACCATCGCCGAGAGCTTCAGCATGCGCTTTCCCGACGGCACGCTTAACGAGGTGCTGAAGCTGGAAGAGCTCTGCATGCTGGCGAGCTGGGTCAAGGGCTATTACAAGCGCCCCGAATTCATCTCCGACGCGTTCGAAGCGAAGTGCCGCGAGGCCAATCCGGGGATCGCCGCCTGACGAACGCCGGCGTCACACCGCCGGCGCGGTGAGCCGCTTCCAGTCATTGGCCAAGGTGAGCGCCGCCTCGGTGCGCTCCTGCAGCCCAGCGAGGTCGAGCCCTTCCACCATCTCGCGCACGACGATGCCTTCGCGCGTCACATCGAGGACGGCAAGGTTGGTGTAGACGCGCTTCACGCAATGCGGCGCCGTGAGCGGGTAGACGCAGCGCTTGCGGATGCGCGGCTTGCCGTCCTTGGTCATGTGCTCGACCAGGACCCGCACCTCCCGGGCGCCGACCGCGAGATCCATGGCGCCGCCGACCCCGGGCGGGAAATCCGGATCCTCGGTCGTCCAATTGGCGAGATCGCCGTTCTCCGAGACTTCGAAGGCGCCCAGCAGCGCGATGTCGAGATGGCCGCCGCGGATCATCAGAAAGGCGTCGTTGTGGTGGAAATAGACGCCGCCCGGCAGCAAGGTCACGAGCTGCTTGCCGGCATTGATCAGATCCTGGTCCTCCTCGCCCGGCTTCGGCGCCGGCCCCATGCCGAGAATGCCGTTCTCGCTGTGGAAGAGGATCTCGCGGCCTGCGGGAATGAAATCGGAGCAGAGCGTCGGCAGGCCGATGCCGAGATTGACGCAAGCGCCGTCTTCGAGGTCCTGCGCGGCGCGCCAGGCCATCTGGCGCCGGCTCAAGGGCTTCATCCTCTCCTCCTCCCTCACACCACGACGATGCGGTCGACGAAGATGCCGGGCGTCACCACGCACTCGGCATCGAGCTCGCCGAGCGCCACCATCTCGCGCACCTGCACCACGGTGAGATCGGCCGCCATCGCCATAACCGGATTGAAGTTGCGCGCCGATTTGCGATAGGTGAGATTGCCCCAGCGGTCGGCGCGATCGGCGCGGCAGAGGGCGACATCGCCCCTGATCGGCGTCTCCAGCACATAAAGCTCGCCGCCGATCTCGCGCGTCTCCTTGCCGTCGCCGAGCTTGGTGCCGGCCGCCGTCTTGACGAAGAAGCCGCCGATCCCCGCGGCGCCGGCGCGCATGCGCTCGCTCAGCGTGCCCTGCGGCACGATCTCGAGCTCGATCTTGCCGGCCTTGTAGGCGGCCTCGAAGCAATGCGGGTCGGTGGTGCGCGGGAAGGAGCAGATGATCTTGCGCACCCGTCCCTCCTTGATGAGGCCGGCGAGCCCCTCATCGCCCGTGCCGGCATTGTTGGCGACGCAGACGAGATCGCGCACGCCGGTCTCGCGCAGCGCGTTGAGCAGCTCCACCGGCTCGCCCACGGCGCCGAAGCCCGAGCACAGCACCGTGGCGCCATGCTTGACGCCGACCACCGCTTCGGCCAGCGAGCGGATGCATTTGTCGATCATCAGAACGCCACCTGGTCGCCGCCCTTCAGCGACAGCATCGCCCGCGCCTCTTTCGGGCTCGCGACCTCGAGCGACAGGTTCTCCAGGATGGTGCGGATACGGCGCACCTGATCGGCGTTCGACTGGGCGAGCTGACCCTTGCCGATGAAGAGCGAGTCTTCGAGACCGACGCGCACATTGCCGCCCATGATCGCGCCCATGGTGGCAAGCGGGAGCTGATGGCGGCCGGCGGCGAGAATCGACCAGTGGTACTGATCGCCGAAGAGCTTGTCGGCGATGTGCTTGGCGTGCATGAGGTTATCGGGATCGGCGCCGATGCCGCCGAGGATGCCGAAGACGGTCTGCACCAGGAGCGGCGGCTTGACCAGCTTGCGCTCGAGGAAATGGGCGAGCGTGTAGAGGTGGCCGATATCGTAGCACTCGAACTCGAAGCGCGTCCCGTGCGCCTCGCCGAGGGTCCGGAGGATGTGCTCGATGTCTTTGAAGGTGTTGCGGAAGATGAAGTCGCGGGAGTTCTCGAGATGGACCCGTTCCCAATCGTATTTGAACTCCTTGTAGCGCTGCAGCATGGGGTAGAGGCCGAAATTCATCGAGCCCATGTTGAGCGAGCACATCTCGGGCGAGGCCTGGAGCGGCGCGGCGAGGCGCTCGTCCAGGGTCATGCCGTGACCGCCGCCGGTGGTGATGTTGATGACGGCGTCGCTCGCCTGCTTGATGCGCGGCAGGAACTGCATGAAGACCTTGGGATCGGGCGTCGGCCGCCCGTCCCGGGGATCGCGCGCGTGCAGATGCAGGATCGCCGCCCCCGCCTCCGCCGCCTCGATCGCCTGCCCCGCCACCTCATCGGGGGTCAGCGGCAGATGCGGGCTCATGGTGGGCGTATGGATCGACCCGGTAACGGCGCAGGTGATGATAACCTTGCCGGTCTTCGCCATGCTTCCCTCCGCTTTTCTTCTTTACGACACGTTATTTGACCAAAGGCGGGGCCGCCGTCAAATCGGCGCGACGCAACGCGTCGTCGCCGGCGGGCGTCAGCGGTTGCAACGCAACCGCGAGAGCCCGCTCCGTCGTGACGAGCGCTCGTCGGCATGGTGCGGCTCTCGCGCTTGCGGCGCAAGCGCTGACGCCGCCGCGGACGAACGCGCTCTGCGCGTTCGCCTATGCGTTTGCCCGAATGAAATCCCGGACCCTCGGATAGATCTCCGTGCGCCAGCGCTTGCCGTTGAAGACGCCGTAATGCCCGACCTTGGGCTGGATGTGATGCGCCTTCTTGACCGCGGGCAGGCCGGTGCAGAGATCGAGCGCGGCGGCGGTCTGGCCGATGGCGCAGATATCGTCGTTCTCGCCTTCGACGCAGAGCAAGGCGGTGCGGGCAACGGCGCGCGGCTCGACCTTGCGGCCGCGCGAGGTGAAGCGGCCGAGCGGCAGCGCATGTTCTTGAAAGACGCGCGAGACGGTCTGCAGGTAGAAATCCGCCGGCAGGTCCATGACCGACATGTATTCATCGTAGAAGCGCTGCGTCGCGCCGGCGCTCTCGCCATCGCCGCGCACGAGATGCTTGAAGAGGTCCATATGCGCCGTCACATGCCGGTCGAGATTCATGGTCATGAACCCCACCAGCTGCAGGAAGCCGGGATAGACGCGGCGGAACTGGCCGGGATAGCGCGCCGGCACGGTGGCGATGACGTTGCGCTCGAACCAGGGGAGCGGCCGCGAGGTCGCGAGCTCGTTCACCACGGTCGGGTTGCGCCGCGTGTCGATCGGGCCGCCCATCAACGTCATCGAACGCGGCTGCGCCGGATCGTTATCGGCCGCCATCAGCGATACGGCCGCGAGCACCGGCACCGAGGGCTGGCAGACGGCGATCACATGCGTCTCGGGGCCGAGCTCGCGCAGGAACGAGGCGATGAGATCGACGAAGTCGTCGAGATCGAACCGCCCATAGAGCAGCGGCACGTTGCGCGCATTGACCCAATCGGTGATGAAGACGTCGTTCTCGGGGAGCAGCGTCTCGACCGTGCCGCGCAGCAAGGTGGCGAAATGGCCGGAGAGCGGCGCCACCAGCAGCACGCGCGGCTGTTCGACCGCGATGTCCTTCTTGAAGTTCAGCAAGGTGCAGAAGGGATGACGCACCGCCGCCACTTCGTCGACGGCAATGGAGCGGCCGTCGATCGTCGTGCTGCGAATGCCGAACTCCGGCCGCTCATGCCACATGCCGGCGCGCTCCACCATCTCGCAGGCGGCGGCGGCGCTGCGGATCACGGGATGATGTGCCACGACGGGCCAAGGCTGGTTGAGCAGCCCTTTCAGCGTCTGGGCCATCCAGCGCACAGGTCCGAAGGCGTCCCGATGCGCCTGGTAGGTCTCGTAGAGCATCGCCTTCTATCCCTCTGATGTGGCTAGGGCCTTGAACGAACGTATTGGGCAAGCCGCGCAGTTCCAGAAAGCGCGAAAGGGGTAAGGTCGAAAGCGCCGGCAAGGCCATTGCGCAGGCGAAAAACCTGCGGCTGCGCCCCGCCCACATATGGGACCCGCGAGAGGCGAGCCATAGGGGACAAAAGTGTCACACTTTCTCCTTAATTCGCCCCCGCCAAGGGGTCAAGCGAAGATCGCCCCTAAGTGTCGGGAGCGCGCGGATTTTCTTCTCCGCCGCGGATACCGCGCCGCAGCATGCTGAAGTACGGCCACGAATGGGAGTTCGAACTGCGGCGACTCGCCCGGTTCAGGCAGCGAGCGTCGCCGCGGCGGTATAGCCGGGCAGCCCATGCCGGCTCAGAAAGCGCCGCACGGCCTCCTCGGGAATGCCGATGAAGCTGCGATAGAGAAGCTGCAGGATATAGGTGAAGGCCGGCCCGTGGCGCCGGTCCTCCGGGACGATGAGATGGGCCGATTCGTGCAGCACCAGAAAGCGATAGAGATAGCCCTTCTCGATGGCGATGCGGTGGTTCCTGACATCGGCGAAGCCGCCGACGCGGGGATCATCGAAGCCGGCGACAAGCGCCAATCGCGGCGGCTTCCGGCCCAGCATGTCGAAGATGTCGCGTAGCATCGCCGCCGCCTCATCGTAGCCCATGAGACGATGGCCGGCGGGAAAGGCGGCGAAGAGATCGTCCTCGAAGCGGCAAATGGCGCTCCGAAAATCGGTGTTCTGGTCGGCCTGGCGCAGCGCGCCGGCCAACGCTCTGGACAGTCCGTGATCGGCGACGCAGGCGAAGGGCGTCGAAGTCATGATGTGCTGCAGGATACCGCCGGTATGGTTAACGAGAGGGTTAACGCGAACGGAACCAGGGTTCGCCGAGCCCCCGCGGAGCGGGCTCGTAGAAGCGCCGGTCGCGCAGCACCTCGAGAGAGACCGTCTTGCCATCGTGGTGCGAGCCGACGCGCGAGAGCCGCACGTGCGGTGCGAGATCACCGGCATAGCGCGCGACGTTGACCACCTCCCACACCGCCGCCGTCCGTCCAACCGAGAAAAACCGCTGACCCGCCGAGATGCCGTAATTCTCCTCGCGACCCGGCCGCCGCCGCCAAATGCTCATGGTCTTCACCTGTACCTGCCAGGCTCGCCCAACGCGGGAGCCCGACAGGTTTAATGAAACGACAGATGCCCGGGGCCGTCGATTGGCAAAAAAGCCGCAGCGTTGCGCGCGCCAACCGGCCGGCGCATGCTTTGCCAAAGGGAGGACGCCGCCATGAACATTGCCGCTTGGCTCCGGCGCAATGGCAAGAGCTTCGCCGACCGTCCCGCGCTCTCGCGCGGCCGCACCGTCTATTCAACCTATGCGCGATGGGCGGCTACGGCCGCGGCAATTGCGGGCGGCCTCGCCCGTCAACCGGGCTACCGCCCGGGCGAGCGCGTCGCCATCGCCATGACCAACCGGCCGGACTATCTGGAGGCGCTGTTCGGCATCTGGCATGCCGGCCTCGTCGCCGTGCCGATCAATGCCAAGCTGCACCGCGAAGAGTTTCGCTACATCCTCGGCCATAGCGGCGCACGGCTTTGCTTCGCCACCCCCGATCTCGCCGAAACGGTGGCGCCGCTCACCGATGATCTGCCGGAGCTGGCGCGCGTCGTCGTCGCAGGCGATGCCGAATGGCGCAAGCTCGGCGCCAGCGACGGCATCGACCTGGTCGAGCGCCGCCCCGACGATCCGGCCTGGCTCTTCTACACCAGCGGCACCACCGGACGGCCCAAAGGCGCGACCTTGACCAACCGCAATCTGACCGCGATGTGTCTCGGCTATTTCTCCGATGTCGACCCGATCGCGCCGACCGACGCGAAGCTGCACGCGGCGCCGCTGTCGCATGGCTCCGGCCTCTACGGCCTGCCGCATGTGGCGCGGGCCGCCAACAACATCATCCCCGACAGCGGCCATTTCGATCCGGAGGAGATCGCAGATCTGGTGCAAGCCTGGCCGGGCGTCAGCCTCTTTGCCGCGCCGACCATGCTGACGCGGCTCGTCGCCAACCCGGCCTTCGCCGGCACCGATCACCGCAATCTCAAGGCCATCGTCTATGGCGGCGGGCCGATGTATGTCGCCGATCTGCTCAAGGCGCTCGAGCTGCTGGGGCCGCGTCTCGTTCAGATCTATGGTCAGGGCGAATCGCCGATGACGATCACGGCGCTGTCGCGCGCCTTCCACATGGACCGCAGCCATCCGCGCTGGCGCGAGCGGCTGGGCTCGGTCGGCCTCCCCTTCGCCGGCGTCGAGCTGCGCGTCGTCGATGGCGAGGATCGCGACGTACGGGCCGGCGAGCCCGGCGAGGTGCTGGCGCGCGGCGACAGCGTGATGGCGGGCTATTGGCGCGACGACAAGGCGACGGCGGAGACGCTGCGCGGCGGCTGGCTGCATACCGGCGATGTCGGCGCGCTCGACGCGGATGGGTTTCTGACGCTGCGCGACCGGTCCAAGGACATGATCATCAGCGGCGGCAGCAACATCTACCCGCGCGAGATCGAAGAGGTGCTGCTGCGCCACCCCGCCGTCGCCGAGGCGTCGGTCGTCGGCCGGCCGCATGCCGATTGGGGCGAAGAGGTCGTCGCCTTCGTCGTGCCGCGCCCGGACGCGCGCGTGGCCGAGGCCGAGCTCGACCGGCTCTGTCTCGACAGCATTGCCCGCTTCAAACGGCCGCGCGCTTATCGCTTCGTCGACACGCTGCCGAAGAACAATTACGGCAAGGTGCTGAAGACGGAACTGAGACGGCTTCTCACAGCAGGCGAGCGCAGCGCCGGCTGATCGGCTTTCGGATCGGCGGCCGTGCTATCCGAGCCGGTAGAGCTTCGCCGCGTTGTCGCAGGTGACTTTGCGGCGCGTCGTTGCCGGCAGATGGCCGAGCTCGCGGTCGAGATACGCTTGCGAATCCGGCCAGATGCCGTCCGGATGAGGGAAGTCCGAGCCCCACATGACATTGTTCTCGCCGATCTCGTCGATCAGTTTGATGCCGATGCGGTCGGTCTGATAGGTGGCATAGCACTGCCGATACCAATAGCCGCTCGGCTTCATCTTGAGGTCGAGGTCCTTGAACTGGTCCTCCCATTCGAGGTCCATGCGGTCGAGCACATAGGGGATCCAGCCGAGCCCGGCCTCGCCGATCACGATCTTGAGATCGGGATAGCGTTCCAGGGCACCACTGAAGATGAGCGACATCAGCATGTAGCCCATATGCATCTGGAAGCTGGTTATGTGCGCGGCAGCGGCGGCGCGCGCCACCTTCGGCGCGAGCTTGCCATAGTCGGGCCGAGGCCCGCCGATGGTGTGGAAATGCACCGGGAGTCCGGTCTCGTGCGCGATCTGCCAGAGCGGATCCCAAAACGGATCCCAGAGCGGCGTCATATCCGGGCGGTTGGCAACGTCGAGGCCGCGCGCGCCGCGCGCCGCGGCGCGCTTCACTTCGGCGACAGCGACCTCCATGTCGTGGTTGGGAATGTTGGCGAGGCCGATGAGCCGCTCGGGACTGGCCTGGCAGAAATCCCCCAGCCACTCGTTGTAGATGCGCAGCACCTCGGCCGCCGCCTCGTCATCCCGCAACCGCGCTGTGGCGCCGAGGATGCCGTAGAGCACCTCGGCCTGGACGCCGTCGCGATCCTGGTCCTTGAGCCTGAGCGCCGGTTCAGTCAGCCGCCGGATCCCCTTCTTGCCGTCATCGTAGAGGCCGGTCGAGGCCATGCGGTCGGAGCGGTGGATCTGTCCCGGAACATATTGGCGGCCGGCCGAGCCCATCCCGTTCATCAGCCCGAACTTGGCGCCGCCCTTGCTCACCCATTCCCTGCCCGAGGGCCCCTCCACCACATAGGGCATGCGGTCCTTGAGCGCCGCCCGCGCATTCGCGGTGAAGAGATCGGGCGGCAGCCAGATGAGATCGATATGTCCGTCGGCCGAGATGACGTCATAGCGCATGGCGGTCGCTCCCTGGGCCACGGCGCCAGTCTAACACTCGACACCCGAACCGGCGAGCATCAAGGTCAATAACGCGCCAAAGGTGCGCAGACAGCGCTTCTACATTGATTTTTCTGCGCCGACCTCGGGAACTTCCTGATTTTCTTTCCTTCACCTCGCTCTGATGCTGGCGGCGGGAAGGGAAGGACCAAATGTCGGATGGCTGTCCATCCTGCCGAAGCGCGGGAGGGGCGGTGTCGACTCTAACGAGCGACTTACGTGGCGGCCTTCGACAGGTTCCAACCGGCTATGAGGGAGGTGACGATGCCATCCAATCTCGAAAATGCGAAGAAAGCTTACGAGCTGTTTCTTCGGGGCGACATTCAGGGGCTGATCGCAGAGCATCTGGCTGACACGTGCCGATACAGCATTCCCGGTGTCAAAGAGAGGATGCCGTGGATTGGGGCGTACGAGGGTAAGCAGCAAATAGCCGACTTCTTTCAGCTCTTGAGCCAGCACGTCGAGTTCACCGGCTGGGAAAATCGCGAATGGATCGACGCCGGCGACACGATTGTCGTCCTGGGTTCGACCGTCGCGCGCATGAAAAGTACCGGTCAGGAGGCACGTGCCGAATTCGCCGAGGTGCTGAAATACAATGCTCAAGGCAAGCTCGTATCGTTCCAGGACTACCACGACACAGCAAGCATGCTTGCGGCGCTCGGGCAGGCACTGGCGACCGAGAGCCATGCGATGCCGGGCGAGAAGATCTACGAGGTCGATGTCGATATCACGGGAGCGACGGATTACGGCGTGACCTTGGAGGCGATCCTGAGCGGCAAGGAGAAGGTGCCCTTGCAAGGGGCGCGCTTCGATGTCGCGTTCGAGGGGCGCGCCAAGGGCCGGCTGACGGGCAAGGTGCGTGGCGTCGACTACCTGATCATGCGTGCCGACGGACGCACGGACCTCGATGTCAGAGCCACGATAGAAACCGATGACGGCCACCGGATTGCGGCGCAGATTGGCGGCGTTGGGGCGCCGCGAGCGAACGAGCCGATCGTTGATCTGATCGAGCACGTGCGTCTCACCACAGCGGCCGCGAACTATGATTGGGTGAACGCGAGGCAGATGTTTGCTCTCGGGACTGCAAACTTGGCGACCGGGAAGATACACGTCGAAGCCTATATGCAGTGACGCGGGGCGAAGGGAGGAGAGAGATGGCGAACATCACATCGATTGCCCAGAGCTTCTTCGACGCCTGTGAAACCGGAAAGGGCTGGGAGAGGTGCCGGTCTTTCTGCACGTCCAATGCGAGCTTTGCTGCCCAGGCAGAGCCGTTGGCCGAGCTGCGAACGCTCCAGCAATATACCGACTGGATGAAGGGTCTACTGAGCGTCCTTCCGGATGGTCGCTATGTCGTGAAATCCTTCGCCACCGACAGCGCGAGAAACAGCGTCTGCGCCTACGGCGTGTTCTCCGGCACCCATACCGGACAGGGTGGTCCTCGCCCGCCGACCGGCAAGAGCACGAGTTCCGATTACGTCTACGTGATGGAGTTCGAGGGCGACAAAATCCGGCACATGACGAAAATCTGGAATGCCGGATGGGCATTGAAGCAACTCGGCTGGTGACGCGGAGCGGTTCGCGGCGCGGGAGGGATAATTCCATGACAGTGACGCTGCGCCCGGCGGCGCCGAGCGACGCGCCCGCAATCGGTCGCGTCATGCACGATGCCTTTAGGGCAATTGCAGAGCGGCACAACTTCCCGCCCGATTTCCCTTCGCCGGACGTGGCGAGCGGCCTCGCCGCCATGCTGCTCGGCCACGGGCGCTTCTATGGCGTGGCGGCGGAGCGCGACCAGAAGCTCGTCGGCAGCAACTTCCTCGATTTGCGCGGTGCGATCGGCGGGATCGGGCCGATAACGGTTGACCCAACAGAGCAAGACCGAGGCATCGGCAAGCGGCTGATGCAGGACGTGCTCGACCGCGCCTCTCGCGAACGCTTGCCGGGCGTGCGGCTGGTGCAGACGGCCTACCACAATCGGTCGCTCAGCCTTTACACCAAGCTGGGCTTCCGCACCCGCGAACCGCTGTCCGTGATGAAGGGGCTGCCGCTCGGCTTGAAGCTGATTGGATATGATGTCCGCTCTGCGGCCGAGGCCGATGGCCCGGCGTGCAACCGGCTTTGCCGGGATGTGCACGGTCACGATCGCGCTCGCGAACTCGACGACGCGATCCGCGCGGGCACGGCCACGGTGGTCGAACACCAGGGCCGGATCACAGGCTACGCGACGCAGATCGCGTTTTTCGCGCATGCGGTGGGCGAGACCAATCGGGATTTGATGGCGCTGATCGGCGCCTCGCCGGAGACGCCCGGGCCGGGCTTCTTTGTGCCGACGCGCAACCACGAGCTCTTTACCTGGTGCCTCGAACATGGGCTCACGCTGGTCCAGCAGATGACGCTCATGACCATTGGCCTCTACAACCAGCCGACCGGCGCCTATCTGCCCTCGGTGCTCTTTTGAAGCCAGGGCTGGGGCGCGGCGAACTGTCCGCACCGCGTCGGTCGTCACGGAATTGAAATAGTCCACGCGCGATGATGCTCTCGCTCGCGCTCGGCAGGCGGCGCGATGTGGAGAGCGGGAGACATGCCGGATAGCGTACAGGAAATCCTCGTCCGTTCCTCGACCGAAGCCGATGTGCCGGCGATGATCGCCATCTACAGCCACCATGTTCAGCATGGACTCGGCGAATACGAGATGGAGCCGCTGCACCCCGACGACATCAAGCGCCGCCGCAAATCCATGCTGAAGCGCCGCCTGCCGCATATCGTCGCGGAACGGGAGGGCGCAATCCTCGGCTATGCCTATGCCGTGCCGTTCCGCAAGCGACCGGCCTATCGCTATGCGGTCAAGCACTCGATCTACGTCCACCACGACCATCTCCATGCCGGCATCGGCCGCAGGCTGTTGCCGGCGCTGGTCGAGGCGTGCACGGGGGCGGGCTATCGGCAGATGATCGCCTATATCGACAGCGCCAACCTGCCCTCGATCGAATTCCACAGCGCCAACGGCTTCCGGCAGGTCGGCCTCCTGCCCTGCGTCGGCTTCAAGTTCGGGCGCTGGACCGACACCATCCTCATGCAACGCGCGCTCGGCGCCGGCGGGTCGGCGCCGCCGGACGAACCGGCGGGCAAGCCGGTCAAGGAGGACCGGCCCTGAGCTTCGGTCAGGGCGCGTCCGTCACATAGGTGTAGAAGCGGATGGTGCCGTCCGGCTCGGTCTCGCGATAAAGGCCCTGGATTTCCGTATCGAACCCCGGAAACAGATTGGCGCTCCGCTCGAAAAGCGCGAGATAGTCGAGCATCGGCTTGGCGCGCTCATCGAGAAGCTCGCCGGGAACGATGGTGGCGATGCCCGGGGGATAGACGACGAACAAGGTCGTGGCGACATGGCCCGCGAGCCGATCGAGCGGCAGGTACTTTACCTTGTTGCGCGTCAATTGCCGGACCGCTTCGTGTGGCGGCAGCACCGGTTTGGGCAAATGCTCGGGCCGGAACTGCAGGCGCTGCAGCAGGCTCGTCTGGTTCTCGCGGTGGAAGGTGTGCATCTCGGCGCAGAGGTCGCGCAGCCGCATTCCCGCATAGCGTCGCTGCCGGCTATGCACGAATTCCGGGATGACCTCGTCCAACGGCGCATTGTCGTCGTGATAGCGCTTGAAGGCGACGAGCGCGCTGAGCAGCGTTCCGGCCTTGCTCGATTCGACGCCCGGCGTCAGGAGGAAGAGCAGCGAGTTGAGGTCGTTCTTCTCCGGAACGACCCGGTTCTCGCGCAGATATTCCGCCACGATCGGTGCCGGAACGCCATGCGCCTCATAGGCTCCGGTGGCACGGTTGAACCCCGGCGTGAGCAAGGTCAGCTTGTTGGGATCGGTGATCGCATAACGCGGCGCCACGTGCTTGAAGCCGTGCCAGGCGGCCCCCGGGCTCAGCTCCCAATAGCGTGGATCGACCGCCAGATCTTCGGTCGGGATATCCTCCCACGGCGCCTCGCGGCCCGCCGCGCCCTGCCCCGCGCCGGGCGCGACCACGCGATCGGGAACAAAGGGCTCGAAGAACCAGCGCCGCGCGACATCGGCTTCCTTCTCCTCGAACTCGCGGCGGATCGCCCTGATCTTCTTGCGCAGCTCGATGCCGAGCTTGATGGTATCGTCCCACAGTACTTCGCCGGATTTGCCTTTCATCATCTGCGCGCCAACATCGAGCGAGGCGAAGAGCGGGTAGAAGGGCGAGGTGGAGGCGTGGATGAGGAAGGTCTCGTTGAAGCGGCGATGCTCGACGCGGCGGGTCTGGCCGCGGATGTGACGATCCCTGACGTGGATTTGCGAGGCCTGCGACAGGCCCGCGAGCTGCTTGTGCGTCGATTGCGTGGCGATGATGCCGGGACTGCGTGCATCGAGCCGCTGCAGCCCCATGGCAAAACGACTGGCGAAAAGCGGATGGAATTTCATGAAGCCGGCCCAGGCCTCATCGAACATGATGTAGTCGCAGAGATGTCCGACTTTCTCGAGGATCATCTCGGCGCTGTAGATGGTGCCGTCATAGCTGCATTGCTCGATCACGGCGACGCGGAACGGGCGCTCGCGCTTCCAGGCGTCGCGATCATCAACCAGAGGATGGCGGCGGATCTTGTCGCGGATCTTCGCTTCGTCGAGCGCCGCGATATCGATCGGACCGATCATGCCTTGGGCATTGCGATCGGTCTCGAGATAGATCGGGACGCCGCCGCCCAGCAGCAACGCGCCGTGATGCGCGGCCTTGTGGTTGTTGCGGTCGAACAGCACCAGATCTCCCTCGGCGACGAGCGCCGAGAGCACGATCTTGTTGGAGGCCGAGGTGCCGTTGAGGACGAAATAGGTCTTCTCCGCGCCGAAGATCTTGGCCGCTTCCTGCTGCGCCCGGAGCGCCGGCCCCTCATGGGTCAAGAGATCGCCGAGCTCCAGCACGGAATTGTCGAGATCGTCGCGGAACACAGCCTCGCCGAGATGCTCGACGAAAATGCGGCCGATGGGGCTGCGGCTGTAGAACACGCCGCCATTGTGACCGGGACAGGTCCAGAGCTGATTGCCCTCTTCGGCGTAGTCGACGAGCGCCCCGAAGAACGGCGTCTTCAGCGTCTCGGCATATTGCTTGAGGCGGCTGACCAGGTTCTTGGCGATGAATTCGGGCGTCTCCTCGGCGAGGAAGATATAGCCATCGACATGGTCGAGGACTTCGACCGGCACGTCTTCGAGGCGCTTGCGCCGCACCAGCAGGATGATCGGCATCTCGAGGCCGCGGCCGCGCACATAGGCGGTGAGCGCGGCCATCTTGCCATCCATGCCCTTCTTGCCCCAATCGACGATCATGCAGCCGATCGCGGCGTCGGTCTTGATCGCGAGCTCCGCATCTTCGGCGCGGCGGGCCTTCAGCACGGCAAAGCCGAGCTTCTCGACGGCGGCGATGATCTGCTGCAGCCGCGAGCCTTCGAGGTCGTCGGCATCGAAGGCCGGAGCGCAGAGCAGGAAGGTGAAGCGGCGGAAGAAGTCCATGCGAGACTCCTTGGCTCTCTGCGCGAGCGCGGGATTTCGTGAAGCGCGGACGCTATCACCTCGCTGCTTCAGGCGAAAGCTGAATCACGGCGCTTCCCGAGCAGCTCTCCGCTCCATGACAGATATGTTGCGGCCCCGACTAGAAGGTGCCGGGATAAGCGCCGCCGTCGATCAGGAAATTCTGGCCGGTGACATAGCTCGCTTGCGCGCTGCAGAGATAGGCGCAGGCGGCGCCGAACTCGTCGGAGGTGCCGAAGCGGCCGGCGGGAATCGCCGCGGCGCGCTCGGCCCGAACCGCATCGACCGACATGTTGCGGTTCTTGGCCATCACGTCGATGGTGGTGCGGAGCCGGTCGGTATCCATCGCACCCGGCAGCAAATTGTTGATCGTGACGTTGTTCCGCACCGTCTTCCGCGCGAGGCCGGCAACGAAGCCGGTGAGGCCGGTGCGCGCGCCGTTGGACAGGCCGAGGATGTCGATCGGCGCCTTGACCGCGCTCGAGGTGATGTTGACGATACGCCCGAAGCGACGGGTGATCATGCCGTCGACCGTGCGGCGGATCAGCTCGATCGGCGTCAGCATGTTGGCGTCGATCGCCTTGATCCAGGCGGCGCGGTCCCATTCGCGGAAATCGCCGGGCGGCGGCCCGCCGGCATTGTTGATGAGGATGTCGGGCTCAGGGCATGCGGCGAGCGCCGCCTTCCGCCCCTCCTCGGTGGTGATGTCGCAGACGACGGTCGCGACCTTGGCACCAGTCGCCTGGCGGATCTCCGCCGCGGTCGCTTCGAGGGCCTCCTTGCCGCGGGCGAGAATGACGAGCTCGACGCCTTCTCCGCCCAGCGCCATCGCGCAGCCCTTGCCCAACCCCTTGCTCGCCGCGCAGACCAGCGCCTTCTTGCCGGCAATGCCAAAATCCATGCAACCCTCCCTTTGATCTTCGGGCATCGGCGCAGCTCGCGACGCTTCACCTCTCAAGACTTGCCTTGCCCGCGAACGCGGGCATCCAGAGCTCCAAGGCCGACGACTGGGGCGCGTCCTCTGGGTCCCCGCTTTCGCGGGGACGGCGGGATAAGATATTGAGCTGTGATGCCTTCCGAGTTGTGTGCATACCCTAGCTTTGACCGGGGCGCATGATAGGCGGCGTGGCCGTGCGGCGCTAGGAGGCCGGCTTCTTTTCGGTATGGATCGGGCGGATCGATTTGATGTAGACGGCGATGGCGCGGCGGTCGGCATCGTCGAGCGCCGCCGTGCCCTTCACCACCTCGGCCATGGCGGAGCCGACAAAATCCATATCCGGCGTTTGGCCGGTCTTGAGCAGCGCAGCGATGTCCTCGACGCTCCATTTGCCGATGCCGGTCGCGTCATCGCCGGTGATATTGGGCGTCTTCACGCCGGCGACCCCCTGCGGATTGCCGGAATAGGCCTCACTCTCCTTGAGCCCGCCGAGGAAATTCCGCGGCGTGTGGCATTCCTGGCAATGCACCACGGCTTCGGCAAGATAGCGGCCGCGATTCCACTCACTGCCTTTGTCGGGATCCGGCTGCAGCGGCCCCTCGTGGAAGAACAGCGTGCGCCAGAACATCAGCAGAAAGCGCCAACCGAAGGGAAATCTCAGCTCGTAGCGCTGGTTCGGCCGCGCCGCCGGCGGCAGCGAGCGCAGGTAGGCATAGAGAGCGGCGATATCGGCATCACTCATCCCGGTGAAGGAGGTGAAGGGGAACACGGGATAGAGGTAGCGGCCCTCTTGGTCGATGCCTTCGCGCAGCGCGCGGTGGAATTGCGCCTCGCTCCAACTGCCGATGCCGTCCTCGCGATCGGGTGTGATGTTGGGCGAGTAGAAGATGCCGAACGGCGTCTCGAGCTTGCGGCCGCCGGCCAGCGGCGCGCCGCCGCCCTTCGCATCGGTATGGCAAGCGACGCAATCCGCCGCTTTGAACAGCAGCTCGCCGCGCTTCAGTTGCGCTTCATCGGCGGCGCGCGCCGAGAGCGTCAGCGCGAAAAAGAGCGCGATGGTGAGCTGCGTGAGAAATGTCTGATACAACGCACCAGACCACCGCCGCCCCACCTTACCCCCCGCTGCGCGGGTCCCCCCTCTCCGCCCCTGAGGGGCGGAGAGGGGTGGGGTGAGGTGGGGCGGGGCAACCGAAGCGCCCTCGCCTTCGACACTGCTGCGGTATGACGCTTGCCGCATCACGCCCTCGCCTGCCCTCTCCCCAAGAGAGAGGGCTCGGGACGCGCCTTACGAGATCTTCTCGCGATAGCTGCCGTGGCAGGCGCCGCAGCCGTTCTTGCCGGTATTGATCAGCTGTTCGCCGACCGCCGATTTGTCGCCGGATTTGATCGCGGCGGCTAGCTTCTCCTCGGCGCTTTGCAGCGCGACCGGGATCATCTTGAACTTGTCCCACTCCGTCCAGATCGCGGGCTTGGCGCCGGTCTTGCCGGGGAACGCATCGAGACCGGTGCCTTCGGGGAAGAGCGTGACGATCTTTGGCGCGATCGATTGCAGATCGGCGATCGCCGCCTCGGCGCCGGCCTGATCGCCCTCGCCTTTGACGTAATCCTGGATCGCCTTGAAGTCCTTGCCCTGCCGCTTCATCGTGTCCTGGCGCGTCTTGATCTCGGCTTCCTTGTCCTGCGCCACGACGGCGACGGTGCCGAACGCGAGCGCCAGCCCCAGCGCCGCCGCCGCCACACCCACCTTGGCAAACCCCGCCATGTTCTTCTCCTGCTTCGTTGTTGCGCGGGCCAGGGCCCGCAGCGCGATTGCGTGAATGATAGGGACGGCCCCCCATCCCTTCCTTCACGATTACGTGAAATCCCCTCTCACGCCAGCGGCCTCGCAACATGCGTGGCAAAGCCCGGCGCCGTGCCCAAGCGCTCATACCAGGCCTTGAGCCGCGGCAGGCTCGGCCGCTCGATCGGATAGGCATGCCAGCGATAGGCCCAAATGCCGACGCAGATATCGGCGAGGGTAAGCGCCGGCCCGGCGAGATAGTCGCCATGCCCGAGTTGCTGTTCGATGATCCGCCACAGATCGATGGCGCGCAGCCGCGACGCTTCGAGCGCCGCAGGATCGCGCTTTTCCTCCGGGGTGCGATAATAGCCGAGCAGCATGGCGGCCATGGGCTGGGTCAGCGCCGAGAGCTGCCAGTCCATCCAGCGCTCGACATCGGTGCGCCGTGCCGGCTCTGCGGGATGGAGGCGCTCGCCGCCATGCTTGGCGCAGAGATAGCGCATGATGGTGTTGCTCTCCCAGATGACCAGCTCGCCATCCTCGACCGTCGGCACGAGGCCGTTCGGGTTGAGCGCGAGATAGTGGGGATCCTTGTTGCCGCCGAAAGGGCCGCCCCAATCGACACGCTCGAACGGGACGCCGAGCTCGGCGCAGGTCCACAGCACCTTCTGCACATTGGACGAGGTCGCCCGTCCCCAGATCTTGAGCATTGTCCCTCCCTGGCGCAGCCACGGTAGCCGGGACCGAGGGCAGCTTCAATATCTCCGGTTGCAATAGGTAAGGCACGCGAGGCTCAGCAGCGGACACGATGGCGTCATCATCCTGGGCGAGACTGACCGAAGATGGGCCTTCTCGGGAAGCGCCCGATCGTCACCTTCGACGGACGTGAGCCGTCGCCTGCGCCGCTCGCCGGCGCATCGGGCGCAACGTCGGCATCCCACACCATCAGGAGGGTCTCATGAAGCACGCATGCTCGCTTCTTGCCGCCGCGCTCGTGCTCGCGTCGGCGCCATCGGACGCGCAGGCAAGCGCGAAGCAGACGCCGCGGATGCCGGTGCGCATCCGCGCCACCATCGAAAAGCTCGACAACAACCTGCTCACGGTGAAGACCGACAAGGGCGATCGATTGACGCTGGAACTGACGCCGAAGACCAACATCACCGGCGTCGATGCGCGCACGCTGGCCGACATCAAGCCGCCGGATTTCGTCGGCGTGACCGCGAGCCTGGGAAGCGACCAGAGGCTCCATGCGATGGAGGTCCACATCTTTCCCGAAAGTCTGCGCGGCCTCGGCGAAGGTCATTTTGGCGCGCCGGACAAAAACCTGACCAACGCGACAGTCGCCGCTACGAGCGCTTCCTCCGACGGCGAGACACTCACGCTGAATTTCGTCAGCAAGGCCACCGGAAAGACGGAGTCGACCGCCATCGAGATTGCCCGGACCGTACCGGTCGTGGCTTTCGTCCCGGGTGACGCGGGCCTGTTGAAGCCAGGTACCGACACCATGATGCTCGTCGCCAAGGAGGAGGATGGCGACTTGATCGCGTTGGGGATCGTGGCCGAGAAGGACGGCGTCAAGCCGCCGCAATAAGCCGCCGCCTTGACGGCGCCAAAAAAACCGGGAGGGGCGCTGCCCCTCCCGGCGAAAGCGACGCAGTTCGCTCGGCTAGGATGGAAATGTGAACAGGTCGAAGAGATCATCGATCGCCGGGCTGTTCAAGGGAACGTAGGGGTTGGCGGCGGTCGATGAGGGATTGGGCAGGTTGTCACGGCTGCGGGCCGTCACCGGGTGCAAGGACCAGTTCCGCTCGATGAACTTCAAGATCGAGACGTGATCGGCATAGGCGTGCGAGATATAGCCGGCCTGGGTGAAGGGCGACACCACGATCAGCGGGATGCGCGTCCCGTCGCCGAAGAAATCGAGCGGCTGCACATAGCCTGAATCCCAGTAGCCGCCGCCTTCATCGAACGTGATGAAGATCGCAGTGCTGGACCAGAGCGAGGGCTGGGCGTGGATCGCGTCCACGATCTTTTTCACGAAACCCTCGAACAGGTCGAGCTTCGACGAGGCTGGATGGCCATCGACGAAACCGCTCGGCTTGACGAAGGACACCGCCGGCAATTGACCGTTGGCGATACCGGCGTAGAGGTCGGCGGTATCGAGCATGTGGGCGTTGCGCACCGACGCATTGGCCATGATCGCCGTCTCGTACTGGAACGGATTGCAAATGTTGCAATATTCGTCGAGCGGGTTGAGATCGTAGGGATCCTGGACATAGCGGTTCCACTGATCGCCGAAATAGGCCCAGGAGATGTTGCTCGCGAGCAGCGTGTCGCCGATGGTCGGCACGGAAGACGGCGGGATGGTGAATACCGTGTTGTCGTTGTTGAGGTCGGTGAAGGCGTTGCTGCCGTCGCCGAAATAGCCCGGATTGTAGTTGTTGAGCAGATAGAAATGCCCCTGCTGGCACTTCGGATCGAGCTCATGCGGCAGCGAGCCGAGATAGTCCACGATCGGGCTCACGCCGGGCTGCGACGGATCCGAGCAATTGCTGTAGGAGCCGCCGCCCGAAGACGGCGAACCGTAGGAGCCGGCGCCATAGCCGTCCTGGACGTACCAGTTGTTAGTGCCCTGAGCCGGGTCCGGGTTCTCGATTTCAGCAACCACGCCCTGGTTCTTGGTTCCCACCGCCACCTCGACATTGTCCGGGGGCACCTGGGGATGGCCCTTGCCGTCGCTGAACCAGATCGCATCGCCATGACCCAGCATGATGTGGTTCGCGCCCGTCCCGCCATCCACCGACTGGTGGAAGTTGTCACTCATCGCGTATTGGTCGGCGAGCGACTTGAAGTAGGGAACATCGCCGGTCGAGACATTGTAGAAGCCGAGCGCGGTCGACCCTTCGCCGGTCGACTGCTCGGTGAAGGGCGACGGTTGCGGCTTACCGTTGGTGCCGGCGCCGACCGTGATCTCGACCCAGGAGAACAGATCGGCGAGACAGCCCGACGCGTTCTGCTCCGTCGCATTGTCGACATTGCAATCGAGCTGCTGCCACATCTGATAAAAGCGATGAACCGGGCTTGCCGTATAGGCATCGTATGGCATCGTCTTGGACGAAAGCTGGAAGGGTCCGGGCGGCAGGCTGGTCACCGGCTGCCCGTCATAGGTAATGCGCTGATCGGGCGTACCTGACGTCTGCCCGGTGCCTCCCGTGGTCAGGAACTGGTAGTAGTCCGAGGGCAGGCCGTTCTCGCCCGCCTCGGCCGCGGCGGTGGTCGAGAAGAACGGGTTGGTCGGACCGCCGACAAGCGGCGGCGGCAGCGTCTCGGGGACCGACTTGCCGCCGGGGCTCAGCAGGTACGGCGAAGGCGCCTGGTCCATCGCCATCGACTGATAGACCGATTTGTAGTTGGGTCCCGGCGTCCCGTCGGCATTCACGATGCCTTCGGAGAGCAGGTTCCAGACCGTGTTCCCCGGCTTCGGCTGATACGTGGCGAAGACATGGTCGAAGCTGCGATTTTCACCGATGATGACGACGACGTGCTTGATCGGCGTCTGCGTGCTCCCGTCGCTCGGGGCCGACGGCATCGGCTTGATCGGGAAGTTCTCGCTGGCGGCCGCGGCGATATCGCCGGCCGACATGGTGCTGGGTGAGCTGGTGCTGGCGGCAAGTGCCGCAACCGGCGTCAGCAGATTGGCGACCATGGCCGTGATCGCCGTGCAGGCAAGGTACTTCCGCGTAGACGGCTTCCTTCGCATCCGTGACCCCCATCGATGAAGATGAACGATGGAGGACGATAGCCAGGAGAAGTTGCCGGCGATTGACGCCGATATGACGATTACATTGATATCCCGGTACAAATTTGGGATCGGCAAGTCTTCATGCCGAAAGCGCGAACAGCATGACTGTCACGGCGCGTTATAATTGAAATACTCGAACGACTCAAATCAGCGACTTCCGGCGATTCTACATAGGATATCTTCAGGTACCAATTTTCTCGCGACTCCACTTAGCGTTGCCTGCAATGAAGGCCGTCGGTTCACGAACCCATGCTCGATCCCCATCGCTTGGGTGGGCGTCATCGAAGGGGACAGAGAACATCATGCCTGATCAAGCAAACCGCGGCGCCGCACGGTACGGCCGTGAGGCTCGCCCGTGGCGCGCCATGCCTGGCCGGCGCCGACGGCTTTGAGCGGCGCTGAACTTTCCTAGAGCAGGCCGAGCTCGAGCTTGGCTTCCTCGCTCATCCGGTCGCGCGTCCAAGGCGGCGTCCAGACCAGCTTGACGCGGGCATCCTGCACGCCGGGCACCGCGGCGATCGCCTCCTGCACCTGGGCCGGCAGGCCGCCGGCGACGGGACAGGCTGGCGTCGTCAGGGTCATCTCGACATAGACGGTGCCGTCCTTGTTGACGAGGAGCTCGTAGATGAGGCCGAGATCGACGAGGTTCACCGGGATCTCGGGATCGCGCACCGTCTTCAGCGCCTCGAGCACCTGCTCCTGCAGCACGGGATCGCCGCCATCGGGCTCAGGCCGCGCAACCTCGTCGCCGGCTTCGTCTTGGCGCGGCGTGAAGTCGAAGAGGTCTCTGTCGTCCGGCGCCGGCATCCTCTACTCCGTCTTCACCGTGGCGCCGGTGGCGCCGTTTTTTAGCGCCGCCTCGAAAGCATGCCAGGCGAGCGTCGCGCATTTGACGCGGGCGGGATAGGATTTGACCCCGGTCAGCGGCTCGAGCCGCTCCATATCATCCTCGAGCGGCGCCGGTGTCGGCGACGCCTCGCCGCCGGTGACCTTGGCACGAAAGCCGGCGAAAAGCGCTTCCGCCTCCGCCAGGGTCTTCCCCTTGAGGATCTCGGTCATCAGCGAGGCCGAGGCCTGGGAGATGGCGCAGCCGCGGCCCTGAAAGCTCACATCGCGGATGCGGTCGCCGTCGAGCGTCACATAGACCGTGACCCGGTCGCCGCAGAGCGGATTATGGCCGTTGGCGAAGTGGCTCGGCTGCTCCTGCTTGCGGAAATTCCGCGGATGCTGCCCGTGATCGAGGATGATGTCCTGATAGAGGTCGCGAAGATCCATGGGGCTTACCGTTTGAACATCTTCTGCGCCGCCACGATGGCCTCGGCAAGCGCGTCGATGTCGCTTTCGTCATTGTAGATGCCGAGCGAGGCGCGCGTCGTGGCGCCGAACCCGATCTTGTCGACGAGCGGCTGTGCGCAATGATGGCCGGCGCGTACGGCGATATGGTGCTGATCGAGAATGGTGGCAAGGTCGTGCGGATGGATGCCGTCGACGTTGAGGGACAGGATGGCGTAGCGCTGCTGCCCGGCGCCGACGATATGGACACCCGGCAGCCGCGACAGCCGGTCGACGCCATAGGCCGTCAGCGCCATCTCATGCGCGAGGATCGCCTCGCGCCCGAGCCCGTCGATATAGTCGAGGGCGACGGCAAGGCCGATCGCGCCGGAAATATCGGGCGTGCCGGCTTCGAACCGCGCCGGCGGATCCTGGAACGTCGTCTGCTCGAAGGTGACGTTGAGGATCATGTCACCGCCACCCTGCCAGGGCGGCATCGTGTCGAGGATCGCCTTCCGGGCATAGAGCACGCCGATGCCGGTCGGCCCATAGGTCTTGTGGCCGGAGAAGGTATAGAAATCGCAATCGAGCGCACGGACATCGACGGGCATACGCGGCGCCGCCTGGCAGCCATCGATCAGTACCTTGGCGCCCTTGGCATGGGCGAGCCGCACGATCGCCGCCACCGGCAGCAACGCGCCCGTGGCATTGGCGAGATGGGTGACCGCGACCAGCTTCGTGCGCCGGCCGAGAAGCGCCTCGAAGGCAGCGAGGTCGAGCCCGCCGGTCGCGTCCACCGGCGCTACTTTGAGGGTGAAGCCGACGCGGTCGCGCAAGAGCTGCCAGGGCACGATATTGGCGTGGTGCTCGAGCTCGGTGATCACTACCTCATCGCCCGGCGCCAGAAAGCTGGCGCCCCAGCTGTTGGCAACGAGATTGATCGCCTCGGTGGCGCCGCGCACGAAAACGATCTCGGCCGCATCGCCCGCGTTGAGGAAGCGCCGCGCGCGCTCGCGCGCCGCCTCGTAGAGCTCGGTCGAGCGCGCCGACAGGTGATAGACCCCGCGATGGATGTTGGCGTAGTCGCTGCGATAGAACTCGGCGATGCCATCGATCACCACCGCCGGCTTCTGCGCGCTGGCTCCGCTGTCGAGGAAGACGAGGCGGGGATGGCGCTCGAAAATCGGAAAGTCGCGCTTCACCGCGCGCGGATCGAACGATGCCGCAGCGGGCGTGCGCAAGGGAGAGATGTGCGTCATCGACCGCCCTCCTCGCCCCGGCCAAGCCAGGATTGCAGATGGTGCGCAAGATAAGCTCGAAGCGCCGCCGGCTCGACCCGCTCCAGCGCATCGGCGGCGAAAGCCTCGATCAGCATCCGCCGCGCCTCACCCTCGGCGATGCCGCGGGTGCGGAGATAGAAGAGTGCGGCTTCGTCGAGATCGCCCACCGTGGCGCCATGGCTGCATTTGACATCGTCGGCGAGAATCTCGAGCTCGGGCTTGGTGTCGACGGTGGCGCGGCGGCTCAGCAGCAGGTTCTTGTTGAGCTGATTCGCATCGGTCTTCTGCGCCTCGGGGCGGACCCCGATCGAGCCGAGAAAGACGCCATGGGCGCGGTCGGCGACGACGCCCTTGAACAGCTCGCGCGTGGTGCAGCCCGGCGCCGCGTGATCGACGAAAGTGGCGTTCGTCGCCTCCTGCTCGCCGCGCAGGAGATAAGCGCCATCGAGCCCGAGCTCGGCGCCCTCGCCGTCGAGCCGCACGAGCAGATCCTGCCGCGAGAGCCGCCCACCCAGGGTGAGGACGAAGCTGCGATAGTGAGCTTGCCGGCCGAGACGGGCGCGGCTCACCGCGAAATGCAGGGCTTCGGCGCTCTCGTCCTGGAGCCGTGCGTGATGCAGCGCGGCGCCGTCGCGCAGATGGAGCGCGGTCACGGTGTTGGACCAATGCGCGCCGGCGCCGGCATAAGTCTCGAGAAGCACGGCGCGGCTGTTGGCGCCGAGGCGCACGAAGTTGCGCAGATGGTGCGAGCGTGGTGGCGCGCCTGCCGAGGCGACATGCAGTATCTCGACCGGGCGATCGAGCACCGTTTCCGGCTCCAGCGCCAACACGAAGCCATCGGTGAAGAAGGCGGCGTTGAGCGAGGCGAAGGGCTGATTGCCTTGCGCATCACTCTCCTCGAGCGCGGCCGCGACGAGATCGGGCGCGTCGGCGAGCGTCTCGGTCGTCGACGCGAGAAAGGCGCCTTGGGGCAGCGCGCCGAGATCGGACAGCGCGGGCGCGACTTTGCCGTCGATCAGCACCAGCCGGTGCGTGGCAAAGGCGCAGTGATAGGCCTCGAGCGCAGCGGATACCGAGCCGCCGCCGCTCGCCGGCGGAAAGGCCGTGCGCTGCAAGGGCCTGAGGTCGGTGAAGCGCCACGCTTCCTGGCGGCGCGTCGGGAAGCCCTTGTCGCCGAAATTGGCGAGCGCCGCGGCGCGCCGCGCCGCGAGCCAATGCGGCTCGCCCGCGCCGTCGCGCTGGGCGAAGGCCTCGACGTAAGGCGCGGTCTCGGCTTTGACGATCATCGCGCGCCTCACGCCGCCTCGTAAGCGGCATAGCCATGCCGCTCGAGCTCCGCCGCGAGCGTCTTGTCGCCGGATTTGACGATACGGCCGCCGCTCAGGACATGGACGCGATCGGGCACGACATAGTCAAGCAGGCGCTGGTAATGGGTGATCAGCACCATGGCGCGGTCCGGGGCGCGCAGCTTGTTGATGCCGCCGGCAACCAGCTTCAGCGCGTCGATGTCGAGGCCGCTATCGGTCTCGTCCAGAATGGCGAGCTTCGGCTCGAGCATCGCCATCTGGAAGATCTCGTTGCGCTTCTTCTCGCCGCCGGAGAAGCCGGCATTGACCGCGCGCTGCAGCAGATCGTCGCCGATCTCGAGCAGCTTCAGCTTGGCGCGCACGGCTTTCAGGAACTGGCCGGCATCGAGCTCGTTCTCGCCGCGCGCCCGGCGCAGCGAATTGAGCGCGGCGCGCAGGAAATACATGTTGTTGACGCCGGGAATCTCGACCGGATATTGGAAGGCGAGGAAGACGCCCGCGCGCGCCCGCTCGTCGGGGCTGAGCGCCAGCAGGTCCTGGCCCTGATAGAGGACGCTGCCTTCCGTCACTTCATAGCCCGGCCGGCCCGAAAGCACGCCCGCCAGCGTGCTCTTGCCGGAGCCGTTCGGCCCCATGATCGCATGCACCTCGCCAGCGCCGACGACCAACTCGACGCCGTTCAGGATCTCGCGTCCATCGGCGATGCGGGCGTGCAAATTTCTGATCTCGAGCATCGACACCTTGCTCGTCTCCCTGATTGAAGCGGTGCTCAGCCGACGCTGCCCTCGAGACTCACCGCCAGCAGCTTCTGCGCCTCGACGGCGAACTCCATCGGCAGCTCCTTCAGCACTTCCTTGCAGAAGCCGTTGACGATGAGCGACAGCGCGTCTTCCTGCGAGAGGCCGCGTTGCTGGCAATAGAACATCTGATCCTCGCTGATCTTCGAGGTCGTCGCCTCGTGCTCGACCCGCGCGGAGGGATTGCGCACCTCGATGTAAGGCACGGTATGCGCGCCGCATTTATGGCCGATCAGCAAGGAATCGCATTGCGTGTAGTTGCGCGCGTTCTCCGCCTTGGGCTGGATGCGCACCAGGCCGCGATAGGTGTTCTGCCCGCGCCCGGCCGAGATGCCCTTGGAGACGATGGTCGAGCGCGTGTTGCGGCCGAGATGGATCATCTTGGTGCCGGTGTCGGCCTGCTGCAGATTGTTGGTGATCGCGACCGAATAGAACTCGCCCACCGAATTGTCGCCTTCGAGGATGCAGCTCGGGTATTTCCAGGTGATCGCCGAGCCGGTCTCGACCTGCGTCCAGGAGATCTTGGAATCGGCGCCGCGGCAGGCGCCGCGCTTGGTGACGAAATTGTAGATGCCGCCCCGTCCCTCGGCGTCGCCGGGATACCAGTTCTGCACCGTCGAGTATTTGATCTCCGCGCCTTCGAGCGCCACCAGCTCGACCACCGCGGCGTGGAGCTGGTTCTCGTCACGCTGCGGCGCGGTGCAGCCTTCGAGATAGCTCACATAGCTGCCCTTGTCGGCGATGATGAGCGTGCGCTCGAACTGGCCGGTCTTGGCGGCATTGATGCGGAAATAGGTCGACAGCTCCATCGGGCAGCGCACGCCCGGCGGCACATAGACGAAGGAGCCGTCGCTGAAAACCGCGGAGTTGAGCGCGGCGAAGAAATTGTCGCCCTGCGGCACGACCGAGCCGAGATAGCGCCGCACCAGTTCGCCATGCTCGCGCACCGCTTCGCCGAAGGAGCAGAAGATGATGCCGAGCTCGCCGAGCTTCGCCTTGAAGGTGGTGGCGACCGAGACGCTGTCGAAGACGGCATCGACGGCAACGCCGGCCAGCGCCGCGCGCTCGTTCAGGGGAATGCCGAGCTTCTCGTAAGTGCGGAGCAGCTCCGGATCGACCTCGTCGAGCGATTTCGGCGCGTTCTGGCGCTTGGGCGCGGAATAATAGGTCGCCCCCTGGTAGTCGATCGGCGCGACGCGGAGCTTCGCCCAATGCGGCTCTTCCATGCGCTGCCAGTGCTTGAACGCGCTGATCCGCCAGTCGAGCAGCCAGGAAGGCTCGTGCTTCTTCGCCGAGATGAAGGCGATGATGTCCTCGTTGAGGCCAGGCGGCGCGCTCTCGCTCTCGATATCGGTGACGAAGCCGTATTTGTAACCCTCGCCGGCGACCTCGCGCAGCGTCTCGGCATTCTTGACGGTAGCAGGACTGCTCATGGGGTAACGGTCTCTCGGGATGCGGCGGGCGGCTGCGGGGCGAAACTGGCGAAAGGCAACATATCGGCGAGCGTCACCGCGCCCAGCGCCGTCGCCACCGCATGGTTGATGCGGTGCCAATGCGGCCGCGTCGGGCAGAAATTGCTGCGCTCGCAGGACGGCACGTGGCTGGTGCATTGGGTGAGGCCCATGGCTCCGTCGATCGCCGCCACCAGCTCGGCGATCGAGATCGTCCCCGGCGGCCGCGCCAGGCGGTAGCCGCCCGCGGCGCCGCGCGCGCCCGCCACCAGGCCGGCATGAGCGAGCGCCTTCAGCACCTTGGCGACGGTGGCGCGTGGCAATTTCGCCTCCTGCGCCAGCGCGGCTGCGGTCATCTGGCGCTCGGTACCGACCGCCAGATGGGTGGCGATGATGACGGCGTAATCCGCCAGTTTGCTCAGGATAATCATTGGTTCGCCAATCGGCTCAGGCGCTTAGAGTTAATTCGGACCGTCGCGGTACTGATTAGGTTGGGTGTTATACCGGACCGTCAAGGCCCCGCAAGCCTTTTTTCATAGCTGGCCGCAGCGTCCCTGCCCTAGCATTCGATAAAACCGCGCCGCAGCGCCAGGAGAGGCGCGGGCCTTTGGGGGAGGAGAACCGGATGAGGCGGAAGCTCGTGGGGGTATCGGCATTGCTGCTGGCGCTGGCGTCCGGCACGGCCGAGGCACAGAAAACCTCCCCACCCGGCGTCAGCGACCATGAGATCAAGATCGGCGAGACCATGCCCTATAGCGGGCCGGCCTCGGCCTACGGCACGATCGGGCGCTCGGAGCTCGCCTATTTCGCGATGATCAACGCCGCGGGCGGCGTCAACGGGCGCAAGATCACGCTGCTGACCCTCGACGATGCCCTCAGCCCGCCCAAGACGGTCGAGCAGACGCGGCGGCTGGTCGAGCAAAACCAGGTGCTGCTGATGTTCAGCACGCTCGGCACGCCGACCAGCATGTCGGTGCACAAATACCTCAACAACGCCGGCGTGCCGCAGCTCTTCGTCGCCTCGGGCGCCACCGAATGGGGCAACTATGCGCATTTCCCCTGGACGATGGGTTGGCAGCCGAATTACCAGACCGAGGCGCATGTCTATGCCAAATACATCCTGGAGCACATGCCGAACGCCCGGATCGCCGTGCTCTACCAGGACGATGATTACGGCAAGGACTACCTGAAGGGGCTGCGCGACGGCCTCGGCGAAGCGGCCGAGAAGATGATCGTCGCCACGGCGAGCTACGAGACCAGCGATCCGACCGTGGACAGCCAGGTGGTCAGCCTGCAAAGCAGCGGCGCCGACATCTTCTTCAATGGCGGCACGCCCAAATTCGGCGCGCAGGCGATCCGCAAAGCCTATGACATCGGCTGGCATCCCCAGCAATTCCTCGCCAGCGTCTCGACCTCGATCGGCGCGGTGCTGAAGCCGGCGGGGCCGGAGAAGGCCAAACGCATCATCTCCATCGCCTTCGTCAAGGATCCGACCGATCCGCAATGGCAGAACGACAAGGGTTATCAGGACTGGCTCGCCTTCATGAAGCGCTGGTATCCCGAGGGCGACCTCAGCGACAGCTTCAACGTCTGGGGCTATTCGCTGGGGCAGCTCCTCGTCGAGGTGTTTCGCCGCTGCGGCGATGATCTCTCGCGCGCCAATGTGATGAAGCAGGCAGCCCATCTCGATCTCGAGCTGCCGATGCTGCTGCCGGGCATCCGCATCACCACCGCGCCGGACGATTTCCGCCCGATCAAGCAGGTGCGGCTGCAGCGCTTCGACGGCACGCATTGGGTACTTTTCGGCGACGTCATCAAGGGGTGAGCGGCATGGCCAAGGTCGAATGGCAGATCGACGGCGCGGTACGGCGCGTCCTCCTCAACCGGCCGGAAAAGCGCAACGCGCTCGATGCGGAAATGCTGGAGCTGCTCGCCGCCGCCTTCAGCGAGCCGCCGCGGCCGGAGGAGCGGGCGGCCGTGATCCGCGCCGCCGGCACCGTGTTCTGCGCCGGGCTCGACCTCAGGGCGCGCAGCGAGATGGGGGCGAGCCCGATCGAGCGCATGCTGCACCAGGTCGAAACCTATCCCCTGCCCGTCCTCGCCGTGGTGCAGGGCGACGCGATCGCCGGCGGCAATGAGCTGGCGCTCCATTGCGATCTCGTTCTCGCCAGCAGCGCCGCGCGCTTCGGCATGTCGCTGGCGCAGATCGGGCTGGTGCCGAGCTGGTTCCTCGCCAAGAAGCTGCTCGAGGTGGCCGGGCCGGTGACGACGCGGAAGATCCTGTTCCTGGGCGACCCGCTGCCGGCCAGCCGGCTCTACGAGCTCGGCATCATCGCCGAGGTGGTCGAGCCCGAGCGGCTCGAGGCGCGCGCGGCGGAGCTGCTCGCACGGCTCGTCGCCAATGCGCCGCTGTCGCTGAAGGCGATGAAACAGCTGCTGTTGCGCGAGATGCGGTTCCGCGACGGCATCGCGCATGAGGATATCGACCGCCTGCTCGCCGATGTCCGGCAGAGCGCCGACGCCAAGGAAGGCATGGCGGCGCGGCTCGAGAAACGCCCGCCGCGCTTTGAGGGCCGCTGATGGCGATCCGCCTCGACAAGCCCTGGACTCCGCTCGGCGCCGAGGCGGTGCAGCGCTTGCCGGGCCAGCTCGGCGTCTTCCAGCTCGCCGATGGCGAAGGCCGCATCCTCGAGATCGGTTATGCCGGCGGGCGCTCGCTCTTCGGCCTGCGCAGCGCCGTCGAGGAAGCGCGGCAGCGTCAGCCCGAGGCGCGGCGGTTTCGCGTCGAGATCACCATGCAGTATCAGACGCGCTATCGCGAATTGCTGATGCTGCATGTCGCCGATCACGGCACGCTGCCGCCGGGCAATCGCGGCGAGCCGATCAAGCTTGGGCGGTTGAGTCCACTCTGATGCTCTCTTGCGTCACCCCCCTCCCAACCTTCCCCCTCAAGGGGGGAGGGGCGAACTTTGCCTGCAACACCAAGAAAACCCGCTCCCCCCTTGAGGGGGAGGGTTGGGGTGGGGGGTAGCAACATGGACCTCGAACTCAGTGACGAGCAGAAGCTGATCGTGGCGCAGGTGCGGCGCCTGGTGCGCGAGGAGATCCTGCCGCTCGAGGCGAAGCTCGATCCCGACGCGAGCGAGCTGCTGCCGGAGGATTTCGCCCGGCTCAGCGCCAAGGTGAAAGAGATGGGCTTTTGGGGGCTCGACATCCCCGCGGAATATGGCGGCCCGGGCATCGATCTCGTCACCCGCACCTTGATGGCGATCGAGATGGCGCAGCATCGCGCCGGGCTCTACGCGCCCTGCTACGGCATCTTCGGCGGCGCCGGCCTCGCCCAGCTCTACGAGGCCAGCGAGGATCAGAAGCAGCGCTATCTCTATCCGACCCTGCGCGGCGAGAAGCGCGGCTTCTTCGGCCTGACCGAGCCCTCGGGCGGCAGCGATCCCGCACGCGCCATCCAGACGCGCGCCGTCCGGGATGGCAGCGACTGGGTGCTGAACGGCAGCAAGGTCTTCATCTCCGGCGCGGACCGGGCTCAGTACGGCCTTGTCTTCGCCCGCACCGATGCCGGCAAGGGGCGCGACGGCGTCACCTGCTTCATCGTCGATACCGACATGCCGGGCTTCCATGTCCGCCGCATCGTCCACACGCTGCGCTCGACCAACTACGCGACGGAGCTGCAATTCGAGGATCTGCGCGTCCCGCACGCCAATGTTTTGGGCGAGGTCAACCGCGGCTTTGCCATCGCCAACGATCGGCTCAGCCGCCAGCGCATTCCCTATGCCGCGGCCTGCATCGGCATCGCCGTCAAGGCGCAGGAGATGGCGATCGATTACGCCAAGCTGCGCGACACCTTCGGCGCCAAGCTCGCCACCCGCCAGGCGATCCAGTGGATGATCGTCGACAACGAGATCGACATCAGGACGAGCCTCTGGCTCACCCTGGCCGCGGCGCAGAAGGCGGAGCGCGGCGAGCCCTTCCGCACCGACGCGGCGATGGCGAAGCTGGTGGCGAGCGAGGCCGGCGGCCGCGTCGTCGACCGCGCCATGCAGATCCATGGCGGCTACGGCATGACCAAGGATCTGCCGCTCGAGCGCTGGTATCGCGAGATGCGCATCCGCCGCGTCGGCGAAGGGCCGAGCGAGGTGCAGCGCCTCATCATGGCCCGCGACCTGCTCGGAGGGTCCTTCCATTGAGCGACGCAAACCTGCCGCTCGCCGGCATCACCATCGTCGATCTCGGCCAGGTCTATCAGGGTCCCTACGCGACTTTGCTGATGGCCAAGGCGGGCGCCAACGTCGTCAAGGTCGAGCCGCTCACCGGTGAGCCGCTGCGCCATCGTATCGCCGTCGGGCGCGGCGCCTCCTTCCCCTTCGCCATGCTCAACTCGAACAAGCGCGCGGTGACGCTCAACCTCAAGGAGGAACGCGGCCGCGCGCTCCTCGTCGAGATGGTGAAGCGCGCCGACGTGCTGCTGGAGAATTTCGCGCCGGGCGTGCTCGACCGGCTCGGCATCGGCTGGAGCGTCCTGAGCGCGATCAATCCGCGCCTTGTCTATGCCTCGGGTACGGGCTTCGGCTTGAGCGGGCCGGACCGCGACAGCCTGGCCATGGATCTCACCGTGCAAGCGGTCTCCGGGGTGATGAGCATCACCGGCTTTCCCGAAGGGCCGCCGGTCAAAGCGGGCGCCGCCTTCGTCGATTTCCTGAGCGGCATCCATCTCTACGCCGCGGTGATGACGGCGCTGGTCGAGCGCGCGCGCACCGGCAAGGGACGGCTCGTCGAGGTGGCGATGCAGGAGACCGTCTATCCGACGCTCGCCTCCAATCTGGGCTTTCTCTATAACAGCGACGGCATCGTGCCGCCGCGCACCGGCAATCGTCATGGCGGGCTCGCGATTGCGCCTTACAACGTCTATTCCGCGAAGGACGGCCACGTCGCCATCATCTGCGTGGTCGAGGCACATTGGAAGAATCTGCTCGCCGCGATGGGGCGCGAGGACCTCGCTGCCGATCCGCGCTTTACCGACAATGCCAAGCGCGTCGAGAACCTGGCGGCGACCGATGCCCTGGTCGAGGCCTGGACCCGGGAGCGCTCGCGCGACGAGATCTTCGCCACGGCGCGGCGCCATCGCATTCCCTCGGCGCCGGTGCGCGATCTGCGCGAGGTGATGAACGATCCGCATATGCATGAGCGCGGCATGCTCGAGCGCATCGACCATCCGGATCTCGGCGATATCGTCGTGCCGACCAGCCCGCTGCGCTTCCACGGCACCGACAAGGTCGAGACGACCCCCTCGCCGCGCCTCGGCCAGCACAATGACGAGATCTATGGCGGCTGGCTCGGGCTTCCCACGGAAGAGATCGAGGCGTTAAAACGCGACGGGATCATCTGACCCGGATCGCGACGCCGCGAGCACATTGAGGGGACGGACGGATGCGACGCTTGCTGCCTGCCGTGTGCTTGCTCGCGCTGATCTCCGGACGCGCCTACGCTGACGCAAACCTGCTTCCGGGCCTCGTCCACGCGGCGGCCTTCGTGCCGATCACGCTGCCGGACGGAAGCGAGGCGCGATTGGAGGCAGCAATCCTCCGCCCGCACGGGGCGGGGCGATTTCCCCTCGTGCTTCTGGTTCATGGCACGCCCCGCCGCTTGGAGGGCATCGAACACATGTCGCCGGAAGCCTATATCGGTGTCGCCGTGGCGTTCGCGACCCGCGGCTACGCCGTGGTCTCGATCCTCCGCCGCGGCTTCGGACGCTCGAGCGGCCCTTACGCCGAGCGCTATTGGGGTACCTGCAACAACCGCGACTATCTGCAAGTCGGGCGAATTTCCGCCGAGGACGTCATCGGCGCGGTCGCCGCGTTGCGGCGCGAGCCCTGGGTCGATCCCGCCAAGGTCGTCTTGCTCGGCCATTCCACGGGTGGCTTCGCGGTCACCGCCGCCGCCGCAACGAACCCGCCCGGCGTCGTCGGCATTCTCGATATCGCCGGCGGTCGCGGCTCGGACGCGTCCGATCATGTCTGCAGCGAGGATAGCCTGGTGTCGGATGTCAAAGCGTTCGGCGCGACGGCGCGCGTCCCGGCGCTGTGGGTCTATGCCGAGAACGACCATTTCTTCGGGCCGGCGTTGGCGCGGCGCATGCTCGCGGCCTACACCGCGGGAGGTGCGCCGGTCCGCTTGATCATGCTGCCGGCGATCGGCGCCGATGGCCACGCGGCGCTGCAGATGGCGCCGGATGAGGTGATCGGGCCGCCGGTCGAGGCGTTTCTCGCCTCGCTCGGTCTGCCGACAAAGGTCACGATTGCGCTGCCCCCGCCGCCACCCTTGCCGGAGCCGGCGGGGCTCAATCGCGGATGTGCCCTCAGCTTTCGCGCTTACGTCGCGGCACGCCTCGAGGCCAAAGCCTTCGCCATCAATCCCGAGGGGCATTGCGGCTTCCGCATCGGCGCGCGCTCCGCCGACGAAGCGCGGCAGGCGGCCCTCGATGCGTGCTTAAACCGGGCGACAGATTGCAAGGTGTACGCCGTCGGCCAGTCCCTAGCGGCGCAATAGAGGTCCCGGCGCCTCGAGCGCCCATTCGCGCAACACCGCCTTCTGCACCTTGCCGTTGGCGTTGCGCGGCAGCGGCTTCGCGACCAGCGTGACCAGCTCCGGCACCTTGTAATCGGCCATGCGCTCGGCGCAGAAGCGGCGAATATCTTCGGCGGTGACGCCTTCGCTTTTCGGCAGCACGAAGGCACAGACGCGCTCGCCCAGCACCGGATCGGGCCGGCCGACCACGGCGCATTCGGCGATCGCGGGGTGATAGGCGAGCGCATTCTCGACCTCGGCGCTGTAGATCTTGTAGCCGCCGCGGTTGATCATGTCCTTCACCCGGTCGAAGACGCGCAGGAAGCCCTCGGTGTCGAGCGCGCCGATATCGCCGGAATGCCAGAAGCCATCGGTAAAGCTCGCCGCGTTGGCCTCGGGCTTCCCCCAATAGCCCTTCACCACCATCGGTCCGCGGATCCAGATCTCGCCCGGCGCACCGGGTGGCAGGTCGCGGCCGGCTTCGTCGACGATCCGCACCTCGCCACAGGGCACCACTTGACCGACACTGTCAGGATGCGCCGCGGTCTCGCCGAGCGGCATCAGCGTCGTCGGCGATGTCGTCTCGGTGGCGCCATAGGCGTTGCTGAGCGAGAGCCGAGGCAGTTTCGCGGCGAGGCCGGCGATCGTCGCCTCGGGCATCGGCGCGCCGCCGAAGGAGCCGACGCGCCAGGCGGAGAGATCGAAGCGCTCGAACGCCGGGTCCATCAGGCAGAGGATGTACATCGCCGGCACCATGCAGGTGAAGGTGATGCGCTCGCGCGCGGCGAGCTCGAGAAATCCGCGCGCCGTGAAGCTGCGCAGGATCACGGTGGCGCCGCCGCACGCGAGCGCCGTGATGAAGATCGCGACGGTCCCCGTCACATGCGCGGCCGGCACCGCCAGCATCAAACGATCGCCCGGCACGAGCCCCATGCAGCGGGTGAAATGGATGGCCGAGTGGACGATGTTGAGATGGCTCAGCATCGCGCCTTTGGGCTTTCCGGTCGTGCCCGAGGTGTAGAGGATGGTGGCGGTATCCTCTTCGCCGGTGCGGATATCGGGTACTGGCGCCGCCGGTGCGAGGAAAGCGGCAGCCGGCTCGGCACCGGCGATCGGCGCGCCGAGGACGATGCGCAGTCGCAGCGCCGGGACGGCAGAGGGCTCCGGGAGGTTCGCGGCGAACTCGCGGTCGAAGATCAGCGCCGCGGCGCCGCTGTCGTTGAGCAGGTATTCGAGCTCAGGAGCTTTCTGGCGCGTGCCGATCGGCATCGAGATCGCGCCGAGCCGCGCGCAAGCGAGGACGACGACGAGAAACTCCGGGCAATTGCCGAGCAGCATGGCGACGCGCTCGCCCGGCCCGATGCCGCGCGCCGCAAGATTGCCGGCCATCGCGTCGACCAGGCGGTCGAGCTCGGCATAGCGGAGGCGCTGCTCGCCGGCGATCAAGGCTTCCTCGCCGCCCCGGCGCGCAGCGCAGGCGCGGAAGAGCGCATCGACCGTCGCCGGCCGCTCGCTGAAGCAGCGGAAGGCGCGGCCGTCGAAATGCCGCTCGAGACGCAGATCGCCGCCCGGCCCGGTAGCGGGCCAGAAGCGGTCCTGGAGCATGGTTCTCATGGCGCGCCTAAGATAAGGTCTTGCCATGGACGAAGCGAGCACCCAGCCGGCGGCGATCGAGTTCTGGTACGAGTTCGCCAGCCCTTATTCCTATCTCGCCGCGGGCCGTATCGAAGGTCTCGCGGCGGACACGCGCCTCGCGATCGACTGGCAGCCTTTCCTGCTCGGGCCGATCTTCAAGACGCGGGCGCACGACCCCTCGCCTTTCCAGAATCCGAGCCCGGCGCAGCGCCGCTACCGCTGGCGCGACGTGCAGCGGCTCTGCGCCGCGGCCGGCCTGCCGCTGCGGCTGCCCTCCGCCTATCCGCGAAACGGCCTCCTCGCCGCCCGGGTCGCCTTGATCGCGATCGACGAGGGCTGGGGGCCAGCCTTCACCCGCGCCGCCTTCCACGCCAATTTCGCCGAGGATCGCGATATCGCCGCGCCCGAGGTGATCGGCGCGCTCATCGCCGCGCTCGGCCATGACGCCGCCGCGCTGCTCGCGCGCGCCGCCAGCCCGGCGAACAAGGCGCGTCTCAAGGCCTCGGGCGAGGCGGCGATCCGGCACGGCATCTTCGGCGCCCCAAGCTTCCTCGTCGGCGATGAGCTCTTCTGGGGAAATGACCGGCTCGAACAGGCCATCGCCTGGGCGCAGGCGCCCTCGGACCTGCCGCCGCTGACGGCCGGCGAATGAAGGGGCGAGCAGACACGGCGCAGAAATAACTTGTTCATGATTTGTTCTTGGGCTAATCTCCCTCTCAATCGAGGGATGGAGGCGGGCATGAAGGACAAAGGCTTGGACCGGCAAAGCGCGGTGCTGCTGGCGATCGCCTGGATCGCCGCTTTGTGGATGACGCTGACCTGAGCGGCAGGGCGCGCCTGCCGCAGCGCTGGCCGGGTATGCGCACATCTCGAAAAAACACTGCGTTCCCGATGTCTTTCCCGCCTTCCCCGCGAAAGCGGGGACCCAGAGTCATAGGCTCCGCTCGCCGGGGCTAAAGCTTCTGGATGCCCGCTTGCGCGGGCAAGGCGAATTCGAGAGTACGGTTGGGCTTTCGCGGGGACGACCAGGAATTGGGAAAATCGGCCCTCGGAAACTGCTCTAGCTAAGGCTGTTGCAGCTCGGCCAGAGCGCGTTGGAGCGCGTTGAAGACCTGGCTCGGACGGAACGGCTTTTCGAGAAAGCCGAGGGGACCCGCGGTCTTGGCGCGCTCCATCGTCTCCGGATCGCAGATCCCGGAGAGAAAGATCGAGAGGACATTGAACCGGCTGCGCATCAGCCGCGCGACCTCGATGCCGTCCATCGGGCCGGCCAGCTTGATATCGACGAGGGCGAGTTCGGGCCGCGTGTTGCTGGCCAGCGACATGGCCTCCGGGCCCGAGGAGGCGACACCGGCTATGGCGAAGCCGGATTCCTCCAGCACTTCCTGGATGTAGCTTGCCACCAGGGCATCATCTTCGACGACGAGGATCGACACCGGACGCTTGATTTTGTCTTCCGGACTATCAGTTTTTAGGTTGCTGGGGCTCGACACCATAGGCTTACCGCCATGAACGGGCGGCCGTAGGCCGACCACCAAAAAAGGGCGCTTTTGCTAGAAACGATTCGGGGTGCGCGTGGTTCCTCATCGGGGACGCGCTCCTCTTTCGCGCGAGTTCCCCTCTGGCTATGGTCCCTGGCGGAGAAGGTGGGATGAAGCTTCTCGTCATCGAGGACGACCGCGAGGCGGCGGCCTACATCGCCAAGGGTCTCTCCGAAAGCGGCTATGTCGTCGACCATGCCGCCGAGGGCCGCAACGGGCTGTTCATGGCGAGCTCGGGAAATTACGACGCGCTCATCGTCGACCGGATGCTGCCCGGGATGGACGGGCTGGCGTTGATCGCCGCGCTGCGCGCCGCCGAGGTGCGCACGCCGGTGCTCATCCTGAGCGCGCTGGGCGCAGTCGATGACCGGGTGAAGGGCCTGCGCGCCGGCGGCGACGATTACCTGGTCAAGCCCTTTGCGTTTCGCGAGCTGCTGGCCCGGATCGAGGCTTTGCTGCGGCGCGGCAGCGGCAGCACCCAGACGACGCGGCTCAGGACCGGCGATCTCGAGATGGATCTGCTGACGCGCGGGGTCACGCGCGGCGGCCAGGAGATCGAGCTGCTGCCGCGCGAGTTCCGCCTGCTCGAGTTCCTCATGCGCCATGCCGGGCAGGTGGTAACCCGCACCATGCTGCTGGAGAATGTCTGGGACTATCACTTTGACCCGCAAACCAACGTCATCGACGTTCATGTGAGCCGGCTGCGGCAGAAGATCGACAAGGGCTTCACCAAGCCCTTGCTGCACACGGTGCGCGGCGCGGGTTATTGTCTGCGGGCGGACTAGTCGCCGTGAACCGCCTGCTGCGGACCAACGCGTTCCGGCTTGCCGCGCTCTACCTCCTGCTGTTCGTCGCCTCGGTGCTGGCGCTGCTTGCCTTCATCTATTTCTCGACCGCGGGCTTCATCGAGCGACAGACGGAAGCGACGATCGACGCCGAGATCACCGGGCTGCGTGAGGAATATACCGAGCGCGGGCTTGCCGGGCTGCTCGATATCATCCACACGCGCAGCACCGCGCCTGCGCCGCATGGCGATTCGACACTCTACCTCGTCACCGATCCGGCGCTTCAGCCGTTGGCGGGCAATCTTTCCGCCTGGCCGCGCGCGGAGCAGATCCGGCCGGGCTGGATCCGCTTTCCGGTGGATGTGCGCACGCGCGAGGGTACGGTCACCAGCTCGGCCATCGCTTCGGTCTTCGTGCTGCATGACGGCTTCCGGCTGCTGGTGGGGCGCGACCTGCGCGATGCCGAGGCTTTTCGCAGCCGCATCACCCGCACACTCGCCTGGGCAGCGCTGCTCACCGTCGCGCTCGGCGTCGGCGGCGGTCTCTTCATGACCCGGCACATGCTCAGCCGCGTCGATGCGGTGAACCGCACCAGCGAGCGCATCATCCGCGGCGATCTCTCGCAACGCGTCCCGCTCAGCGGCAGCGGCGACGAGTTCGATCAGCTCGCCGCCAACCTCAACGCCATGCTCGACCAGATCGAGCGGCTGATGCTGGGCATGCGCCAAGTCACCGACAATATCGCGCATGATCTGCGCACGCCGCTGTCGCGGCTGCGCGCGAGGCTCGAGGTGACGCTGCTCGAGCGCCCCGACGCCCAACGCTACGCCGATGCGCTGCGCGAGACGATCGCCGACGCCGACCATCTGCTCGGCACTTTCAACGCGCTGTTGAGCATCGCCGAGGCGGAAGCGGGCTCGCGCCGCGAGACCATGGCGGTGGTCGATCTCGCCGAGATCGCCCGCTCGGTGGCCGAGCTCTACGAGCCGGTTGCCGACGACAAGGGCCTGTCGCTCACCGTCGAGAGCGATGCCGCGATCGCCGTCCATGGCGATCGCCATCTATTGTCGCAGGCGATCGCCAACCTGCTCGACAACGCGCTGAAATATACCCCCGCCGGCAAGGTGGCGCTGAGCGCCCATCGCCAGGGCGGTATGGCGCGCGTCGAAGTTGCCGATAGCGGCCCTGGCGTCCCTGCGGACCGGCGCGAGGCGGTGTTCGACCGCTTCGTTCGCCTCGAGGGCAGCCGCAGCACGCCCGGCAATGGCCTGGGTCTCAGCCTGGTGCGCGCGGTGGCGCGGCTGCATGGTGGCGAAGCCTGGCTCGAGGACAACGAGCCGGGCCTCAAGGCGATGTTCACCCTGCCGGTTGCGGACAGCCGCATCGTGCCGGCGACGCGCAACGCGGCATAATCGCGGCGAAGCGCTCGGCCGGAATTCGGCCGGCCATGTCGCTGAGCAGCGCGCGCAACCCGGCGCGGTCGGTGCCGGCGCTCTTGGTCACAGCGGCCATCATATCGTCGGCGAGCAGCTCTTCGAGGTTCGGCTCGGCGCGCTTGCGCTTCCACACACCCATCGCTTTCTCCTGCATCCCTAGCGCGCGAACCTTGCGGGCGAAGCTTGGCCGATTTGTGGCAACCGAAGGTTATTTTCTCGACATTCGCGTAGCCTTGCGGCACATCGATGGCTCTCTCCCGGACCGCGACATCGCTTGGATTTTAGCCAAATCCATGGCGAAAGCGTTTGCCTGCCGATGCATAAAACCTCACCTTTTCGCCTGGACCTTCGGGCAAATTGGCGGGAGATCCGTGACGACCGGCGACAATCCGCCGCGGCAAGGACCGAGCGAAGTCCACGCCACCCAGGCGCTGCTGGCGACGTTGTGCGAGTGGCACAACGGCGAAGCGCCGGGGCGTTATGGGCGCGCCCGCACCACCGTGGTTAACTGGGATTTTTCCGGCCTCGATTTCCGGCGGATGAACTTTGCCGACGCCACCTTCCTCGACTGCACCTTCCGCAATGCCGATCTGCGCGGCGCCGTGTTTCACCGCTCGAAGCTGTGGGGCGCTTATTTCGACGACGCTGATTTGTCCGGCAGCAATTTCGCCGAGGCCGATCTCTCGCCCGGCGACGAGCGCGGCCAATCCGGCCGCGCCAGCGACGCGCCGCGGCGCAGCACACGGCTCGTGCGCACGGTGCTGCGCGATACCGATTTCACCGACGCCAAGCTGCGCCATGTCGAATTCGATTGCGCCACGCTCGAACGCACATCGTTGCGTCGTAGCGATCTCGCCGGCGCGCGTTTCCGCTGCGCCGAGATCATCGACGTCACGCTCGAAGGCGCCAGTCTTGTCGGTGCCGATTTCACCGGCGCGGCGGTGCGCGGCGAAGCGCGGCGGAAGGTCGAGAGCGCCGGCGTTCATCTCGTCTCGATGGAGCTGCCGGCCGAAGAGGTGCAGCGCCATCTCCGCGCGCATGAGCTCTGGGTGCGCAGCGGCGGACGTCGCGGCAAGCGCGCCGAGCTGGTGGGCTACGACCTTTCCGGCTTCGACTTTTCCGGCGCGCTGCTCGCGGCGGCGCGCCTCGACCGCTCGATCTTCGCCGAAGCGCGCTTCGCCGACGCGATGCTCGCCGCGGCGCGCTTCCGCGGCGCCAATCTGCGCGGCGCCGATTTCGCCAATGCCGATCTGCGCGGCGCCGATCTGCGCGGCGCCAATCTGCGCGAAGCGAAGCTCGCCGACGCGCTGATCGGCAAGCTCCCCGGCACGACGCTGACCACGCGACTCGCACCTTGAGGCGCAGGACGCGGCGGGCGCGGCCCGGCCGTCGTCGCTCCCGGCGCCAAGGCGTTACCCTCGGCGGCTATCACGACGGCGCAGATGCGGGGCGTCCGGTATCCCGCAAGCTTCCCGCGCTGGCTCCGCACCGCCCTGCTTCACCGGCCGCGGCCGGGCATTTCATGTGGGGTGACCCGCGGCATTCCGTTAGGCCGCTAGAACAGCGTCTGCCTCGATTGGTAGAGCTTCTGATAGCCTTTCGCCATCATGCACTCGCTGACCTCTGGGGAAGCTTCCGATCGCGTGATGGTCAGACCGCCCTGCGCCGCCGCCGCGCTTGCGCTTCCGGATCCGCCCTCGCACAGCTTGAGATCTTTGTCCATCGTACCTGCAGCAGGCGCGGCTCCGATCGGCGCCTCCCAGGCATAGTCATCGGGATTGATGCCGGCCAACCACTCCGAAGCGGCGTTGCAGGCGGCCAGTGGCAGCAATGTCAGCGCGATCAGCACACGCAAACCACGACATCGGGCGCGCGTATCGCGCGTCGCTTCCGCTGTCGAGATCACGCGTTCTTGCGCGGGCGTCCCCGAGGCCGCTTGCCCGGCTGTTGCAGCGTCGGCGGGGCGGCGGCGACTGATTTCGGCGGCCGGCCGCGGCGGCGGCGCACCTCGCCCGGCAAGCTTCCCGCCAGCTCCAGCGGCGGCGTGCGCGCTTCGGACATGATCGCCTCCATGATCGCCTGCGACGCGGCGAGCCAGCCGGCGGCAAAACCTTCCCGATAGCCTTTCGGGTCCTCGCTCATCCGAACCTCCTGGTCGAATCGGAGGAAAACGGATTTCATCCGCGCCCGTTCCGAACCCACGGGTTTGCCACAGGACGCGAATTTCGCCGAGCGACGCGGTTCTTCTCGTCATGCCACGAAAGCGTGCACACCCTTTGGCTTATGAATACACGCTTGCGCGCCGGTAGTGAAGGGCCGATCGATCGCCGCGCGCAGACACGCTCCTAGCAGCGATAGGCCCCGTCGCTGTAGACCGCCGCCGTGCCGTTGGGACAAACCACCGACGCGCCTTGCGGCACCACGACCGTCGGACTGGGACTGGAATGGGTGCTGATACACGCCGAAAGCGGGATTGTCGCCAGCAGCAAAAGCAACCATGCACGCATCACGATGCCTCCCGTGGAGAGCCGTACCCACGGGGGTAACAGGCCCGCGCGCGCCAACGTTCCGGCAGCCCTATCGAGCGGCGCTCGATGCCGAACGTATCGCGAGCACCTTGTAGCCATAGCGCTCGAAGATCGGCTTGGCTTGCGCCGAGGCGAGGAAGCGAAGGACGCCGGCCGCGTCGGGATTGCGGCTTTGCGCGACGGCAGCGATCGGATAGATGATGGGCGGATGGCTGTCCGCCGGAAACGTACCGACGATCTTGACCCCCGGATCGAGCCGCGCATCGGTGTCGAAAACGATGCCCAGCGGCGCCTCGCGCCGCGCCACATAGGCGAGCGCGGCGCGGACATCGGCCGCATTGGCGATGCGGTCCTTGACGCTGTCCCAGACGCCGAGCTTTTGCAGCGCGGCGCGACCGTAGCGACCGGCCGGCATCATCATCGGATCGCACATCGCAAGACGCCCCTCGCCAAGCATCGCGGCCAAGGGAAAGCCCGGCGCGATCGTCGTCGCCACCGATTGCGATGCCGGCGCGACGAGGACCAGTGCGCTCGACAAGAGATCGATGCGGGTCGCGGGATCGACCACCTTGCGCGCGACCGCCTCGTCCATCCAATCCGTATCGGCAGCGAAGAAGAGGTCGCCTGGCGCGCCATTCTCCAATTGCTTGACGAGCGCCGGGCTCGGACCATAGACCGCCGCTACCGGCACGTGCAGCGCGGCCTGGGCGGCGGCCATCGCCGCGGCAAGAGCGTCCTGCAAAGTTGCGGCAGCGAAAATCCTCACCGGCTGCGCCGCCGCCGACCGCGCCGCCCGGAGCGGCAGCGCCAGTCCGGCGGCTGTCGCCAGCACTATGCGACGCCGGCCGAGATCGATATCCATTGCCTGCTCCTGGTGACGATATATCCCGCGGGATATTGCGTATCGCGCCCCGCGGAGCAAGAGTAAGCCGATGACCTCGTCGACCTACACGGCGAACGATGCCGCCGCTTATCACCGCCTGATGGGGCGCTGGAGCCGTTTGCTGGCGGAGCAATTGATCGATTTTGCCGGGCTCGACGAGGGCGATCGCGTTGTCGATCTCGGCTGCGGCACCGGCAGCCTCGCCTTTGCGCTCGCGGCGCGACGCGCGCCGTCGCACATCCTCGGCATCGATCTTTCGGAGGCCTATGTCGCGGCGGCGCAAGCCCAAGCACAAGATCCGCGCCTCGCGTTCCGCCGCGGCGACCTTGTCGCGATCGAGCTGCCCGATGGCAGTTTCGACCGCGCCTATTCGCTGCTCGCGCTCAATTTCGTCAGGCAGCCGCTGCAGGCGGTGCGCGAAATGCGGCGCGTCACCCGGGCGGGCGGCACGATCGCGGCGGCAGTCTGGGATTTCGCCGGCGGTCTTACCTATCAACGCCTGTTCTGGGACACGGCGGCGGCACTCGATCCCGAAGCCGATAAGGCGCGCGGCCGCCACTATGCGGCGGAGCTGACCTGGCCGGGCGAGCTCGAAGCCGCTTTCGCCGAAGCCGGGGCGCGCGATGTGGCCGCAGCGTCGCTGACGATCCGCATGGGCTATGCCGATTTCGCGGACTATTGGCAGCCCATCGCCCATGCGCAGGGCCCGGTGGGCGACTACGTCAAGCGGCTCGAGCCGGGCTTCCTCTCCGTGCTCGCCGGCGCGGTCGAACGCGCCTATCTCGCCGGCCGTCCGGACGGGCCGCGCAGCTTGACTGCGACCGCCTGGGCCGCGAAGGCACGGGTCTGAGATTTCCCGGCGCCGCTCCCTGCGCTATATTTAAATGAATATCTCCGAGGGAGCCGCTGCCATGAAGCTCAGCGCACGCAATCAGATCAAGGGCAAGGTCGTCGAGGTCACCAAGGGCCAGACGACCGCTCATGTTCGCGTCGACATCGGCCATGGCGTGATCATCACCTCGTCGATCACCAATGAGGCGGTGGACGATCTCGGCCTCAAGGTCGGCGACGCCGCCATCGCCGTCATCAAGGCATCGGATGTGATGGTCGCAAAATGATGCGGCGCGGTTTCGCGGGCGCGCTGCTCGCGTTCGCGATTGCGCTGGTCCCCGTCGCCGCCGCGGCGCAGACCCGCTTCACCGATGATGGCGGGCGAAGCGTCACCTTGCCGGCGCAGATCGCGCATGTGATGCCCGCCGGGCCGCCGGCTTCGGCGGATCTCCTGATGCTGGCACCGGAAAAGCTCGTCGGCTTGACCCGCGCTTTGACGCCGGCGCAGGCGGCCTATCTTCCCGCGCGCGACGGCGCTTTGCCCGAGCTCGGACGGCTCACCGGAAGAGGCAACACGGTCAACCTCGAAGCCGTGGTGAAGACGGCGCCCGATCTCGTCGTCGATCTCGGCAGCGTCAATGACAGCTTCATCTCGCTCGCCAACCGTGTGCAGCAGCAGACCGGCATTCCCTATGTTCTGATCGGCGGCCGTCTCGCCGATACGCCGGTGACCTTGCGCAAGCTGGGCGCGGTGGTGGGCGCCTCGGAGCGGGCAGAGCAGCTCGCCCGCTATGCCGAAGCGACCTTGGCCCTGATCAAGGATCGCGTCACCGGCGTTCCATCGGCGCAGCGCCCATCGGTCTACATCGCGCGCGGGCCGCGCGGGCTCGAGACCGGGGTCGCCGGCTCGATCAATGCCGAGGCGCTCGAGCTCGTCGGCGCGCGCAATGTCGCGACCCCCGCTCTCGGCGCGCGCGGTCTTGCTGATGTATCGATGGAGCAGCTCCTCGCCTGGCAGCCCGATGTGATCATCGCCATCGATCCCGGCTTCTACCAAGCCGTCTGGCACGATCCGCTGTGGCAGTCTCTCGCCGCCGTGCGGGCAAAGCGCGTCTACCTGGCGCCGGCCCTGCCCTTTGGCTGGGTCGATGAGCCGCCGGCGGCCAACCGCTTGATCGGCTTGCGCTGGCTTGCCAAGCTCCTCTATCCCGCGCGCTTTCCCGAGGATATCCGCGCCGAGGCACGGCGTTTTTATGCCCTCTTCTATCAGCAAGAACCGAGCGACACCCAGCTCGACCAGTTGCTCGCCGGCACGACGCCGCCATCCTGAGGCGCGCGCCCTGCTGTCGCTCGGCGGGGCGAGCCTTCTGCTCTTGGCGATTGCGGCGCTGGCGCTGGCGCTCGGCGCCTATCCCGTGACGCCGCCGCTGCTCGCCACCGTGCTCTGGAGCAAGCTGCGCGGGCTGCCGGAGGCGAACGCGGCGGCGGCAACGGTGATCTTCGCCATTCGCGGCCCGCGCATTCTCGGCGCGATGCTGGTCGGCGCCGCCTTGTCGAGCGCCGGTGCCGCCTATCAGGGTCTGTTCCGCAATCCGCTGGTCTCGCCGGACATCCTCGGCGTCTCCTCGGGATCGGCTTTGGGCGCGGTCGCCGGCATCTTCCTCGGGCTCGGGGTCGCCGGCATCGAAGCGACGGCGTTCATCGGCGGCCTCATCGCCGTGCTCGCCGTCTATGGCATCGCCGCGGCAATCCGCGGACGCGATCCCATCCTCGTGCTGGTGCTGAGCGGGGTGGTGATCGGTGCACTCATGGGATCGGGCGTGGCGCTGCTCAAATTCCTCGCCGATCCCGAGAACCAGCTTCCCGCCATCACCTTTTGGCTGTTGGGCAGCCTCGCTTCCTTCGATCGCAGCGATCTTCTGGTGGTGACGGCGCCGGTGGTCGTCGCGCTGCTGCCGCTGATCCTGCTGCGCTGGCAGCTCGATGTCATGACGCTCGGCGACGAGGAAGCGAGCGCGCTCGGGGTCAATGTTCGCCTGGTGCGCGGCAGCGTCGTCGCCGCGGCGACCTTGATGACGGCGGCGGCGGTGGCCGTCAGCGGCATCGTCGGCTGGGTCGGGCTGGTCGTGCCGCACATCGCCCGGCTCACCATCGGTCCGGGCTTCGCGCGGCTGCTGCCGATGGCGGCGCTGCTCGGCGCCGGTTTTCTGCTGCTCGTCGACACCGCCGCGCGCACGCTCGGCACGATCGAGCTGCCGCTCGGCGTGTTGACCGCGGTAGTCGGCACGCCGGTATTCCTGTTGCTTCTGGCTCGCGGCCGGCGGGGCTGGAGCTGATGGACCGCGGTCTCGCCGTTACCGGGCTGAGCTTTGGCTATCACGGCCGCGCCGTGGGCCGGGATGCGAGCTTCACCGTCGCACCCGGTGCGGTGCTGTGCCTCCTCAGCGCCAATGGCGGCGGCAAGACGACGCTGTTCAAGACGATCCTCGGCCTGTTGCCGCCCCTTGCCGGCACCATCGCCATCGATGGCGAGGACACCGCACCCTGGCAGGCACGCCGGCGCGCGCGCGCCTTTGGCTATGTGCCGCAGAGCGGCGCCGGGCAATTCCCTTTCACCGTGCGCGAGATGGTGCTGATGGGCCGCGCCGCGCATCGTTCCGCCTTCGCCGCGCCGACCGCGGCCGATCGCGCGGCGACGGAGAGAGCGTTGGAAAGCCTCGGCATTGCCCACCTCGCCGAGCGCGACTGGCTGCGCATCAGCGGCGGCGAGCGGCAGCTTGCCTTGATCGCGCGGGCGCTGGCGCAGGAGCCACAGGTCCTCGTGCTCGACGAGCCCACCGCCAATCTCGATTTCGGCAATCAGATGCGCGTGCTGCAACACACGCGCAACCTCGCCGCCCAAGGCCTCGCGGTGCTGTTCTCGACGCATCATCCCGAGCAAGCCTTCGCCTGCGCGACGGAGGTCGCCTTGCTGCACCAGGGCGCGCTGGTGCAGATCGCCACGCCCGAGCGCGCCATCACATCCGAGACGATGTCGCTTCTCTACGGCATCGATGTCGAGATCGTCAGCCTGGGCGCATCGATGAAGGCCTGCGTCCCGCACGCTCACGATCGGAATCGCGCTGCCGGATCAGCGTGCTGAACAATGTCGGGTGATCTCCCTTCATCGGGCGGGTGTTCCTGATCGTCCCCGCGACGCGGCGGCGCGCACCATGTGCTGGTGCAGAAAGCCGAGCCCGATGAGGCTCGCGCCGAGCCCAAGAAACGAGGCCGCGCGGTAAATGCCGGAGAGCGTCGACATGTCGAAGAGGAACACCTTGACCGCGACGACCGCGCCCACCGCAAATCCGGCGAGCCGCAGCGCCGGTTGCGCAAAGGTGAGCCCGGCTACCACGAGGCTCAGCCCGTAAAGCAGCCAGACCGCTGAATAAACGTACCACTCTGCATTGGAGGGACTGCCGTAACTCAGCACTTCGCCGTTGAAGAGGTGCCGCACCTCGAGCGAGAGGTAGAGGAAGCCCAAGACCAGCGCACTCCATCCCGCGATGTTGGCAGCGAGGTCGAGGCCCCGGCGGCGGAACCGGTCATAGAACAGCGCCGCCAGCACGCCGGGCACCAGATACGCGAACAGCAGTGCGTTGAAAAACGGCGACGGCCCTACCGGTTCCGAGATCAGCAGCGGATTGCAAGATAGGCACGAGACGAAGACGATGTTGAATGCCGCCGCGCCCGCGAGCAGGCGCCACGCCGTGTCGTAGACCGGATGTACCTGGCCCCGGGCGCGCGCCAGCATGGCGTAGGCGATCGCGAGCCACGCCGAGGAATTTAGGCCTTGTTCCAGAAGGCCGTAGTCGCGCGCCACGAGCGTGCCGTTGACCGCGTGGCGAATTTGCAGCGAAACGAGCGCCACGAACAGCGCGACCGTGCCGCTTTCCAAAAGCCGGACGAGCCCATCCTCGCCGCCACGGCGGAACCAGCGCGTCGCCGCGAAGAACGCGAGCCAGGGCACACCATAGGTATAGAGCAGTATGTTGAAGATCGCGTTCGCGCCAATTTCGTAGCTGACCACCGAAGGATTGAGCACCAACCGCACGAGCACCGCCGCCGCCAGCACCAGTGCAGCCTTGCGCAGCGCCTTCACGCCGGTTTGCTCGCAGACCCACGCGAGCGTCGGCAATTGCAGCGACAGCCCCACCGACAGCCAGCCGAGCCGCAGCGACATCGTCATACCGAGCGTGACGGCAGCGACCGTGGTCACGGCGTAGGCCGCAACGCATGCGGCGTGGCCGTCCAGCGGCGGCCGCCGCATCAGGCGCTCGACCACCAATGCGTTCAGTGCGGCCAGCGCCAGAGCGACCGCTCCCCAGGGCAGGCTTTGGCCGTACTCCGTTGCGCGCCAATAGACCGCTACCAGGATCGCTACGGGCATCGTCGCCGACAGCAAGGCCCAGCGCGCCGGCCGCGGCGCGCGCAGCATGACGAGTAAGCCACCGCCACCGAACACGACCGCCGCCGCCATCGCCAGGAGGAGATAAGGTCGGAGCAACGCGGGCGGTGTAACAACCAAGTAGTTGCCGAGGGGGGCGCTGCTCTGCCAGGGCCTGAAGTCCCAGACCGCGAACACCGCAAACGCAAGGCCGCCGCCGATCCACGCCAGGCGGTCATAGCCCCAGTCGTAAAGGCCAATCGCCGCCAGGAGCAGCGCCAGCGCGCTCGCGAACGCGATGGTGAGGTCGGTATAGCCGCTCTCCATGACAAGAATGAGCATCAGCACGGCATCAAGCACCGCCGCGGTCCAGACGAAGGCCGGGCGCGAGGGCGCGCTCCGGTCCGCCGGAAACAGAAGCGCAAACGCCGCGGGGATCGCGACGAGATAGAGCCCGAGCGCCCAATCATGATTGGAAATCAAGAACGACAGTCCCGCCCAGGCCATCGCGCCGGCCGTGACCGACCAGCCGAGCCAGCCCCATCTCTGCCACCGCAACAATGCCAGCGCACCCACCGTGACCAGCAAGACATAGACAAGAAGCCCCGCAGCCGTGGGGTTCGGCGTCGCGACCAAAGCCGGCACGACGTAAGCACCAACGAAGCTGAGGAGCGCCATCAATCGGCCGTACATCAGCGACAGCATTGCCGCGGCGGCCGAGACGCCGGCCAGGAGCGCGAAGGCAAGGAGGGGCGGGAACAGCGCGTAGAGCGCGTAGCCCGCCAGCAGGCTCGCGAACAGCCCGACGATCCCGGCCGCGGAGAGCCCCGGCGGCACTTGGTCGAGCTGCACGATTCCCTCCGGCAGCGCCGGCGGATGGCGTCGCGTCCATTCACCGACAAGCAGCAGCGCGAGACTGAGCACAACGCCTCCGGCGACCCGCGCCGTTGGACCGAAGAAGCCGCGCTCGATCGAATACTTGACCAGGAACACGACCCCGAAGGCGAGCGCGAGCGCGCCGAGCCAGACGATCCAGCGACGAACCAACTGCTCCTCAAAGTCGACAAACCGCTTCGCGGGCGCGGACGGAACCGGCGGCGGCGCAAACGGAGGCGCGGGCGGGTCGGCCGGCGACGGCGGTGGCGTCACCGCTGCGCTGCGCTCGAACTCGGCGATCTCGTCGGTGCTCGACTCCCCAGGGACGGGCGGCAGCGCTGTCCCGGCCTCGAGCGCAGCAACCCGCTCTGTAAGTTCGCGCAGCGTCAGTTCGAGATGCCGGTCATTCGATCGCCGCCGGCCGGTTACGCCAAAAACCACCGCAACGATCGCGAGAACGAGTGCGATGAACGACATGCTTCTCCAGTCGGCCGAGTCGGGCTGGCTTGGACCGACATTCTCCAGCGCCCGCCATCGATTGGCGCCAACGTCTCATCTTTGGCCATCCGACGCAATACACTCAGCCGGGACGCTCCGTCGGGTGCCGATCCGCGCCGCTTGTACCGGCCGCCGATCTCTGCTAGGGTCGCTATATCCAACTAAATATAGCGACCGCGCTCGACGCGGCGTCCCGGCGCCGTGACGTTCCGACGCCGCGAGAAAACGCATCAACCAGCGAGGAGGAAACCGCCATGGATACGATCGCGCTCGACAATCGCCTCGGCGCGCCGGCACGGGATTTTATCGGCCGGCGTAGCCGGCTGCTGATCGACGGCAAGCTGGTCGACGCTGCGTCAGGCAAGACCTTCCCGGTCTACAACCCCGCGACCGGCACGCTTCTGGCGCAGGTCGCCGAGGCTGACGCGGCGGATGTCGATCTCGCCGTCAACGCGGCGCGCCGCGCCTTCGATACCGGCCCCTGGGGCAAGACCTCGCCGTCCGACCGCGGCAAGCTTTTGTGGAAGCTCGCCGACCTCGTCGAGAAGCACGGCGACGAGCTGGCAGAGATCGAATCGATCGACAACGGCAAGCCCGTCGCGGTCGCGCGCATGGCCGATGTGCCGCTCGCCGTCGACATGTTCCGCTACATGGCGGGCTGGGCAACCAAGATCACCGGCACGACCATCCCGCTCTCCTTCCCGGGCGAATACTTCTCCTACACGCTGCGCGAGCCGGTGGGTGTGGTCGGCCAGATCATTCCCTGGAACTTCCCGCTGCTGATGGCGGCGTGGAAGCTGGCGCCGGCGCTGGCGGCCGGCTGCACCGTGGTGCTGAAAGCGGCCGAGCAGACGCCGCTCTCGGCGCTGCGGCTCGCCGAGCTCGTGGTCGAGACGGGCTTCCCCGACGGCGTCGTGAACATTCTCGCGGGCTATGGCGAGACCGGCGGCGCGGCGCTGGCCGCCCACGACCTCGTCGACAAGGTCGCTTTCACCGGCTCGACCGAGGTCGGCAAGCTCATCGTCGAGGCGGCCGCCGGCAACCTCAAGAAAGTAACACTGGAACTCGGCGGCAAGTCGCCGGCGATCGTCTTCCCCGACGCCGATCTTGAGCGCGCCATCCCCGGTACGGCCATGGGCATCTTCTTCAACCAGGGTCAGACCTGCTGCGCCGGCTCGCGCCTCTTCGCGCATAAGAAGGTGTTCGACAAGGTCTTGGACGGCATTTGCGGCGTGGCGCAGTCGATCAAGCTCGGCCCCGGCCTCGATCCCGCGACGCAGATGGGTCCCTTGGTCTCGCAGGAACAGTTCGGCCGCGTCACCGGCTATATCGAGAGCGGCAAGCAGGAAGGTGCCAAGATCGTCACTGGCGGCACCAAGCCCGGGAATGGCGGCTATTTCGTAACGCCAACGGTGATCACCGACACCAACAGCGGCATGAAGGTGGTGCGCGAGGAGATCTTCGGTCCGGTGCTCGTTGCCGAGGCCTTTGACGATGACGATCTCGACCGGATCGCCAAGGAAGCCAACGCCACGGTCTACGGCCTTGCCGCAAGCGTCTGGACGCGGGATGGCGGGCTCGCCACCAAGATGGCGAAGCGGCTGCGCGCCGGCACCGTCTGGGTCAATTGCCACAACGTCTTCGACGCGGCGCTTCCCTTCGGCGGCTACAAGCAGTCGGGCTGGGGCCGCGAGATGGGCGAGGAGGTCCTGCACAATTACACCGAGGTCAAGGCGGTCACGACGGCACTTTAGGCCGCGGCGGCGGCGCCCTCGGGCGCCGCCTTTCTTTCTGCCGCACCGTGGAGCAACCGCGGGCGGGCCATCAGTCATCGGGAGGAGCATCCATGAGAACGGCATATCGCGCCGCGATCGGCGGCATGTTCGCAGCGCTTTTGGCGACGGCCGCCGCAGCGGCCCCGGCCGAGATCAGCATCCCTGGCGACCACACGTTCCCCGAGAGCATCACCGGCACGTCCGACGGCACGCTGTACATCGGCAGCCTCGGCGACGGCGCGGTCTACCGGGTGCCGCCGGGCGGGTCGGCGGCCGAGCCCTTCATCGCCAAAGGCTCGAGCGATCTGCTGTCGGTCATCGGCGTGCTCGCCGACGAGAACGCGGGAACGCTTTGGGTCTGCTCATCCGATCTCTCGGGGGCGGGCGTCACTGTGCCGACCGGCAAGAAGCCGACCGCGCTCAAGGCCTTCGATCTCAAGACGGGCGCCGAGAAGGGCAGCGTGGCGCTTCCGGGCGACAAACAGTTCTGCAACGACATCGCGATCGGCAAGGACGGCGCCGCCTATGTCGCCGACTCGCTCAATCCGACCATCCTGCGCCTGAAGCCGGGCGCCACCGCTTTCGAGGTCTGGGCCAAGGACGATCGCTTCGGCGGCGAGGGTTTCAACCTTGATGGCATCGCCTTCGGCAGCGACGGCAACCTCTATGTCAACACCTACAACACCCATCGCCTCTTCCGCGTCGCGGTCGGCGCCGACGGCGCGGCGGGCACAGTGAGCGAGCTGAAGCCGTCGCAGCCTTTGGATCATCCTGACGGCATGCGCATGCTGGGGCACAACAGCTTCCTCATGATCGAAGGCGCGGGCCGTCTCGACCGCGTCAGCGTCGACGGCGACACCGCCAAGATCGAGGTGCTGAAGGACGGCATGAAGGTGCCGGTCTCGGTCTGGCAAGTCGGCGACACCGCCTGGGCGCTCGAGGGTCAGCTCAACCTGCTGTTCGATCCCGCGAAGAAGGGCACGAAGCCCGATCCTTTCCGCGCCATCGCGGTCCCGGTGAAGTAGCGGTCCAACGGCCTATCACCCTCCCTCTCCCTTGCGGGGAGAGGGAGGGGATGAGGGGATAAGGCGCGCCGGAGCTAGGCGGTCTTGATCCAGACCGCCTTGACGTTGAGATACTCTTCGAGATGCTGCAGGCCCGATTCCCGCCCGTAGCCGCTCATCTTGTAGCCACCGAACGGCATCGCGGGGTCCATCGCCTGGTAGCAATTGACCCAGACCGAGCCGGCGCGGATGCCCTTCGCCAGGCGATGCGCCTTGTTGACGTCGCGCGTCCAGACTCCGCTGCCGAGGCCGAAGGGCGTCGCATTGGCGCGGGTGACCACCTCCTCGATGTCCTGGAACGGGATCGCCGACAGCACTGGACCAAAAATCTCCTCCTGCGCGATCCGCATGTCGTCGCGCACCCCGGCAAAGACCGTCGGCGGCACGAAGTAGCCCTCCGCGAGCGGGCCTGCGGTGACGCGGCTGCCGCCCGAGAGCGCGCGGGCGCCTTCTTCCTGGCCGATCCTGAGATAGCCGGTGACGCGGTCCAGCTGTTGCTCGGAGACCAAGGGGCCGATCTGCGTCTTGGGATCGACACCGTTGCCGACCTGCAGGCTCTTGCCGAACGCCGCGACGCGGTCGGTGAACTCGTCATAGACGCGGCGCTCGACGAAGAGCCGCGTTCCGGCGCTGCAGATCTGGCCCGAATTGGCGAACACCGCCATGCCGGCGCCGGGGACCGCGGTCTCGAGATCGGCATCGGCGAAGACGATGTCGGGCGACTTGCCGCCGAGCTCGAGCGAGACGCGCTTCAAGTTCCCGGCCGAGGCCTGGACGATCTTCTGTCCGGTGAGATGCGAGCCGGTGAAGGCGACCTTGTCGACGCCGGGATGGGCGGCGAGCGCGGCGCCCGCCGTCTCACCATAGCCCGGCACGATGTTGACAACGCCCTCGGGAATGCCCGCCTCGAGGATGAGCTCGCCGAGGCGCAGCGGCGTCAGCGGTGCCTCTTCCGCCGGCTTCAGGATCACCGTGCAGCCTGTGGCAAGCGCCGGCCCGATCTTCCACACCGAGGCGCCGAGCGGCCCGTTCCACGGAATGATAGCGCCGACGACGCCGACCGGCTCCTTCAGCGTGTAGGAAAAGATCTCGCCCGGCAGCGAGTTCTCGACCGTCTCGCCGTGCAGCGCCGTGGCCATTCCGGCGTAGTAGCGCAGCATGCCGAGCACGCGCCGGCGATTGGCGAGCGTGCGGCTGATGGGTGCGCCCATGTCGAGCGTATCGAGGAGGCTCAGCTCCTCGAAATGTCGCTCGACGAGGTCGGCGAGCTTCAGCAGCATCTGCTGGCGCTCAAAGGGCTTGACCTTGCGCCAAGGGCCGTCGAAGGCGCGCCGCGCCGCTGCGACCGCGCGCTCGATGTCCTCGGCATCGCCCTCGGCGACCTTCGCGAGCAGCTTTCCCGTCGCCGGATCGCGGCTCTCGAAGGTCTTGCCGGAGACGGCCGGAACCCATTGCCCGCCAATCAGCATGCGCTTCACCGAGCCGTCCAGGAAAGGATGCGGCGCCTCAAGCAGCTTTTCGAGCGTATCCATCGGTCATACCTCCGCCTTGGGGTCAGGATTGCGCTGCGGCCGCCGACACCCTGCGGGCCGGCCCTATCCGCTATATTCGTTCAGATATAACGAGCTTAGCAAGCTTCGGCATCCGTCGAAAGCCCGTGTTCAGTGCCGGGGAAGAGCGTCGAGGATCGCCGGCGGGTCGGCGCGGCGCGGCGCCATTCGCCGCTGCAAAACGACCTTTTCGGCCGAACGGCCGAAGAAGTGATGGCCGGAACCGCCTTCGGCAAGAAGGTCGAGAAACGCGTCGGCGGCGGTAACGCGGATGCCGCCGAGCACGTCGACGCTACGACGCAGGAAGGCATCGGGCAGCAGGCTCACCGTGGGACCGACGACGACGACGCGCGCCGATGGCCGACAGAGGCGGAGAAGATGATCGAGCGTGCCGTTGACCAGCGTCGTGCCGGTGATCAGGATCACGTCGGCTGACGGCACCACCTCGCCGGCCTCGCAGGATGGGCGGTAATGCGGCAGCTCGTCCGGTTTCAGCGTCGCCGCATCGATCTCCAGCACGGTGAAATGCTGCCGCGCCCGCTTCAGCGCCTTGAGAAACGGAACAAAGGCGCCGACCACGACGACGTGATCGGCCGCGCGGATCGCCGCCGCGTCATAAGCGTCGATGCCCACGCCAAGCTCCACGTCGTTCCTTGCGCGACGCTCCCAGCACATCTCCGCAAGCGCGTTCATCGCGGCGATGCCGATGGCGCGACGGATGCCGCTCCCGGCGCCGATCTCCTTCAGCAGCGCCCGCGCCGGGCGCCCGCGCAGCTTGCCGGGAAACGGCATGGCCATGGCGGAGCTCGGGCAACAGACCGCTTCCGGTATCGATCGCAGCGGCGTTGCGCAGGCGCCGGCCGCCCCGCTGTCGAGCTTCACGCCCGTGAAGAAGAGACCAACCACCGCGCGCTCGACGCGGATGCGGTCGAGATCATCGGCGAGGATGCTCTCGATACCGGCAATGGTCTCTCCGAGGATCGTCGGGTCATCCATGGCTTCCACCTTGGCGTCAGTCTGACGCGCGTCGCACGAACCTTACCACGCGCCGTTCCGCGGCCCTAATCGAGCGGCCAGACCTGGATGGCCTCGGGATCGATGTCGAAGCGGCAGAGATCGCCCGGCGCCGCAGCGCTGCCGCCATCGGCAAGCTTGATGGTGGCATCGCCCAGGCGGACGCTGATGTGTCGTTCGAGCGCGATGGCGGTCACGCGCTCCACCGCGCCCCGATAGAGGCCGCTTGCGTCGAGCCGGGCATGCACCGGCGAAAAGCCCCAGCCGACGCGCTGGCCCGGACGGAGCGCCGGGCCGCCCACCTCGAGGATCATATCGCCGCCGAGGGCAATCTTGTCCGGACCGGCGGCGACGCCTTCGGCCACATTCTCGGCGCCGAGCAGTCGCGCCACCGTCTCGTTCGCGGGCCGGCGGAACACATAGGCGGTCGGACCCGATTGCAAAACCCGGCCCCCATCGAGCACGAGGAGCTCATCGGCGAGCACTGCCGCTTCCGCCGGATCATGGGTCACAAGGATCGTCGTGGCGGCGAGCTCGTCCTGCAGCGACAGCAGCTCGCTGCGCAGGCGCGACCGGAGCGGCGCGTCCAGCGCCGAGAAAGGCTCGTCGAGCAGCAGCAGATCGGCCGGCCGGACGAGGGCGCGCGCCAATGCCACTCGCTGCTGCTGGCCGAGCGAGAGCGCGGCGGGACGGCGCCCTTCGAGGCCGCGCAGACCGAGACGGTCGAGCCAATACTCCGCCTTCCCGGGATCAGCGCCGACCGGAAACCTCAACTGCTCGCGCACCGTCAGATGCGGAAAGAGGCCGTAGCTCTGCGGTACATAGGCGATGGCGCGTTTCGCCGGGTCGAGCTGTGATACGTCCCTTCCGGCAACGACGATCGCCCCCCGATCGCAGCGCTCGATGCCGGCGATGAGCTTGAAGGTCAGCGACTTGCCCGAGCCCGAAGGACCGAGGATGCCGAGACGGCGGCGCTGCGGGAACCAGGCGAGTTCGAGCTGGAAGCTGCCGAGCCGCTTCTCGAGCCGCAGCGCCAGCTCGACCTCATCATCGCCGTGTCGCCGCGCCGCCGCTGCCGCGATCCGAGGCGCGGCCAGCGCACCGCTCCCGCGCGCCGCTTGCGACGAGCGGCCGTCGCGCGGCGCGCCGACCAGCGTGATCAGCGCCATGATGATCAGCGCGAGCACCAGCGTCGGCAACAGCACCGGCAACATCGCCGGCAGCCCTTGCGCGCCGAACGCCACATAGGTGTAGACCGGGAGCGAATAGGGATGATAGGCGACCATGACGGTGGCGCCGAACTCGCCGAACGCCCGCAGCCAGGCCAGCAGCAACCCCGACAGGAGCGACGGCCAGGCGATGGGCAGGCTGACGCGACAGAAAAGCTCCAACGGCCCGCGGCCCAAGCTCGCGCCGACGCCTTCGAGAACCGGATCGATCGCAGCGAAGGCCGAGCGCGCCGCGATGATCAGAAACGGCGCCGCGACGAAAACCTCGGCCAACACGATCCCGGCAAAGGAATCGGTAAGCGTGCCGGCGAGCAGCCGGCCGAGCGGCGCGCTGTAGCCGACGAGGAACAACAGTAGGATGCCGCTGGTGAGCGGCGGCAGCGCCAGCGGAAGCTGGACCACAAAGCCCAGCGCCGCCATCGCCCGTCCCGGCACCCGCGCCAGCAGGTAGCCCAGCGGGATGCCGCACGCCGCGATGATGGCAGTTGCGACCGTAGCGCTGGCGATCGAGACGGCGGAAGCGTCGATGAGGCCGCTCGCATCGACCGAATGCCAATCAGCCCGTCCCGCCTGCTCGATGCCGGCGACGAGCGGCGCGACGAGATAGAGGGCGAGGAGTCCGGCAAGCCAAGGGATCGGTGCGGGAAGGCGACGTGTCACTTTGCCTTGGCGAGGAGCGATTGGATATTCGGCGGCACGCTGCCCTCCGCCCCAGCGAGGGTAAGCGGCTGCAAGGTCAGCCCATGCTCCTTGAGGAGCGTTTGCCCTTCGGCGCCGAGGAAGAAGGCGACGAACCGATCGGCGCCGCCGGGATTGGGCGCGGCGCGCAGCATGGTGACGGTATAGACCGCTTTGGGTGCGATCTGGGCCGGCAGGGCAAGCGCCGGAATCTTGGCGTCCGAGGTTTCGGTCGAATAGAAGAAGCCGACGTCGACCTGACCCGATTGCAGGCGGCCGACCAGCGTCTCCTCCGGCAGCACCTGCGCCGGATTCTCCGGCGCGCCGAGCACGCGTTGCGACAGATCGGGCATCTTATAGAAGCTCCCCGCGTCTTTCATCAGCGTGAGGGTGAGCGCGCCCTTGGGATCGAGCTTCGGATCGGTGCGCCCGATCCGGATCCCCGGCTCGAGCAGGACCTGATACCACGGCTTGGTCTTGAAGTCGGCCGCAAAGCGGCTCGACGGGTTATAGCCGATCACCAGCGGGGATTGCGCGAAGGTGACGTACCAGCTCACCCAATCGCCGTTCTCCGCGCCCATGAGAGCGGCGTTCACTTTCGGGTTCGCGCTGATGAAGACATCGCCCTGCCGCAGCTTGCCCTTGATCTGGTTGGCGAGGCCAACCGACCCGCCGGCATAGCCGCGGAATTGATCGCCGCTCGCCTTGTCGAAGGCTGGACCGATCCCGTGCTCCATCAAATTGACGAGCGAGCCGGCATAGAGAACGTTGACGGGCCCCGCCGCCGAGGCGACCGATGGCGACAGCAGCGAAAGCGTCGCGGCGAGCAGAGCAAGGCCGAGACCAACGCGTAGCCCGGGCGATCGCCGCCGCCACGGCGAGGTCGCCGGCACGGACCCCGCGCCCGGAAATGCGCGCGCTCCCTCGGAACTTCGACCAGCGACCATCGCTCTCTCCCCTCCCTGACGATTGCCGCTATATTCGAACAGATACGCCGTCGCGTAAAGAGCCCCCCTCTTCCGCCCATCCCGGCGCATCAAGCGGCGCTTTGATCAGGCGGTCGGCTGCGGTCCGGCTTGAGGTCGATCAAAGGCGTGCCGTCGAGGCAGTCGAGCCCACGTACCTTGATCGTCGTCTCCTCGATCGCCACGAGATCGACGATCGAGGAGGCGATCGGATTGGGCCGCACCGGCGAACGCAAGGCGAAGCTGCCGGTGAGCTGTCCGGTCCGAAACGGCAGTTGCAGGACGAGATCACGCCGCGCGCGATGCATCCAATAGAGCACCTGCAAGCGCCGATGCTCCGCGAGACCGGTGAGCGCCGCCCGCCAGCGTTCATCCACGATGATCGAGCAGATCGGCCCGTCGGGGCTGCCGCGCTTCGGGCATTCGGCGCGCACCGTCCAGGGCGTACGGATCACGCCGATGAAGAAGAGATCCGCATCGGGCGAATGTGGCAAGGACACCGCCCGCTCGCCCGGACGGAGCCCGTCGCCGTCTTCGGATCGCTCGTCGCTCACCGCGGCGTTCAGGCCGACGTCACCTGGCGGACATAGGGAGCGGCACGGGTCATGAAGTCGCGCTTGCCGATCTCGATGCCGCTATGGCGCAGGATGTCGTAGGCGGTGACGGCATGAAAATAGAAATGCGGCATCGACCAGTGGCAGAGGAAGTGCAGACCATCCGCTTCGAGCAGCCGGCCGCCCTGCAACGTCAACTCGACCCGTCGGTCCTCGGCGCCGTCGAACGACGAAGCGGCGACGCCGCCGAGAAGAGCGAGCGTCTGCTCGATGAGGGCTTTCAATTCCGGCAGCGTCAGCTCTTTGTTTTCGAGCTTCGGCGCCTGCTGGCCAGTGAGCCGCGCGGTGATGTCTTTGGCGTGGTGGCAAGCGACCTGAACCTGCACGCCGAGCGGGAACATATCCGGCGCAAGCCGCGCATTCACCAGCGTGGCTGGATCGCCGCCCTTTGCCCGCACTTGCTGAGCGGCTTTGTCGAGCAACTCGGAAAGCGTGCGCAGCATCGGCGCGAAGGTCTCGCCCCAAACGGTGTATAGCGATGTCTTCATGCGAATGTCCTCCTGAGTGATTGAAGATCGTAGCACACGGCTCCGCACTATCTGTCGCCTGTTTCGCCGCTGCTTAGTGTTAACCTACTGAGCCGTTCAATGAATCTTTCCTTCCTCTCATGCCGCGCGCGGATTGAGCCGAGACAACGATGGGTATGGGCCTGTCAGTCGAGCTTTGCAGGATTATCGCGAGTGTCAAACCCTCTGCGAGCCGACGCTTGCCGACGTCGACCGCTCTCGCTCATGGCCGGCGCGTCGAGATAAGACCCCGCATCGCGGATTGAACGGAAACAGGGGCGCTGCTAACTTAACTGCTGTTTTGCGAGATGGAGTTCACTCCAGATTGTGGCATGAAAATGGCGGGAAGACTCTGGACGGCGTCGAAAATTTTCGTAGCGGGCTCTGGCGCAATGTTGGCTTGGCTCTTTTGCACAGCGGCCTATGCTCAAACTCCTACCCCGGAGGACAACGCTCTTCAATCTCATGATGCAGCCCAAGCGGCTATTTGTAGTTTATATGGGTGCAGCAGAGGCTCTGGCGCGCAAGCCTCGCGCATCGGATACGACCCATGCTACCTAGCCCAGAACGCATTGCGCCCTTGCACTTCAGACCGCCGGCAGGTGTCAAAGCCAGTCGGCGTCGATCCCAATCTCGTTGGCGTCTGGGAGCTCCCATTCAGGGGTGGACCTTGGGTGTTGACGATTCATCGCAGCGGTGCCTACGAATTTCATAGTGAAGCCCGGGACGACGCCCCATCTCACGCCGGTACTTTTTCCGCAAGCAACGGACATTGGTCGCTGAAAGCGAAGACTGGATACACTGACGCCGGCGACTACCTGTTTCAGGCGCCTGATATCTGGATCGCAACCGGAAAGCTTGGGGCCGCCGCTTGGCTTCGCCCTGCATTGGCCCGGAACGCAATGCGCCCTTGCACCTCAGAGCAGCATCAATCGTCAAAGCCGGTCGGCGTCGATCCCAATCTCGTTGGCACCTGGGAGCTTCCGTTAAAGGGTGGAGCTTGGATATGGGAGATCCTTCCTGACGGCACTTACAAGTTTCACAGTGAAGCCGGAGACGGCGCCCCATCACACGCCGGTACTTTTTCCGCAGGCAGCGGACATTGGTCGCTGCAAGCGACGACTGGATTAACCGGATATACTGACGCCGGCCTTTACCTATTTCAGGCTCCCAATATCTGGATCGCAACCGGACGACTTGGATCCGCAGCTTGGCTCCGCCCTCCCTCACAAGCTATCGCTTGCAATGTAGCTCCGTGACCGCTCGGGGCAGGCGTTGATTGCCTGGCTCAACTGAACTGCGAATGTCGCGCAAATATTTCACGTCGCCTCCACCCATTGCGACGCGGTTGGTGCCGCGCACTTCGTTGATGGTGCGGGTCGCAGCGCCGCTGAGGTAATCGTCCGGGAACTAGTCCGTGATCGTGCCTTCCACTGAGGTCACGGCGCGAAAGCACGCCGGCGTTTTGCGCCCTGCAAATTCTCCACGGCCTTTTCCGCAAAGGGATAGGCGTTGGCGGCGAAGCCAACGCCGAGGGCGTCCAGCATATGGAGGCGCGCCCGCTCGCGAACCGTGGCGGGGATATCTTCGTACCGCAATGCCGCGGCGAAACGGCCAATGCCGAGGGCCGGCGTGTCGGTCATGATCGAGCCCCCTACTCCCGCCGCTGCTGCTCGAGCCATCGACCGTAGCGGCGGATGCCCTCCTCCAGCGATACGCGCGGTAGCCAGCCGATCGCGGCCTCTGCGCGTTTTCGGCTGAAGCCAAGATGCGTGCCGCCGGCGGAGCGGACCACGCGCGTGTCAGGTCGATATTCGGGGCGCAGCGTCGAGCCGCAGACCTTCAGCACCGCGTGCACCACCTCGGTCAGCGAGGAATCGATGCCCGTTGCGAGATTCATCACCAGACCATGCTTGTCGCTTGCCATGGCCGCCACGCAACCGGCGGCGATGTCGGTGACATAGATGTAGTCGTGCACCTCCTTCCCGTCGCCGATGATGATCGGCGGCTCGCCCTTGCGCATCCGCTCGTAGGTCTCGGCGATGAAATTGGCGTTCACCGCGCGCGCGTGCTGCCGCTCACCATAAACCGAGGCAAAGCGCAGGGCGTTGAACTGCACGCCGTATTTCTGGGCGTAGAGACGGCAGAGGCTTTCGCCGAACAGCTTGCTGACGCCATAGACCGCGCTCACCGGCGAGAGGGTGGCGGTCACGGTCGCGGCATCCTCCTCCAGCACCTCCGCTTCGGCATTGCCGTAGGCGGCGACCGAAGAGGAGAAGACCACGCGCCGAACCCCGGCGAAGCGCGCCGCCTCCAAGGTGTTCAGCAGGCCGAGAATGTTCACCTGCGTACCCAGCGCCGGGTTTTGCAGCATGGGGATGGTGAGGAAGCCCGCGAGCGCGAAGATCCCGTCCACGCCTTTGCTCGCTTCCAGCACCTCATTCAGCCGCAATACGTCGCCACGGATCAGCGTCACGCGCGGCTCGGCCAGCAAATGCGCGATGGTATCGGGCGCGCCAAGGGCGAAATTGTCCAGCAGCCGCACTTCTGCAGCCTGGCGCGCAAGCAGGGCATCTGCGAGATGCGACCCGATGAGGCTGGCACCACCGGTGATGAGATAGGCTTTGCCTTCAGGCTGGTCCATGGCCCAACTCCGCCGTCACATGCGTATAGCGTATCGCATATTGCCCGGCCGAGCACACGGTCAGCCCTCCCAAGGCCGAGCCCGACATCAAACCCGCGCCGCCCCGATAGCTCCGCTTGGTGCGAGGGCTCCGCGCGGGTGATCGCGGCGCCGCCTGCGGCGCCCGTGCTTGAACAAGTCGCATGGCGCGGCGGCCGGGAGCGCGCTCCGAGCCGCGGCGCCGCGTCATTTGCTCGCGACGACCTCCCCGAAGCGCACCCATGTCGTGCCGTCGAACTTGGCAAGCTGCTCCTGCTTGATCGGATACCAGTCGGTCGGGCTGATATCGACGGTGATGCCGGGAAGCAGCATCGGCAGCGCCAGGTGAAGGTTGGCAACCTGCTTCATTACGTTTTCGCGCGTGAGGTCGTCGCCGCACTGCTTCAGCACCTGCACCATTGTCTGCGCCACGCTGTATCCGTAGACGTTGATGCTGTCGTCCTTGTCTCCTCGGGGATTGTACTTGTCCATCCAGGCGAGCCAGTCCTTGTAGCCGGGATCGTTTTGCCACGTCGGGTCGGTTGGATCCTTGAGGTACCGGACGGTGATGATGCCCTTCGAGGCCTCGAGCCCGGCAGGTTTCAGCACCGCGGCGACGGAGGTAGACACCGAATTCAGGAGCTGCAGCGGCGTCCAGCCGATGGCATGCGCCTTGCGGATGGCTTGCGCCGCGAATTTCGCCGATGACGCATTGAAAAAGACGTTGGCGCCGGAAGACTGGAGGGCGACTACCTGCGATTCATCGGTCGGGTCCGTCGCCTCGTAGGAGACCTGCTTGACAATCATCGTCTTGGCTTTGTCTCCGAGACCGTCGCTGAATCCCTTGAGGTAGTCCTTTCCATAGTCATCGTCCTGATAGAGGATCGCGACTGTGGCGTTCGGCATGTGCTCCAGAACATATTGGGCGAAGATGTGGCCTTCTGCCTGGTAGGCCGGTTGCCAGCCGATCGTCCAGGGGAAATGCGTCGGGTCGCCCCATTTGGTCGCTCCGGTCGAGATGAAGATCTGCGGCACCTTCTTCTCATTGAGGTATTTCTGGATCGCCGTGTTGGTCGGAGTGCCGAGCGAGCCGAAAATCGCCAGCACATGGTCCTCTTCGACGAGGCGGCGCGTCTGCTCGACGGTCTTGGGCGGGCTATAGCCGTCATCAAGGCTGATGAACTTGATCTTGCGCCCGTTGACGCCGCCTTGGGCGTTGATCATGTCGAAATAGGCGGCCTCCGCCCTGCCGCTCGCGCCATAGGCAGAGAGGGAGCCGCTGTACGGCATCGTCTGACCGAGCGTGATCTCCGTGTCGGAAACGCCGGGGCCGTACTGCTTCTGCGCAACAGCCGGGGATATGAGAAGCACGCCGGCAAGAACCGCCGCGCTCAACGCAAGCGTCCTACCCTTCATCGTCTTCCTCCCTGTTTGACCGACCGGCGCTCCGGCCGGTGGAAACCCCGCGAAGGCGGGCGATCGCCAGCCGCCCTTGGTTCTTCCTCTAAGCTCGCGAGGCGCTGCGGGGTCGGCGCGCACTCCGAGAAAGGCAAGGCGTCCTGACCAAGAATCGAAGCCGGCCACCCCGCTCAGGGGTGCCCGCGATGGTGTATCGGTTCTGCTACAGGGTGGTGTGATGGTCACATGAACCACTACCCACGTCAATGGCCGGCGGCGCAACCCCGCCGGCGTTCTGCGACCGCGGGCGCGGCCAGCGGCCACGCGTGACGGCGGTCATTGGTGCATAGATCCGCCCCTGTCGCGCCCGTCGCGTCAGAGCAAGATCGCGCAGCCGCACATTTCGTCGCCGGCGTTGCAGCACCCCTTGACATCAGGCTGCTATCGCCGGAACTTTCGACACGATCGCCTAGACAAGATGGTCCCCCCGCTGCCCGCGCCAGATGAGGGCGCGCGTGCGTATCGCGGGCTCGCTCGAACCGCCGAAGAGGGAGAACGAGAATGGCTGACAACGGCGCCCAGACGCTGGACGGAACGGAGGACAAGGTCGAGAACGCTCCGCGACCGATCGAAGAACCGAAAGCCGAGGTCGCGCCGGAAGCCGCCGCCACGCCGGCCGCGCCATCCGGCGAGGCACAGGCGACCGGACCGGCACCGATCAGCGACCAGCAGACGATCCGCAGCGTGTTCGTCGCTCGAACGACCGCGGCGATTGCGGTGTCAGCCGCCGGCTTCGCCCAGATGGAAACGACCAATGACGGGCTGGCGGTGCGCGGGGCCTATTGCGCGCGCCTCGCGGTCGTCGAGACGGAGGTGGTGAGTGGCGCTCCCGCCACCGAAAGCGATGTTCTGCGCAAAGCGTATCGCGCGCGCGCCGTCGCCGATATGGCGGTGCCGTCGCGCCCTGCAAAGCGCAGCGCCGCAGGCAAACCGAAGAAGGCGCCCGCCGCAAAGGCCAAGCAGCGTGCCGCCCGCGCAAAGGCGGCCAAACCCAAGAAGGTCGGCCTCGCCGGGACCAAAGTCAAGCGGCGAGCGGCGGCGCGGCCGGCAGCAGGTCGCGGCAAACGCCGCGGCCGGTGACCGCGCGGCGCTTTCCCTAAGTCGCGCGCCCTTCCACCAACCGCCCCGGCCTGCCGCCCGTCCCCATATCCCTAGGGAGCGGTGGCGCTGCGACCATCGCCGGCCAGGGAGGTTGAGATGACGGAAGCGGTCTACCGCGTGGTCGAGATCGTTGGAACTTCGGAAGAAAGCATCTCGCGAGCGATCGACAACGCGATCGAAAGGGCGTCAAAAACGCTCCGACACCTCGGCTGGTTCGAGGTGGTTCAGGTGCGCGGCGCGATCGAGAATGGCAAGGTGCGTCAGTACCAGGCGACGTTGAAAGTCGGCTTCACGCTCGAGTAGCGGCGCCGCCTTAGCCGAGCCCCGCCGCTTGCGCGATCAGGAAGAGCCCTGCCGCGAGGGCGACGGCACCGATGGCGCGGGCGACACGCTCGCCAGCCGGCGCGAGACGTTCAGCGGTGATGGCGGCCGTCACGACCGCCATCGCGCGCAGATTCATGACCCCGATCACGAGCAGGATCGCCGTCAGGCCGACACAGGCGTAGCCGCAGTGGACGCCAAGGCGCATGCCGTGCCGCCAGGCAGCGCTGGCGTCCGCCGGCAAGGCATGGCCACGTTCCGGCGCCGCCCGGCAGCCCGCAAGATGACGGGCCTTCCACGCCGTGAACTGAAGCGCGCCGGCGATCAGGGTGACCATGCCGACCGCGATCGGAGCGGCGTGCGCCAGCGCCGGCACGCGCATCTCGACCGCGGCCAGCGCAACGCCCGAGGGATAGACGGCCACTCCGAACAGCGTCCACACGAAGAAATACCCCGCGCCCACCAGTGCGGTCAGCCGATCGAGACGTACCTCGCCTCTGCCGCCGACGGCCTGTCGGTAGCGCCACAGCATCGGCACCAAGGACGGCAGCATCATCGCCAGCATCATCACGACCCACATGCCGAGGAACGAGGCGGCGGCGCCGGGCCAGGTCTGTCCCGGCATCCGCAACCACGCCGTCGACATCGTCCAACCGCCGCATAAAGGCATCTCGCCCATCGCCGACATCGATGCGCACCGGACGATCGTCACCGCCGCGCTGGCGGCGAAGAGCAGTGCCGAGGCGCCGAAGAAGGCGCGCTGAGACGCCGGCTCGGAAACCATGTGTCCTGGCTCAGCGCTTGTCGTATTCGTCATGGCGGCGCCACCAGACGCCCCTCTCGTTGCGCCCCTGGGGGGCGCGGTCGAGCCACTGATAGGCGCCCCAAAGTCCGTCCAGCCCGCGGGCATAGGTGGAATAGGTGTGGTAGAGGGCGCCGTCCTCGCGCACGAACGCGCTCATGCCCGGCCGATCGCGCGTATAGCTGGGCGCGTCGGTGCCGCAGCTGGCCGCAAACTGGGCGACGGGCGCCGGGACCGGCGTCACGTCCATCGCGTGACCGCCGCGCTCGTAATTGTATTCGACGCCCCCTGTGCGCTGTTGCTCCTCGGTGAAGGCGACGTTGAAGTCGAAGTTGAAGTCGCCGCCCTGCGAAGAGGCCCAGGGAAAACGCCACCCCATCCGCTGCTTGTAGGCCTGCAGCGTCGCCAGCGGCGCCCGCGACACCGCCCAGAGCATCACATCATGATTGGCGAGGTGCATCGCGAAGCCGTTGAAGCCGTCCGCGATCATCGAGCAGGAAGGACAGCCGGCCTTCCAATCGGGCCCGAACATGAAGTGGTAGACGAGGAGCTGCGAGCGTCCGCGGAAGAGATCCGCCAGCGAAGCGCCGCCCTCATCGGTCTCGAAGCGATAGGCTTTGTCGACAGGAACCCAGGGCAGCTCTTGCCGCCGCCGCGCCAGCTCGTCGCTGCGCCGCGTGAGTTCCTTCTCCGCCTTGAGCAGCTCGAGCCGCGCGGCCAGCCACTCGTCACGCGTACCGGTCGGATGTGTCGCCATCGTTCTTCACTCCTGTCGCTAGGACGCGCTGGTTGATCGTCCTGAGATAGATTAGGTACCGGGTCTCGAACGGCGGGAGTTACAAGTGTGGCGGGATTCCGATGGACTCGCTGATCACGGCGGCGGCGCGGGCCCTCGCCGCGGGTGATCCCCTCGGCGCCCTTAACCGGGTTGCCCTGCGCGACGACGCGCCGGCGCTGGCGCTGCGCGGCATCGCGATGGCGCAGCTCGGCGATCTCGAGCGCGCACGCGCGCTCGTGCGACGCGCGGCGCGGGCCTTCGGTGCGAAAGAACCCGTGGCCCGCGCGCGATGCGTCGTCGCCGAGGCCGAGATCGCCCTCGTCTCGCGCGATCTGGGATGGCCGGCCAAGGCGCTCGACGCGGCGCGGGCGACGCTTGAGGCGCATGGCGACCGGGCGAACGCCGCGCATGCGCGCTATCTCGAGGTCCGGCGACTTCTCCTGATCGGCCGCCTCGACGAGGCCGACGGTAAGCTCGCCGGGCTCGACCCCGCGCCCTTGCCGCCCGCGCTCAGAACCGTCCACCAGCTGGTGCTTGCCGGGATCGCGATGCGACGCCTGCAGACGAACGCGGCGCAGGCGGCACTCGCCCGGGCTGAGCGGGCGGCGCGCCAAGCCGGCATTCCGGCGCTAGCCGCGGAGGTCGACAGCGCTTCCCGCGTCCTGAACACGCCCGCGGCACGCCTGATTGCGCGGGGCCAGGAGCGGCTGCTGCGGCTCGAGGAGGTCGAGGCGCTGCTGGCGTCGAAAGCGCTCGTCGTCGATGCGTGTCGTCATGCCGTGCGCGACGCAGGCACGGTGGTCTCGCTGGCAACGCGCCCGGTTTTGTTCGCGCTCGCGCGCGCACTCGGCGAAGCGTGGCCCGGCGATGTGTCGCGGGGCGCCCTCGTCGCGCGGGCCTTCCGGGCGAAGCTTGCCGATGAGTCGCATCGCGCGCGGTTGCGGGTCGAGATGGGGCGGCTGCGCACGATGCTGCGGCAGCTGGCCGGCGTGAGCGCGACGAAGCAAGGCTTTGCACTGGCGCCGCGCCGCGCGCGCGAGGTTGTCGTGCTGGCACGGCCGGTCGACGAGCCGCATGCGGCCGTGCTCGCCTTCCTTGCCGATGGTGAGTCGTGGTCGAGCTCGGCCCTGGCGCTCGCGCTGGGCGCCAGCCAGCGCACCGTGCAGCGGGCGCTCGACGCGCTGGCGGCCGCCGGCAAGGTACAGTCCTATGGCCGCGGGCGCGCGCGGCGTTGGCTGACCCCGCCGCTGCCGGGATTCGCGACGACCTTGTTACTCCCCGCGCCTCTGCCGAGCGATTAGGATGGAAGGATGACTAGATCAGCGGCCAAAATCCTCCGTGAGTATGGACCCTTTCCGGGCGTCGACCACGTGCATGGGGTTTCGTTCGACGGCCAGAACGTCTGGTATGCTGCCGGCGACACGCTCAAGGCCTTCGATCCCGCGAACGGGACGACGGTACGCTCGCTCGCCGTCGCCGGGCATGCCGGAACCGCCTTCGACGGTCAGCACCTGTTTCAGATCGCCGAGGATCGCATCCAGAAGATCGATCCGCAGACCGGCCATGTGCTCGCCACGATCCCGGCCCCCGGCGGCGGCGGTGACTCCGGCCTCGCCTGGGCCGAAGGGAGTCTCTGGGTGGGGCAGTATCGGGACCGGAAGATCCACCAGATCGATCCCGACACCGGAGCCATTCTTCGCACCATCGAGTCCAATCGCTTCGTCACCGGCGTCACCTGGGTCGAGGGCGAGCTCTGGCATGGCACCTGGGAAGGTGACGAGAGCGAGTTGCGGCGGATCGATCCGCAAACCGGCGACGTCCTGGAGACGCTCGAGATGCCGTCCGGCATGACCGTCTCCGGCCTCGAATCCGATGGCGGCGACCGGTTCTTCTGCGGCGGCAGCCGGAGCGGCAAAGTGAGAGCCGTCCAGCGGCCCAAGCAAAGCGCGAGCGCACGCCGCAGCAGCCCCAAGACCGCCGCCGACCGCACGAACGAGTAGTCGAAGCGGCCTCGAGCGGTATCCGCTCAAATAGGACCGCTCTTATCCATCATTCCCGCTTTCGCGCGAGTGAGGGATAGAGGCTGAGGACGCGCCAGCAGATAGAACGCGGCGACGTGGGTGATCATCAGCAGCGGGACGTAGAGGATCGGGATCGCGTAGCCGGCGCCCAATTGCCCCGCCAGCGCCGGAAGGCCGAGCTGATTGCCGTGATAATAATCGACGAGGATGTCGGCCGCTCCGACGAGATTGAAGGCGACGACGAGCAGCCAAAACAGCGGGCGCAGCCTGACCGCGAGAAGCGCCAGCATGGCCAGTATCCCGGTTGCGAAGTCGCCATAGGCGGCGGCCGCCGCAAAGCCGGCCGGCAGGTTGGGGCCGACGAAGCCCGGAACGAGGAAGACGAGACCGAAGAAGCGGAAACTATGCAGCGTGGCGATCGCCCGTTGGGCCTGGACCCGGTCCATCGCCTTGAGCCAGGGCCAGACGTAAGCGCCGAAGCACAGCAGCCACGGCACGTAGCCGAGCAGGAGATGGATGCGGAAGATGGTTGCGGTCGACATGGGGATTGCTACCGGGCGCTGATCGGCGCGGCCTCGAACACCGCGCTCAGGATGCCGAGCCGGCCGTCCCCGAGATTTCGTCCCAGATTGGCGGCAAGCTGCGCGAAGTCCGGCCCCATGACGACGCCGAGATTTAGCCCGGGCGGCGGCCCCGACGCGCGCAATTGGGCGAACCAGGCCTTGGCGGTCTCGGTGTCGTCTTGCCAGGCGAGCCTGCGGAAGCCGGCCGGCTCGATCGCCTCACGCGTCGCCACCGCCGTGAGGAGAAAGCTCGTCGCCGGTGTTCGCGCCCATGGGACGGGATAGTGCGGCTCGCCGTCGAGCGCTACGACATCGAAGGTCGCAAAGCGGCCGCCTGACTTCAGCACGCGCCGTATCTCCCTATAGAGCCGCGCGCGATCGGCGATGTTCATCGCCACATGCTGGAGCAGCACGACGTCGAAACCGGCGCCGTCAAAGGGGAGCTCGAGCGCGCTGGCGGTCTCGAACGACACCTGCCCGCTTTGTCCGGTACGCTCGGTCAGATAGCGCGCGGCCTCGACGAAGGGCTGGCTGAGGTCGACACCCGCGACGCGGCAGCCATAGGTCGCCGCCAGAAAGCGCGCCGGCCCACCGACGCCCGCGCCGACGTCCAGAACCGATGTGTCGGCGCTGATCCCGGCCAATTTGGCCAGCTCGGCGGTCGCCGCGAGCCCCCGGGTGTGAAACTGGTCGAGGCCCGCCAGTTGCTGGGGCGCGAGGCGCTGATCCTCCGGCCCGAGGGCAGACAGCGCCGTCTTTAGCCGCTCGATGAGGCCGGTCGCGCGATAGTGGTCGCGCACGCCGTCAAAGACATCGGTCATTGCAGGGTCCCTCCAGACCTCGGCGTCACTCGGGATCTTCACGTCAAATCTGGGACCGCTTCCTGCGAGCGACTATCCGCGATAATGTCGACGGGGTATGAAGCACAACTTCACAGTCAGGCAAGGCGCGCTCGACGGGGTAGAGGCGTTCCTGAGCGTTGCCCAGCACCGCAGTTTTCGCCGAGCGGCCGCGGAACTCGCGGTCACGCCATCGGCGATCAGCCAGGCGGTCCGCGCCCTCGAGGCGCGCATCGGCGCAGCGCTCTTCATCCGCACGACACGCAGCGTCGGTCTGACCGAAGCCGGCGAGCGCTTCCTGTCGCGCGCTAAGCCCGCCTTCGAGGAGCTCGTCGCCGCCAGCGCGGTCGCGCGTGACCTCGGCAAGCGCCCGGCCGGACTGTTGCGGCTCTCGGTGCCGCCGGCGGTGGTGCCGATCCTGCTGGAGCGGCATATCGCCTCGTTCTGCCAAGCCTATCCCGAGGTCGAAGTGGAGATCGCCGCCAGCGAGGGGCTGGTCGATCTCGCCGCCGAAGGGTTTGATGCCGGTATCCGGCTGGGCCAGTTCATTGCCGCCGACATGGTTGCGGTGCGGCTGACGCCGGCGTTCCCGTTGGTGGTCGTCGGCAGCCCCGATTATCTACGCCGGCGGCAGCGGCCGGAGCGCATCGAGGATCTGCGTCAGCACGCCTGCCTGCGCATGCGCCGTTCGAACGGCTCGATCGCGCCCTGGCCCTTTGTCGACGGCAACAAGGCGGTCGAGGCGATCGTCTCCGGGCCGCTTATCGCGCACGACTATCCGACGCTCCTCGGAGCGGCAATCCAAGGGGTCGGGCTTGCGCAAGTGCCCGGTCCGATCGCCAAAGCGCCGATGGCTGACGGCCGATTGCAAGCGCTGCTGACGTCTTTCGCGGTTACGACGCCAGGGGTTTTTCTCTACCACCCCGGCAAACGTCAGGTCCTGCCCAAGCTGCGCGCCTTCATCGAGCACGTCAAATACCAGAGCGGTGACGCTCTGCGCGACGGACCCGTTGCGCGGAAGTTGCGCAAGCGCGATGGGACAAATCGCTCTTGATGGATCGGAAAAGCGACAGTTGAGTTGGTGAACAATCAACTGTTATCGCGATCACCGTTGCGTTCATTCGCTGGTCTATCCCAGGTCAGCTACGCTACCCTTCGCCGGGAGACGCGATCGTCCAACTCGACGCGGAAGAATTCCATGTTGAAGACACGCATCACGGAGCAATACGGACTGAAGGTCCCGTTCATCAACGCCGGCATGGCGTTCGTTGCGACTGCGCCCCTCGCACGCGCGGTGTGCAAGGCGGGCGGAATGGGCATGTTGGGCATTGCTGCAATGCCCCCCGACGTGCTGCAGGCGGCGCTCCGCGAGATCAAAGCCGCAGACCCCGCGTGCTTCGGGGTCGATATCATTGCACGGTTCAGCGGGATCGAGCACATCGAGGTGTGCGTCGCGGAAAGAGTGCCGGTGGTCGCGTTCTTCTGGGATGATCCGCCGGACGAGTGGCTATCGCGTCTCAGAGCGGCCGGCAGCCATATCTGGTTTCAAGTCGGCAGCGTGGATGAAGCGAAGGCCGCGCTGCGGCGTGGCGCCCATGCGCTTGTCGTGCAGGGCAGCGAGGCTGGCGGCCACAATCGCGCCGAAGCGGCGACATTCTCGTTGCTCCCGGCCGTCATCGATGCCGTCCCTTCCGTGCCCGTCATCGCGGCCGGCGGCATTGCCGATGGTCGGACCGTCGCTGCTGCGCTGGCACTCGGCGCCGACGCGGTCTGGGTCGGGACTCGCCTTCTCGCCAGCGTCGAGGCCAATGCCCATCCAGAGTATAAGGACCGGGTCGTCGCCGCCGGCGTCGGGGATACGGCACGCCATCTGATCTTCGGTCCGGAATTCCCCGATGCTTCGACCCGCGGATTGCGCAACCGCATCGTGCGCGAGTGGGAAGGGCGTGATCGTCCGACGCCATACACGGTGGTTTCGGATGCGGAGCTGCCGGTGATTGGCCAGGCTCATCTCTATGGACAGCAGTTTCCGATGAAACGCTTTTGCGGATTTCCGCCCACCCCGGAATTCACTGGCGACCTCGAAGAAATGAGCCTGCTGGCCGGTGAATCGGTCGGTCAGACCAAGCGACTGACGAGCGCCGCGAGCATCATCGATGAAATGATGGCCGGTGCCGAAGCGGTGATCCGGAAGCGGCTCGGATCAATGGTCGTCGATTAGGGTCCAGACTCATAAAATCCACCAGACGATAGCGGCGACAAGGCAGACTGCTGCCAGGAAGTTTCGTGCCAACTTGTCGTAGCGGGTGGCGATGCGCCTGAAGTCTTTGAGCCGGCAGATGGCGTTTTCAACGCGGTGGCGTTGCTTGTAGGACCGCTTATCGTAGCTGAACGGGTTTTTGCGGTTCGACAGGCTGGGGATAACGGCTTTCGTTCCTCGGTCGGCGAGCCATTGACGCAGCTCTGCGCTGTCGTAAGCCTTGTCTCCGAGCAGCTTTTTCGCCGGCCTTGTCCGGCGGATCAGGCGCTCTGCTACCGGGCAGTCGTGTGCTTGACCGCCTGTCAGGAGGATGGAAAGAAGACGGCCTTTAGCATCTGTGAGTGCATGGATCTTCGTGTTGCGCCCTCCGCGTGAGCGGCCAATCGCCTGTTTCTGCTCCCCCCTTTTCCGCCTGCGGCCGAGCGGTGCGCCTTGATATGAGTAGAATCGATCATCTGCGTTTGTGTCGATCGTCCCTTAGCGGCGAGCTCGCGGAAGAGGTTCTCCCACACACCGCGCTGCGCCCAGCGCACAAAGCGGTTGTATATAGTCGTCGACGGGCCGTACTCGGGCGGACAATCGCACCACCGGCAACCGCTCTTGAGCACATGCAATATCCCGCTGATCACCCGCCGATCGTCCACGCGCTCTTTGCCGCGCACATCCGTCGGCAAAAGCGGCTCGATCTTTCCCCACTGCTCG
>DATJLU010000128.1:0-13450 GCA_035509275.1 Allostellaceae bacterium | reverse complement strand
CTCGTCATCCGAGGCGATGAGCCTCAGAGGCACAACCACGTCGTCCAAATTGTCCCTGTGTTCAAACAGAACATTGCTCGTCTGACACCCATTCACGATTTGAAAATCTTCGATGTGGAAGCGATGCGCGGTTCGCTGTAGTACTCGGGCGATGATTGTCACGCCGTTGTTCATCAGAACGAAGCGCGCCTTGTGATCAGAGTCGAGCGTGGACTTTATGGCATCGTTGACTTGATTGTAGCCCTGAAAGTCCCGAATGTTGCTCTCGAAGAGTCCGCGCGCGATTTCGCCATCGTCACTTGTGATAAGCGACAATAGGTCCTTTGCAGGCAGTACCCCTAGATACGCTTCTTTCACGCCGGGGATTTCCGGGGCGACAATGTGGCTGCTGAACGTGAAGTCGCGCTCAATTGCATTCTTGGTTTGTCTATAAAGCCGCTGCAAAATATCCGCACCAATGCACTCGAATTCAATCGTGCTGAAGATGCTTTCAGAGCGTAACTCGGCGACACCGGACTGCCGCCGAGCATCAAGCTGAGTGTCGCCGGTCCATTCTCCGGTCGTCACATAGAAAAGAAAGCAACTTGGATTCGAGCGTTTGAACTTGGCGCTCTGCGCATAAATGGCAGCCTGGATGGCCGCCAATTCGTTCAGTCGTTCGGTCCGCGGAAGCTGAGGACTGTCTTTGAAGAAGTCGCGCACCGCAAAGACAATGTTGCTGATCTTTCCGGTTTCGAACGAACGCGATCGGTCGGCCTGAACGAAGACAAATATAACGTCGAGGGTTGAGGTCGCATCTGAAACCGCCAAGAACGTGTCCATGTCGGGGACCAAGACGCCATTTACAACAATGGCAATGCCGTCGATCCCGGGCTCTTGACCGCCAAGAACTACGTCGCTGGTGTCGAAGGTTGCAGGATGAAGCCTCTGGACAGTGGCATAGCTCGCGAAATGCTCGAATTGATCGCTCTCTTGGCGGGACGAAAGGCCGTTCTCCGCCGCGAACTCACTCAACATCGACGTTGTGATTCTGTCCATTACCTCGCCCCATCGCGGAAGAAGACAGATTGTACTCCCAAAGACATGTTCAGTCAAAGTGATCCCCCCCTCAAGGGGGGAGGGGGTACGAATATGAAGGGGTACGAAAGTGAACGGGCTGAGAGAGAGGCGTCAGCCGCGCCGCACTTCGGTGCGTTTGCCGAGGGCGCGGCCGAGGGCGTCGAGGCGGCGTTGGACGCTTTCGCCGTAGCGCTTGGCGCTGTCGCCGCCGAGGGTCAGCGCCAGCGTGTTGCCGTCGATGGCGAGCTTGCTGCGGCCGAGCAGGCCGGCGACGCCGCCTGACAGGGTGAAGGCGAGGCGGAGCGCGAGGCCGACGACGCGCGCCGCTTCCAGCGCCTCTTCGTCGAGCAGGGTCTGCAGCACCTCGTAATTGAACTCGTTGCCGCCGTAGCGGACATAGATCGCGGCGGCGAGCCAGGCGCGCTCGGCATGGTCGAGCCCGGCGACCGGCATATAGAGCACGGTGTGCAGCGCCTGGTCGGCGCGGTAATCGGGATGCTCGTGCCAGGCGAGATCGCCGAGCAGCGCCGCGGCGTGGCGAAGGCGGCGGCGCTCCGCGCTCTCATCGGCAAAGAGCGCGCCGGTCCAGGCGAAGACCTCATCGCCATCGGCGCCGAAGCGGCGATGGGAAAGCGCGAGATCGGCGCAGGCGGCGAGCAGCGGATCCTCGCGCTGCGCATCGCCGCGCAGCAGGCTGAAGAGATGACCCTCGCGCAGACCATAGGCGGAGAAGACGAGCTGCTTGGGCGCGGTGCGGCGCAACAGACGCTGCAGCACGCGCGCGGCGATCGGCACGACGTCGAGGCGCTTCCTCGACACCGTGGTGATCTTCTCCAGCGATTTCCGCGACTGGCGCGCGATGATGTCGAGGAAATCCTCGGCTTCGCTGCGCGGCACGGTGTAGTGCTGAATGATGTGCAGGGGATAGTGCGTCTGCTCCATATGAATGCGGGCGAGCGCCCGCCAGGCGCCGCCGACGGCGTAGAAGGCGCCGCCATCGACCCGGCTGCCGAGCCACGGCACCAGGGCGAGCTGCTTGTCGATGGCATCGCGCAGCTTGCGGTCGTCCTCGGCGTAATCGGCGAGCCGCAGTGGTCCGAGCGGCAAGGTCGCCGCGGCACCGACCTGGCCGCCCGCCACCGGCACGAGCTCGACGCTGCCGCCGCCGAGATCGCCGACGACGCCGCTGGCCTCCGGGATGCCGGCGAGCACGCCATAAGCCGAGAGCCGCCCCTCCTCGGGGCCGCCCAGCACCTGGACCTTGAGGCGATGGCGCCGCTGGATCTCCGAAACGAAGGCGCGCCCGTCGCTGGCATCGCGCACCGCGGCGGTGGCGAGCACGTCGAGGCGGCGGGCGCCGAGGCTGCGCGCCAGCGCAACGAAGCGCTGCAGATTGGCGCGCGCCAGCTCGACGCCGTCGGGGTCGAGCCGCCCTGTCCTCTCGAGGCCGCGGCCGAGGCCGCACATGACCTTTTCGTTGAACAGGGTGATCGGGGAGCGGCGGATGCCGTCATAGATGACGAGCCGCAGCGAGTTGGAGCCGATATCGACCACGGCAACGCAGCCGCGGCGCGCCGGGCCGCGCTTGCGCCGCACGCCACCGCGGCGCGGCACGCTCCGCATGCGAAGAGCCTGGGTCAGAGATCCGCCTTCTCAGCGACGAGGCGCGGGCCCGAGCGCGCCCGGTTGAGCGCGCTGCCCCGGCCGGACAGGCTGGGATTGGTCATGAAATAGGTGTGGGCGCTGAAGGCGTCGGGCGCAAGGCTCTCGCGCACATATTCGCCGTCGGACTGGAGGCGCCAGGACAGCGCCTGATCGCGCAGATTGGCGCCCATGATCTCGTCCAGCACCTGGCGATGCACCGTCTCGTTCTCGATCGGCACCAGCGCCTCGACGCGCCAGTCGAGATTGCGCGGCATCCAGTCGGCCGAGGAGATGAACACCTTGGCCTGGTCCGAGGGCAGCTTGTGGCCATTGCCGAAGCAGACGATGCGGCCATGCTCGAGGAAGCGGCCGATGATGCTCTTCACCCGGATATTGTCGGAGAGGCCAGGAACGTCGGGCCGCAAGCAGCAGATGCCGCGCACCACGAGCTCGATCTCCACCCCGGCCGAAGACGCCTGATAAAGCAGATCGATGATGGCGGGATCGACCAGCGAATTGACCTTGCCCCAGATCTGCGCCGGCCGGCCGGCACGGGCATGCGCGATCTCGGCTTCGATCAGCTCGACCAGACGCTGGCGCAGGCTGATCGGCGCCACCGCGATCTTCTCCAAGGTCGCCGGCGTCGCGTAGCCGGTCATGTAGTTGAAGAGCCGCTGCGCATCGCGGCAGAGCGCGGGATCGCAGGTGAAGAAGGACAGGTCGGTGTAGACCTTGGCGGTATAGGGGTGATAGTTGCCGGTGCCGAAATGCACATAGGAGCGCAAGGCGCCGGCCTCGCGCCGCACCACCAGCGACACCTTGGCGTGGGTCTTGAGCTCGAGGAAGCCATAGACCACCTGCACGCCGGCGCGCTCGAGATCGCGTGCCCAGCGGATGTTCTGCTCCTCGTCGAAGCGCGCCTTGAGCTCGACCAGCGCCGTCACCGATTTGCCCGCCTCGGCCGCCTCGATCAGCGCGCGCACGATCGGGCTGTCATCGCTGGTGCGATAGAGCGTCTGCTTCACCGCCACCACGGCGGGGTCGCGTGCCGCCTGGCGGATGAACTGCACCACCACGTCGAAGCTCTCATAGGGGTGGTGGACGATGATGTCCTTCTGGCGGATGGCGGCGAAGCAATCGCCGCCGAAATCGCGGATGCGCTCGGGAAAGCGCGGATTGTAGGGGGTGTAGATGAGGTCCGGCCGCTCATCGATGATGAGCTGCCGGGTGTCGGCGAGGCCGAGCAGGCCTTCGAGCGGGAAAACGTCATCCGGGTAGGCGTCGAGCTGCTCGATGAGGAACGCGCGCAGATCCTCGGGCATGCCCGCTTCGACGGAGAGGCGGATGACATGGCCGCGGCGCCGCCGCTTCAGCGCGGTCTCGAACAGGCGGACGAGGTCCTCGGCCTCCTCCTCGATCTCGATGTCGCTGTCGCGCAGGATGTGGAACATGCCCTGGCCGATGACCGAGAAGCCGGGGAAGAGATGGTCGAGGAAGAGCCCGATCATCTGCTCCAGCGGCAGGAAGCGCACCGACTTGCCCGGCAGCCGCACGAAACGGTTGAGCGTGCCCGGGATCAGCAGCAGCGCTTCCATGCGGTCGCCATCGCTGTGGCGCTGCAGTTGAAGCGCAAGGCCGAGGCCGAGATTGGCGACGAAGGGAAAGGGATGCGCCGGGTCGATGGCGAGCGGCGTCAGCACCGGAAAGATCTCGGCCATGAAGCGCTCTTCGAGCCAGGTGCGATCGTCGGCGCCGAGATCCTCGGGCCCGACCACGGTAATTCCCGCCTCCGCCATCTGCTGGCGCAGCACGCGCCAGGTCACCTGCTGGTCGCGCATCAGCTTGCCGGCGCGCTGGTTGATCGCCTCGAGCTGCTGCTGCGGGGTGAGCCCGTCCTGGCTCGGCGTCGCGATCCCGGCCAGCACCTGACCTTTGAGGCCGGCGACGCGAACCATATAAAATTCGTCGAGATTGTTGTCCGAGATCGACAGGAAGCGGAGCCGCTCGAGCAGGGGATGGCGGGGACTGTCGGCCTCGGCGAGCACCCGCTCGTTGAAGGCGAGCCAGCTCAACTCACGGTTGATAAAGCGCGCCGGCGAATGGACGTCGATGGACGACGCCTCGGCGCGTAAAGCCTGGGCCACGATCTTGCTCCTCTTTCCCTGCCAGGGAGCAAGAGTTTATAACGAACCCGATGGCGATGTCATGGCACCACGCAAGAGCAAGCGGACGATGAGGACGCTCTACCTGCTCCGGCACGCCAAGGCGGTACCGCAGGAGGAAGGCGGTCCTGACCGCGAGCGCGCCTTGGAAAAGCGCGGCCGGCGCGCCGCCAAGGCGGTGGCGGCGTGGATCGCCGAGCACAAGGTGGCGCCGGCGCTGGTGCTGTGCTCGCCGTCGCTGCGCACGCGCGAGACGCTGGAGCTGGTCGCGCCCGAATTCCCGCGCCTCCCCGAGATTCTGTTCGAAGACGGGCTCTATCTCGCGACGGCGCGCCAGCTCCTGACGCGGCTGCGCCGGATCGCCGCCGAGACCCCGAGCGTGATGCTGGTCGGCCACAATCCCGGATTTCAGGAACTGGCAGTATATCTATCGGAAGTGGCGACTGGTCCGCTGGTCGCGCGACTCGCGGCCTTCCCAACCGGCGCGCTCGCCACCTTCAACGTCGAGTCGCCATGGTCCCAGCTCGAGCGCAAACAGGCCCGGCTCACCGCCGTCGCGGTGCCGAAGGAGCTGATGCGCGGCGAGGATTAGTCAGCTCTGTTCGGGTCAAGGCGCGTTTTGCTTTCTTACTCGTCATTCCGGCGAGAGAGCGTGCGGGAGAATTGATCCCGACGAAAGTGATGCGTCGACACGACATGGATTCCCGCTTTCGCGGGAATGACGGAACACTTTGATTTTGCTTTAGAATTCGTCACCCCCGCGAAAGCGGGGGTCCATCGCCACGGTGAGATCGCTTCCTCAATCTCGCGCGCCCCCACGGTCCGCGAACCCCGATATCTCACACGTGCAGCTTCTCAGGGCGGCCGCGGACCCACTCACGCCAGAGATAGACGAGATACCAGCCGGCAAGCACGTCCAGAGCGAAGCCGACGAAGGCCATGAAGCGAAAGATCAGGTTCACCATCTGGAAGTCGCCGAGGGTGTTCAGCAGGTGCCGGAGGCTCGGATCGGCGATCTGTGTGCAGTGCGTATCGAGGTAGCCATGACCACAGTTCCAGGTCAGAAACCAGGTCGTGTAGGTGAGCAGCGAATCGAGCATGAGCAGGGGTCCGACCAGGTGCACGAACACCGTTGCGACCGACTGTTTCCAGCCGGCGAGCACGCCCGACTGTAGCGCCATCAGCGCTGCCCCAAACGCGAGGAGCGTCAGCCCGATCGCGGCCAACAACAATCCCTGGCGATTCACTTTCCGCGGAGCGCTCGCGCTGTTCCGCTGGTACCAGCGCTTCGCTTCGCCGGGATCGCGCGGCACGCCGCGGCCGAGGCTGTACATCTCGGCCAGCCGCAGCATGGCATTGCGGTTGCCCTGCTCGGCGGCCAGGCGCGTCCACTTCGCGGCCTCTTCCGGGTCGCGCGCGACAACGCCGCCATAGGCATACAAAACGCCGAGCCGCGCCTGAGCGTCGACGTTTCCATGCTCTGCCGCAAGGCGCAGCCATTTGATGGCTTCCGTGTTGTCTGCCTCGCGCCCGGCTGTGTCGCGGCGCCGCGCGGCGCCGTCGCTCTCCTCGAGGTAGCGTGTTCCCAGCTTGTACTGGGCGACCGCATCGCCTTGCTCGGCCGCAGCGTGCAAGGCGTCGAGCCCATCGTCAGCCTTGGCTGCCGCCGCGCCGATGCACCCGATCAGCAATCCCGCGACGACGAGGCGCACCATGACCGACCGCGCCTCCGTCAAGGCATGGCGGAATGCTCGAATGAGGTTCATGGACTCTCTTGTCATCCGGCGCGGCGAGAATTAGGCCCACCACAGAGGCGGTGAGGCAGTGAGGAGAAGGATTGGCGCGCTTCGCGCGCCGTAAATCTACTCACTTCCTCACTGCCTCCGTGGTGAACCGATGCGGCTGCACCGCGCTCAACCGGCGCCGCGCGCCTCGGCCTCGGCTTCGACGAAGACGCGCTGCAAGGCCTGGCCGAGACCGTATTGCTCGGCCTTGACCAGGAAACGCGGCCGCAATCCAGTGGACATGAAGCGCCCGAGGACCTCGCCGCGCGGCCCCTCGCCTTCGGGCCGAAAGGTGAAGAGCTCCTGGCTGGTGATGACGTCGGCTTCGGTTCCGGCGATCTCGGTGACGCTGACGACGCGGCGCCTGCCGTCGCGCAGGCGCGCGATCTGGATGATGATGTGCACCGCGGAGGCGATCTGCGCGCGCACGAACCGGGCGGGCAGGTCGTAGCCGCTCATCAGCACCATGTTCTCGAGCCGCGTCATCGCCTCGCGCGGCCCGCTGGCGTGGATGGTGCAGAGCGAGCCGTCATGGCCGGTGTTCATCGCCTGCAGCATGTCGAAGGCTTCGGCACCGCGGACCTCGCCCAGGATGATGCGATCGGGACGCATGCGCAGCGCGTTGCGCAGCAGGTCGCGCATGCCGACCTCGTTCCGGCCTTCGAGATTGGGCGGCCGCGTCTCGAGGCTGGCGACATGCGGCAGCCCGATCTGCAGCTCGGCGGCGTCCTCGATGGTGATGATGCGCTCGCCGGGGTCGATCATCTGCGCAAGCGCGTTGAGCAGCGTGGTCTTGCCGGCGCCCGTACCGCCGGAGATCACCATGTTGAGGCGGCAGCGCGCCGCGATGGAGAGCAGGGTGGCCATCGCCGGGGACAGGCTGCCGGATTGCGCCAGCGCCTCGATCGACGGGTCCGTCTTGGAGAATTTGCGGATCGAGAGCATCGGCCCGCGCAGCGCCAGCGGCGGAATGATGACGTTGATACGGCTGCCATCGGGCAAGCGGGCGTCGGCGATGGGCGATGATTCGTCGATCCGGCGGCCGGCCTTGGTGACGATGCGCGAGGCAACGTTCAGCACATGCTGGTCGTCGGCAAAGGTGATGTCGGTCAGCTCGAGCCGACCGCGCCGCTCGACGAAGATCTGGCGCGGACCGTTGACCAGAATGTCGGAGATGGAGTCGTCGGCGAGCAGCGGCTCGAGCGGGCCGAACCCGACCATCTCGTCGAGGATCCGGCGCTTCACCCGCCCCTGCTCGGCACCGCTCAGCGCCAGCTTCACCTCTTGCGCGATCTCGGCGACCAGCGCCGCGATCTCCTCGCCCAGGCGGGCCTCGGGGATGCGCACGGCGACTTCCGGCTGAATGCGCTCCATGATGCGCGGATGCAGCACCGATACCGCCGCTTCGATGCGCTCGCGCTCAGCCTTGTTGCCGCCGATCGTGACTGAAACAGCATCGCTGCGAACCTGAGCCGCCATCGCGGCGACGGGCGGAGCGTCGGACAGGGTTGCGGGATTGTCGACGCCGCTGCGCATCTGCGGCGGGTTGATGCGCAGGAGGTCTTCCGCGCTCCGCGCCATCAGCTCGGGCTGCACGGGGTGTCCCTCGGTGATATGGATGCCGAGCATGGTGCTGCGCCGCCAAGCCACCCTGCCGGGGAAGACGCCGAGGCCCTTGATCGTCAGCGCCGCGGGCTCGCGCACGGTGATCGCCGCGGCGGCGACTTCCTCGCCGCGGTCCAATTGGATGCGCGCGCCTTCGGGAGAGACATCCAAAACGCGGCAGCGCACCGTGCCTTGGGCAGTGGCAAGAATGCCATTGGCGAACGTGCGCGTGCGCCGGTGTCTGCGACGATTTTCCTCGCTGACGTCCGGCTCGGCCGTCGGGTCTTGCAACCGCTTCATCGGCGGCTCCTCACTGTCGGCACGCCCCGGAGTGGAGCGCCAGGTGATCTTATACCCCTGCTCCTAAGGCTAGGTTAAGTAGGAGATAACGCCACATTATCGGGCATACGATTCATCTCTTCGCAATCTTTGTTGAGAGTTTTAAACGGTCCCGAGGCCGAGCACCCGCTTCGCCAGGGGCACGGTCACGCGGCGGTGCTCGGCCAGCGCAGCGGTGTCGAGCGCGGCGACGGCACGCTGGGCCGCGGCGAAAGAGCGCTCGAGATGGAGCGCCAGGAAGGCCAGCACCTCCTCCCCCACCGCCAATTGCCGGTCGGCGAAGAGCTTGACCAGCAGCGCGCCGAGGAGCGCCTCGTCGGGCGACGCCACCGCCACCGCCGGCGCGGCGCTGAGCCGCGAGCGCAGGTCGGGCAGCGCGATGCGCCAGCGCGCCGGCGCGGCGCGCGCGACGACGAGAAGATGGCCGCCGCGCTCGGCCAGCAGATTATAGAGATGGAGGAGCGGTTCCTCGGCGGCGCGGTCGCCCTCGTCGAGGATCGCCGCGGCGGCGGTGCCGAGAAGCGCGGGCACGCGGTCGGTGGCGAGCGCCGCCGGATCGATGAAGCGGGCCGCGGCGCGCGCGGCGAAGACATGGGCGAGATGGGTCTTGCCGCTGCCCGCCGGTCCGTAGAGCGCCAGCGCCGGCGCCGGCCAGCGCGGCCAGCGGTCGAGCCAGGCGATCGCCGCCTCATTGCACGGCGCCACCAGGAAATCGGCACGCCCCAGCGCCGGACGGTGCGGCAGATCGAGCGGCAGCTGGGTCATCGCTATTGCCGCTGATCTCAGATTCGAGCGCCGCCCCACCTCACCCCAACCCTCTCCGCCCCCCGGGGCGGAGAGGGAGGGACCCGCGTAGCGGGAGGGTGAGGTGGGGTGTCGACGATCTTGCGCAGCGTCTGCAGCATTTCCGATCCGTCTTTCAATCACCGGGGTGACGATTGGCGGGGTCGTAGAGCGGGCTGGCGAGATAGCGCGCCAGCATGAAGCGCACGAGCACGCCGATCACCGACGCCGCCGGCAAAGCGAGGAGCACGCCGAGGAAGCCGAAGACGCTGCCGAAGGCGAGCAGCGCGAAGATCACCCAGACGGGATGGAGGTGGACGCGCTCGCCGACCAGCTTCGGCGCAAGCACGTTCGATTCCAGCACCTGGCCGATGGCGAAGACGATGACCACCGACAACAGCCCGGCGAAGCTGCCGAACTGAATGAGGGCAAGGCTCATCGCCAGGACAAAGCCGGTGGCGAAGCCGACATAGGGAATGAAGGTGAGGATGCCGGCGAGGACGCCGATGATGAGGCCGAATTCGAGCCGGATCACCGACAGCGCCGCCGCATAGTAGATGCCGACGCCGAGACAGACGAGGAGCTGGCCGTGGACATAGCCGGCGAGCGTCGCGTCGACGATCTTCGCCTGCTCGCGGATGGTATCGAGGTGCTGGCGCGGCAGCCAGCCGTCGATGCCGCGCACGAGACCGTCCCAGTCGCGCAACAGGAAAAACGCGACGACGGGGGTGATGAAGACGAGCGAGAGCAGATTGGCGAGGGCGAGGCCGCTGCTGAGCACGCCCTGAAGGAAGCGCGCCAGCCAGCCGGCGATGCTGCCCACGGCGCTGCCGAGCGCGTCGCGCAGCTTGGTGACGTCCTCGGGCGCAAGATGCTGCTGCGCCAGCTGCATCAGATGCTCGAAGCGGTTGCGCGCATCCGCGACCAGGCCGGGGACGCGGCCGGCGAGCTCCGCCGCCTGCAGCTGCACCAGCGGCACCAGCAGCGCGAAGACGGCGAGCAGCACCACGACGAAAAGCAGCAGCGCCAGCACCGTCGCCAAGGTGCGCGGCACGCGATAGCGCTCCATGCGGCGCACCGCGGGGTCGAGGAAATAGGCGATGGCCGAGCCGGCGGCAAAGGGCAGCAGGATCGGGCTCAGCAGATAGAGCAGCAGGAAAAAGACGATGAGCGCGCCGAGCCAGAAAAACGCCTGTTGGCGCCGCGTGGTTGGCGTGATCATGGGGTGCTGCTCACCCCCGCGAGCGAGCGCGTCCAGCGGATGATATAGCCGGCACCGGAGATCGTCGTCGTCGCCGCCACGGCATAGATCAGCACCGTGGCGAGGCGCGGCACCGCAAGGCCGAGGCCGAGCGAAGCGAGCACGACACCGATGAGCCCGATCTGCAGCGCGGTGTTGAGCTTGCTCACCAGCAACGGCTCCCAGCGCATGGCATGGCCGAGCGCCGCCACCAGCAGAAAGCCGCCGATGATCAGCGCGTCGCGGAACACCACCAGAATGACGAGCCAGACCGGCAGGTATTTGGCGAGGCCCAAGGTCACATACATGCTGACCAGCAGCGCCTTGTCGGCGATGGGATCGAGCAAGGCGCCGAGCTCGGAGCGCTGGTCGAAATGCTTGGCGATGAAGCCGTCGACGGCATCGGACAGGCCGGCGGCGATGAACACCCAGAAGGCCGCGGCGAGATGGTCGAGCAGCACCAGCCAGATCGCCAGCGGCACACAGAGCAACCGCCCGAGGGTGATGAGGTTGGGCAGGCTCACCGGATGCGGGCTCAGTGCGGCGCGGGTTCGGCGGCGGCTGTCGAGTGCCGTTGCAAGACCCAGTCGGGATCGTCGCCGCTGAGCTCGAGATCGCGCTGGGCGAGCGCGGTGCGCAGCTGAGAGGCGTCGCCGACATAGTGAATCTCGACCCGCGCCGCCTCGCGGTCGAGCGAGACCAGGCGGCTGCTGCGCACCGCCGGGATGGCGGCGAGCCGGTCGCGCACGGTGATCCAATCCTCCAGCGACGTCGCCGGCACGCGCGCCGTGAGCGTGCCGCTCTGGCTGAAATTGAGGATGTTCGCCGCTTTCCAGGCGTCCTCGACCTGCGCCACGGTCGCGAGCACGGCGCGGCCGAAGAGGTCGGTGTCGCTCTCGCCGGGATTGGCGGCGGTGCTGCCGACCCAGCTCTGCTCGGTGCCGGGCTGCCCCGGCGTGTAGCGCGTGCTGTTGACGTCGACCACATGCTGCGGCCCGTCGGTCTTCAAGGTCGCTTGCGTCACCAGCACGTCGTCATCGCCATAGCGCTGCGCGATGGCCTGCAGGTGGCTGTCGTCGCCTTTCACGGCATCAGCGGCGTCGATCGCCTGAATATCCTCGAGCTCGGCCAGTGGGCGGACCAGCGGCACCAGGCCGATCACCGGGTTGGCGTTCATCCAGGCGTCGCGCCAGGGATTGGGATCCTCCCACAGCGCCAGGCGGTCGCCGTCATGCAGCACCGGCAGCACGACGAGCGGCTTGCTTACCGTCTCGGCGAAGGGGATGCCCGCCTGGCGGAGAAATTGTCGCACCGCATCGGCGCGGAAATGCACGGTGAGGTCGGCGAGATAGCGCACGCGCGAGGTGTGCTCATTGGCGACCTCGAAGCCTTGCACGACGTTGTTGAGGTCGTTGGTGCCGACCTTGGGCAGGCGGCTGCGGTCGGCAGCCAGGGTCAGGCGCTGCATCAGCATGTCGAAGGCGTGGCTCTGGCCCTCGACGATCGCCTGGTCGCGCGCCGCGGCGGCGTTGGCGGCGGTGACATCGACCGGAACCGGCGCGACGGTGAAGACGTCGAAGCGCGGCGGCTTCGCCGGGGCCGCATTCTGAGCCGTAGCGGTTTGGGAGACCGACAGCGCCAGCACCGCCAAGGCGAGCGCCGCCATCACTCCACGCCTCAGGAGCATTTGAAACCGTCCCGCATCGCCGTTATTGTCCTCGTGCCGCGCCGCACGGAAGCGGTAATAGCCTATAACGACCGAGGGCGCCATCAAGAGCCAAAACTACCGCGACGCCGGCGTGGACATCGATGCGGGCGACGCCCTGGTGGAAGCGATCAAGCCGCTCGCCAAGGCGACGGCGCGCGCCGGAACGGCGGCAGGGCTCGGCGGCTTCGGTGCGCTCTTCGACCTCAAAGCGGCGGGGTACCGCGATCCGATCCTCGTCGCCACCACCGATGGCGTCGGCACCAAGCTCATGATCGCGATCGCCACCGGCCGGCACGACACCATCGGCATCGACCTCGTCGCCATGTGCGTCAACGACCTGGTCGTGCAAGGCGCGGAGCCGCTGCTCTTCCTCGACTATTTCGCCACCGGCAAGCTCGAGGTGGCGACGGCGCAGCGCATCCTCGCCGGCATCGCCGGCGCTTGCCGCGAGGTCGGCTGCGCCCTGGTCGGCGGCGAGACGGCGGAGATGCCGGGCATGTACGGCGCCGGCCACTACGATCTCGCCGGTTTCGCCGTCGGCGCGGTCGAGCGTGGCCAAGTGCTCGACGGCAGCAGCGTCGCGCTCGGCGACATCGTGCTCGGGCTCGACTCGAACGGGCTGCACTCGAACGGCTTCTCGCTGGTGCGGCGCGTCGTCGAGGTGGCGGGGCTCGGCTATGACGCGCCGGCGCCGTTTGCGCCCGGGCAGAGCCTGGGCGAGGCGCTGCTGGCGCCGACGCGGCTCTATGTCCGCGGCTGCCGCGCCGCGCTCGCCGCGGGCGGGATCAAGGCCTTCGCGCATATCACCGGCGGCGGCCTCGTCGAGAATGTGCCGCGCGTGCTGCCGGACGGCATGGCGGCGGCGCTCGATGCGCGCCGCTGGACCTTGCCGCCGGTGCTCCGCTGGCTGGCCGAGACCGGGCGGATTGCGCGGGCCGAGCTCGCCCGCACCTTCAATTGCGGCATCGGCATGGTGGCGGTGGTCGATCCCGCGGCGGAGGATCGCGTCACCGCGGCGCTCACCGGCGCGGGCGAGCGCGTCAGGCGCATCGGCGCCATCGTGCCGCGCGCCGCCGACGCCCCCGGCACCGAACTCTTCCATATGGACGCCTGGCCCAATCCGTGA
>DATJLU010000127.1:0-24191 GCA_035509275.1 Allostellaceae bacterium | reverse complement strand
ATGAACATCAATTTCGGTCTCTTCCCGCCTTTGCCCGAGGGCACGGTCACGCGCGCCAACCGCGGCGAGCGCAAGCCGCTCCTCGCGCGCCGCGCCTTGGCCGAGCTCGACGCTTGGCTCGGGGCCCGCGCCGCGGCAGAGTGACGGAACGCCGATCTCTCGGTTTTATCGCAGCTCTTGCAGCCGCCGCCGCTGCTTGCCTTCGGCATCGAAATTATCGGGCGCGAGCCAGCGTTCGAAAGCTTGTTTCAGCGCCGGCCATTCGCTGTCGATGATCGAGAGCCAGGCGGTGTCGCGGCTGCGCCCTTTATAGACGACCGCCTGCCGGAAAGTGCCTTCGAAGCGGAAGCCCAGCCGTTCCGCCGCGGCGCGCGAGGGGCCGTTGAAGCTGTCGCATTTCCACTCGTAGCGGCGGTATCCCAGTTCGTCGAAGACGCGGCGCATCATCAGATACATGGCTTCGGTCGCCGCCGGGTGGCGCTGCAGCAGCGGCGAGAAGTTGAGATGGCCGATCTCGATCACGCCGACCGGCGGCTCGATGCGGAGATAGGCGCCAAGCCCGACCGGCCCGCGCTCGTAATCGACAATGGTGTGGAAGAGCGGATCGTCGCCGCGGCAGCTCGTTTCCAGCCAGGTGCGATAGGGGCCGAACGCCTCGAACGGGCCGACGCCGAGATAAGTCCAGTTCCTGCCGTCGCGGTCGAGCATGTTGGCGGCGAACAGCGCGTCGGCGTGGCGCTCGATGTCGAGCGGCTCGATGCGGCAGAAGCGGCCGGTCATCACGGTCCGCGGCGGTCGCGGCCGCGGCTGCCAGCCCGGCACCGGCGCGCCGATCGGCTGGCCGAAAGCGTTCACATGCGTGCTCATCGCTGCTCCTCTCAGTAGCGTCCGCGGAGCGCGGCCAAGGCGAGCCGCCAGGCGCGCCAGGGATCGGGCGCGGCGACCGACGGCGCGAACGGATCGTAACCGGCACGTTGGAGCCTGGCCAGATCGGCGCGGGCGAGCACCGCCGGCAGCAGCGCCGGCAGCGCCGCGCGCGGCACGTCACGCGCCAGCGCACGCGCCTGGTCGAGATGGAACGCGGCCCGCGCCACGACCGGCGCCACGACCTTAGGCAATGCCGGCGTCGGGCGCAGCTCGAAGAGCTCGCGGTCGATCGCGAGCCCCGCGCTCTCGCACAGCGCCCGCGGCAGGTAGAGACGCTTCGCCCGCGCATGGAACGGCACCGCGCGCACCAGGCCGGTCAGCGCATAGGCGATGCCGACGGCGCGGCCGGCGGCGATTGCGGCATCGCTGCGCTCCCCCAGCGCTTCGAGCGCCAGCAGGACGAGCGGCGCCGAGCTGCTCTCGGCATAGGCTTCGAGCGCCGCCACGCTTTCGGGCGGCGCATCCTCGAGATCGCGCTCGCGCGCCTCGATCAGCGCATCGAAATGGCCGCGCGTCAGCGCGCGCCGCTCGATCGCTGCCGCGAGCGGTCCCACCACCTCGTGGCGCCGCGCCGGCGCGCCGGCATAGATCTGGTCGAGGCTGTCGCGCCACCATTGCAGGCGAATGCGGCCAAGCATCGGCTCACTGACAACCTCGCGCGTCTTCGCCACCTCGTGGTTGAAGGCGTAGAGCGCGAGCAAGGCCTGGCGCTCCGCCGCCGGCGCAAACAGCGTTGTCAGGAAGCGGTCGCGATCATGCCGTCGCACCATCCGGCCCAGCTCGGACAGCGCGGAAGAGCCCGCCTCCTCGTTCATGCGCGTGCCGCGCTCATCCAATTGCCGACCCCTCGCCCGCCGCCTATGATACCGCCCGGAACGGGAGCGATCGATCGCGGGAACCTGGGCTCGATGGACCCGTTTCCGTTTTGACGATCGCCCCGGCATAGCGCAAGGCAGCAGCAAGCTGCCGCTTCGGTTCCATTCCTGACAGTGCGAGGAAAAGATGGCTTTCGAACTTCCCCCGCTTCCCTATCCCATGGACGCTCTCCAGCCGCACATGTCGTCGCGCACGCTGGAGTTCCACCACGGCAAGCATCACAAGGCCTATGTCGACAACCTCAACAATCTGGTCAAGGACACGCCCTTCGCGCGGCAATCGCTCGAGGACATCATCAAGGCGACGGCCAAGGACGAGTCGAAAGCCGGCATCTTCAACAACGCGGCGCAGGTGTGGAACCACACCTTCTTCTGGCACTGCCTGAAGCCGCATGGCGGCGGCCAGCCGACCGGCGATGTGGCAAAAGGCATCGAGCAGGCCTTCGGCGGCCTCGACAAGTTCAAGCAGGAGTTCAAGCAGGCGGCGACGACGCAGTTCGGCAGCGGCTGGGCCTGGCTCGTCAACGACGGCGGCAAGCTCAAGATCACCAAGACGCCGAACGCGGTGAACCCGCTCTCGCAGGGGCAGACCGCGCTGCTCACCTGCGATGTCTGGGAGCACGCCTATTATCTCGACTTCCAGAACCGCCGGCCGGACTTCGTCCAGACCTTCCTCGACCATCTCGTCAATTGGGAGTTCGTGGCGAAGTCGCTGAGCGGCGCACACTAGCGCCAACGATTTCGGATACCTTCCTCACCCCACCTCACCCCCATCGCGTGAGCGATGGGAGGATGAGGTGGGGTGTCACCAATCTTGCGCACTCGCAGCGGAGGCAGGCATGGCCGCTTATCTCATCGCCGATATCGAGGTGACGAATCCCGCCGGCTACGACGAGTATCGCCGGCAAGTGCCGGCGACCGTCGAGAAATATGGCGGTCGCTTTGTCGTGCGCGGCGGCGCTGTCGAGACATTGGAAGGCGATTGGGGGCCGCAGCGCGTCGTGGTTCTGGAATTCCCGACCATGGACGCTCTGAAGCGCTGGTACAACTCCGCCGAGTACAAGCCGCTCATCGCGCTGCGTCAGAAGAACGGGTCGGGGAGCATCATCGCCGTCCAGGGGGCCTGACCCGCGCGGCTCAAATCCTGAGCATCTGGCCAATCGCTGTGCAGGTCGCGGCCGTTTGCTCTAACCGATCTCGAAAAGGCTCCCCCAGCCGGTGACGCCGCTCGGCGCGACACCGGCGAGGCGGAGCGATTTCCACAGCGCCGTCGCGATCGTGTCATAGATCGGCAGCCCCAGCTCGCGCTCGAGCGCGGCGGCCAGATGGGCGGCGCGCAGATTGGTGCAGAAGATGGCGATGGCATCGGGCCGTTCTCTTGCAACCTCGCGCGCCATCTGCGCCAGGAGCTCGGGCGCGATGAGCGAGAAGGAGAAATTGCCGCGATCGCGCAAATGCCGGTCGCCGCGGCAAGGAAAGCCCGCCGCCGCGAAGGTGTCGACGATCCGCGCCTGGATCTCGTCGAGATAGGGCGTCACCCAGCCGACGCTGCGCGCGCCGGTCAGCCTGAGCGCCTCGGCCAAAGCCAACGTCGAGGTCGTGGCTGGGATGCCGGTTTCCGCCTCGATGCGCCGGCACAGCGCACGATCGGCGTCGAGCCCAAGCCAGCCGCCCGAGGTGCCGTTCCAAGCGATGGCATGGACCTTGGCATCGGCGAGCAGCCGCGCCGCCTCCAGCAGCGCCGCATCATCGAATTGGCCGAGCGCTTCTTTCCGCAATGAAATTTCCGTCACGCGGAAGCGGGCGAAATGAACCGATACATCGCTCCTTCCCGCCAACATGGCATTGGTCATCGGCTCCAACACCGTATTCGAGGACGGCGTCAGCATGCCGATGCGCCGCACCGAACCCTCGCCGATCTCCCCCATCACCGCATGAGCTCCATCATCGGATTGCACGTACCATGGCATGTCGTTTGCAGGCAATTGTCGTACCAAATCCCATCCCTCGCCGTCATCCCCTCCCCTCCTTCGCCCGCGTCACGGAGCGCCTCATGTTCGATCGCCGACGTTTCCTTGCCTCGACCGCCGCCGCCTTGGCCGCCCCTGCCATCCTGCCGCGCCGCGCGCTCGGCGCGCCGCGGCACATCAAGATCGGCTCCGCCTTCACCACCACCACGAACGCGGCCTTCCTCATGCCGAAATATCTCAAGGAGGATGGCATCGACGGCGAGATCGTGCTCTTCCCGAGCCTGGTCGAGCGCATGCAGGCCGTTGCCTCCGGCGATGTCGATGTCGGCAATGGCGGCCTCAGCGCGACGATGCAGGTCGACACCAAGGGCTTTCCGATGGTGGTGCTCGCCAATGGCTGCGACGGCGGCTGGACCATGTTGGCGCGGTCCAACATCGGCGGCTGGCCGGATCTGAAGGGCAAGAAGATCGGCGTCCAGAACGGCTCGATCGCCCTCGTCTCGCTGCTCTGGAAGCTGAAGCAGGAAGGTTTGGACGGCGCCGTCGAGCTCGTCTACATGGACAATGACAAGCTGCCGATCCCGCTGTCGCGCGGCGATATCGACGCCATGATCGGCTTCGAGCCCTATCCGACCTTCGCCTTGCTCAATGGCTGGGGCAAGGTGCTGTGGGTTCCCTACGACACGCCCATGGGCAAGACCAATCTCGGCTTCGTCGCTTCGGCCGCCTTTGTGAGGCGCGACCCCGATCTGGCCCGCATCATCGTCAAAGCGCATATCAACGCAACCAAGGAGCTGATCGCTCATCCCGACATCGCGCTGGCCACGACGATGAAGCAGTTCAACATGCCGCACAACATCGCCGAAGCCTCGAACAAGAACCTGTTCTTCTCGGTCGAATCCGGAGCGCCGTTCCAAAGCGGCTTGCGCGCCCTCGCCAAGATGATGATCGAGAACAAGATGCTCGACAAAGAGCCGGACTGGGACGCCTTTATCGACACGCGCTTCGTCTGATGCCCGAGCCGACACGCTTGCTCGGGCTGCTGCCGATCCTGCTGCTTCTCCTTCTCTGGCAGATCACCGCCGCCGCCGGCATCTATTCCGCCGTGCTGCTGCCGCCGCCGCTCGAGGTTGCCCGCGCCTTTGCGAACGAGCCGGGAACCCTGCTGGCGCATGCCCTGGCGAGCGTGACCCGCGTCGCCATCGGCCTTGCCCTCGCGGCGCTGTCGGCGATCCCGCTGGGCTTCCTGATCGGACGCTATCGTCTCCTCGACCGGCTCACGGACTGGTCCATCCAGATGTTCCGCGCCGTGCCGCCAATCGCGCTCATTCCGTTGGCCCTGCTGCTCTTTGGCATCGGCGACCGTCCCGCCATCGCGCTCATCTTCCTCGCCGCCTTCTGGCCGCTGCTCATCAACACGATCTTTGGCGTGCGCAGCATCGAGCTGACCTTGATCAAGGTCGCGCGCGCGGCGCGCGCCAGCGAATGGCTCATCTTCCGCGATATCGTCCTGCCCGGCGCGATGCCGGCGATCCTGACGGGCATGCGCCTGGCGATCGGCGGCGGCTGGCTCACCGTGGTGACCGCCGAGATGATCGCGGTGCGATCAGGCCTCGGCTATCTCATCCTCAATGCGCAGATGACGTTTCGCTCCGACCTCATCATCGCCGGCATCATCATCATCGGCATCATCGGCCTCGCCGCCGATCAGGGGATCCGCCTGCTGCGCGAGCAGCTCTGCCGCTGGCAAGAAGGCCTGACCGCCGCGCCGCGATGAACCATTTCCTCGAATGCCTCAAGGTCAGCAAGCGCTATGTCGGCCCGACCGGGACGGTTGAAGCGCTGCGCACCATCGATCTCGCCTGCGACTATGGCAGCTTCGTCTGCCTGCTCGGCACGTCGGGCTGCGGTAAATCGACCCTGCTGCAGCTCGTTGCCGGGCTGGAGACGCCCAGCGAAGGGCAGATCATCGTCAATGGCCGCGAGATCGATGGCCCGTCGAAAGATCTGAGCGTCGTCTTCCAGGATCACGGCCTCTTTCCCTGGATGACCGTGCGGCGCAACGTCGAGTTCAACATGAAGGCGCGCGGCACGTCCCGGGCGGAACGGCGGGCGCGCGGCCAGGAGCTGCTCGATCTGGTCGGGCTCGGCGCTTTCGCCGAGCGCTATCCGCACGAGCTCTCCGGCGGCATGCGCCAGCGCGCCGGGATCGCGCGCGCGCTGACGACGGCGCCGAAGCTGCTGCTGATGGATGAGCCCTTTGCCGCGCTCGACGCACAGACTCGCGCCGACCTGCAGGACGAGCTGCTGCAGATCTGGCGCCGGCACACCACGACCATCCTCTTTGTCACGCACAACATCGACGAAGCGGTGCTCCTCGCCGACCGTGTCGTGGTCTTCTCGCCGCGTCCCGGCCGCATCAAGACGATCGTCGAGATCGGCCTGCCGCGCCCGCGCGATCCACGCTCGGCCGGCTTTGCCGCGCTGGTCGACGGCTTGCGCGATGAGATCGGCCAAAAACCTGCCGGGCTCGCCTGACCACCGCGCGCGTCGCCGGAGTTTCGCCCTCTGCGAGAGCGCCGTTCACATCACGCGGGTGCGCTCAGGGCTCTCCTCCGGCAGCACCTCCGCGCTCACGCGTTTGACCCTCGCCTCCCAGACGGGCGGGCGGGATTTGAGCGGAATGATCATGAGGCCGGCGGCAATCGACATGAGGCCGGCGACGCCGGTGGCGAAGGTGAAGCCGTGGTGGAGAATCAGCACCGTCGACAGAATGCCGGCATAGAAGCCACCCGAACCCTTGGCCGCGGCGTAGAGGAAGCCGTAATTCCCGCCTGCCGCCGCTTCGCCGAAATAATGCCCGATGGCGATCGGAAAGAGCGAGAACAGGGAAGCCCAACAGAAGATCGCCAGGATCGCGGCACAGACGAACAAGGTCTGCGCCTGCATGTTGCCGGCGGCGATCGTGCCGAACAGCAGCACGCCGCACGCCGTATAGCTGACGATCATCATGTTCTCGCAGCCGAAGCGCTGCGACAGCCCGCCGAGGCCGAGCTTGCCGAAGCCGTTGGCCAGAGCGATGCCGCCCGCCGCCGCCGTCGCCGCGGCGGCGGTGAAATGGAAGCTCTTCGAGTAGTCCACCATCTTGCTGATGCCGGCGAGACCGGCGCTCGAGATCAGCACGAAGGACAGGATCAGGACCCACATCTGCCAGGTCCGCAGCGCCTCGCCGACGGAATATTGGTGACTGGACGGCCGCTGGATTGCCGTCTGCTTCGGAACCCAACCCGGCGGTTTCCATCCCGCCGGCGGATCCTTCATGAACAGCGCGGCGACGACCGACACGCCGCCGATGATGGCGGCCATCACATAGATCACCTCGAGGAACACTTCCGGCGGCGAGCTCTGGGGTATGGCGCGAATGGGGAAGATGAAGGGCAGCGAGCCCCACGAAAAGGCGCCGGCGATCAAGCCGGTCATGACGCCGCGGCGATCGCAGAACCACTTGTTCCCGGTCGTGACCGCGTTGTTGTAAATGAAGCCGGTGAAAAAGCTGCCGATCGCCCACAGCGCGAGCACCAGCGGATAGGACGGTCCGAGCGCCAGGGCATAGATGCCGAGTCCGGAAAGCAAGCCGCTGATCGCGGTGGTCCAGCGCGGACCGAACTTGTCGCGCAGCATGCCGCCCGGCAGCATGCCGATCGACTGGAAGATGACGAAGAGCGTGAACAGCCACGCCACCTGCTCATGCGACCAGCCGTAGATCGCGCCGAGATGCCCGGACATCGAGCTCCACGCGTATTCGAACGGGCTGATGATGAACATCGCGAAGAAAGCGGCGACGAGCACCACATAGCGGCTGTAGCCGAGGATTTCCCGATCCGTTTGTTCTTTCGCATCCCCCATCGCAGAGACTCCCATCAGGTTTGGCCCCGGCACTGTCCGGCCGCGGGCCGTCGCGGCCGGTTTTGACTCATCCTCGCGCAGCGTTTGCGGATCATGAATGCAGACCCCTCGGTGTGACTAGTCGATCCAGACGTCGGTCAAATCCTGGCCAAGGAAATGACTGGGCGTGATGCTCCAGCCTTTGAGCCGGGCCGACGTCACGACGATACGATTCCACCACAGCAATGGCACGGTATAGGCCTGGGTGAGTGCGTGACGCTCGAAATCTCTGACGATCTGCGCGCGCTTGCGCAGGTCGGTGGTCACGGCCTGACCGACATAGAGCGCATCGAGGAACCGATCCGTCGCACCGGAGAAGTCGATCGGCGACAAGTCGCGCGACACATACTTGGTGAGCTGTATCGTGGGATCGTCGAAGAAATCACCGGAAAAATCCTGGGCGACGTCGTAGTTTCCCGCCTCCACCTGCTGCTGCCAGTCAAAGATGTTGCGTTTGTCCTCGGCCGCGGTGACGCCGATCGCACGCCAGCTCTCGACCAGCAGATCCGCACCGGCGAAATGCGGCATCGGGATGTCGCGAACCAGCAATGTCAGCTTGAGGTCATGCACGCCAGCTTCGGCGAGGAGCCGCTTCGCCTCGGCGCGCGAGGCCTCGATGTCGCGGGCGAAGCCGGGAATTTTCAGCAATTCCGCCTCCGGCGTCGCCATATCCGAGCCCGGCCGCATCAGGCCGCCGACATATTTGAGGAAAGTCGTCTCCTGCAGTCTCTCCGCGGCCCCCCACCGATCGATGGCGAGCGAGAGCGCACGACGGACCCGCGCATCATCGAAGGGCGGCCGCTTGGTGTTGAAAATCGCGAGCAGGTTTGCGAGCCACGGGCTTTCGCTGACGGTGATGCGATCGCCCAGCGCCTTGACCAACTGGTCGCGCTGCGGCGGCGAGACACCACGGAATTCCGCCATGATCTTGCCGCTTAAATAGGCCGGCATGACATCTTTCGGTTCCATGAAATCGACCTGGAACCCGTCGAGGTAGGGTTTTCCGGTCTGGAAATATTTATCGAAGCGCTTACCCCGCCAATACTGACCTTTGGCGTGCTGGTCAAAGACGAAGGGCCCGGTACCCAGGACATGAGTCTTGGGAAATTGCGGATCCCCGGCCAACTTCGCCGCTCTGTAGATGAAATTCCACGGCGACGCGAAATTCGCCAGCATGGCGGCGTCCGGCCAACGCAGGTGAAAGACGACCGTCAAGGGATCGGGCGCGTCGATGCTCTGGATAGCGGCGTAGTCGACCTGCCGCGCCGAAACCACGCCCGCCGGAGGATGCACGATGCGCTCGTAGGTTGCCTTGATATCGGCCGACGTCAGACGTGACCCGTCGTGGAACAGCACATTCGGTCTGATCTTGAAGGTATAGACCTGCCTGTCCGGTGACACCGTCCAGGAGCTCGCCAGGTCGCCCTTGATGGCTGGATAGTTCGGGGTATCAAACTTGAGCAGCGTCGAGTAATGCGGCGCCATCGGATGCAAGAAGGCAAAGGAGGTATTGTCATCGCAGTCGTAGTCCTTGAGCTCGACAGTGCTGGCGAAAATCAACGAGCCGCCGCGCTTCGGCGTCGCTTCACCATCCGTCTCGCTCGCTTGGGCTGCGTTTGCACACAACGCAAGCGCAGCGGTGCCAACCAGGACGTCACGCCGACCAATTCTCATCCCAAGTCCCCTGTCCGTGCACCATCGATACCTAGAATCCATCGCTTACCACACCGGCCCCTCCGTCCCTGCATCAAGCGTCGGACAAACCGGGGAGGATTGCCTATACGAAAGCCTGAATGAGCTCTCGGCTGAGTTCGCGGAGGCGGCGGCGCGCCTCGGCATCATAGGCTTGCCGGTTGGCGCGCGCCTCGTTGAGACCGTTGAAGTAGAGGCCGCTGCGGCCGTGGAGCGCAGGCGCAGCCGCTAGGTTGAGAATCGCCTCGGCTCCCTCCTCGACGCTGCTCCAGGGCGTGACGCCGGCCTCTCGCACCATGGTCGTGTTCATGTAGGTGGCGGGATGGAGCGCATTGACCGTGATGCCCGAGCCTTTGAGCGTCTCGGCGAGGTCGATCGTGAACATGATCTGCGCCAGCTTGCTCTGGCAATAGGCCCTCGTGCCGCTATAGCCGCGCGTCAGCATGACATCGGCAAAATCGATTTCCTGCTGCCCGGCCGAGGCGACGTTGACGATGCGCGCCGGCGCGCTCGCGCGCAGCAGCGACAGCAGCAAATGCGTCAGCAAAAAACCCGAAAGGTAATTGACGGCAAAGCGCAGCTCGCATCCATCGGCGCTTGCCTGCCGGCTGTTGCCGCCGCTCGCGCTGCCGATGCCGGCATTGTTGACCAGGATGTCGAGCCGCTTCGTTTGCGCTTGGACGGCTTCGGCAAGCCCGCGCACGGCGCGAAGGCTGGCGAGATCGGCCACGAGGAATTCGGCCGCACCGCCTTTGCCCTTGATCTCGGCGACGAGGCGCTCGCCCCGCGCGCGGTCGCGGCCATGCACCAGCACTGACGCGCCATTGGCCGCGAGGCGCGTGGCCACCAGCCGGCCGACCCCATCGGTCGATCCCGTGACGAGCGCGCATTTGCCGTCCAGTGTCGCCATGCTCGCCTCCCTCGCCACCGGCCCTCAGCGCGCCGGCAGCAGCGCGGCGGCGACGCGGCGGTCCTCCGCCAGCAGCACGTTATAGGTGCGGCAGGCGGCGCCGGTATCCATGGCGTCGATGGTGATGCCGGAGCGGCGCAGCGCCAGGCGCAGCTCGGGCGGCACCGGCTGCATGCGACGGCCGCAGCCCAGCAGCAGGATCTGGACATTGCCGTGGGCAACCACCGGCGCCAGGCTTTCCGTCGTCACCTCGGCAAGCGCTGCGACGGGCCAAGGCCGCGTTGCATCGGGGAATACCAGGATGGCGCCCTGATAGGCCGCCCCGCTGACATGGAAGCCGCCCGCACCATAGCTGTCGATGACTTGCCGATCCGCGGGGATGAGCGGCGTCACATCCATGGGTCAGGACGCTCCTTGCGTCTCCGCCTGCGTCTCCTCCCCCTTCTTGGCGCGGCGGGAGCGGCGCGGCTGGACGTAGTAGAGGATCGGTGCGGCGATGAAGAGCGAGGAATAGGTGCCGACGACAATGCCCCAGAGCATGGCGATGCTGAAGCCGCGCAGCACCTCACCGCCGAAGAAGAACAACGACAGCACCGCGAGCGCCACGGTGCTCACGGTGAGAATGGTGCGCGACAGCGTCTCGTTCAGGCTCTTGTTGATGAGGGTGCGGAAATCCATCGTCTTGTATTTCCGCGACGTCTCGCGCACGCGATCATAGATGACCACCGTGTCGTTCACGGAGTAGCCGGCGATGGTCAGGATCGCAGCCAGCGTCGTCAGGTTGAACTCGATCTGCAGCAGCGCAAAGAGTCCGACCGTGGTGATGGTGTCGTGCAGCGTCGAGAGCATGGCGCCGATGCCGAACTGCCAGTTGAAGCGCAGCGACACATAGGCGGCGATGGCGAACAGCGCGAGCACGGTGGCAAGAATGCCGGCGCGGATGAGCTCGCTGCCGACTTCGGGCCCGACCACCTCGATGCGGCGGTAATCGACACCACTGCCCAGCGCCTGCTTGACCTTGGCCACGGCATCCATCTGCGCCTGGTCGCTGCCGGGTTGGCGCGCAACGCGGATCAGCACCTCGTCGGGGCTGCCGAAGCCCTGAAGCGACACGGCGCCGAGACCGAGCCCGTCCAAGGTCGAACGCATCTCGGCGAGATGGGCCGGACCCTGCGTCTTCGCCTCGATCAGTGTGCCGCCGACGAAATCGATGCCGTAATTGAGGCCTTGCGTGAGGAAAAGCACGATCGAGCCGACGGTGAGCAACGTCGACAGCGCGAAGCCCAGCTTATGCCACCCCATGAAATTGATGTTGGGGATATGGCGGATGACGATGAGGGGGCGCAGCATCAGATGGGAACCACCTTCGGTTTCGTCCGCCGGAGCCAGGTGACGATTTGCAGCCGCGTGACCAGGATCGCCGAAAATAGCGAGGTGATGACGCCGATGCTCAAGGTGACGGCAAAGCCCTTCACCGGCCCCGATCCGAGGAAGAACATCAGGAAGCCCGCCACCAGCGTGGTGAGATGGCTGTCGAAGATGGTGCCGAAGGCGCGTTCGAACCCCGCCTGCAACGACGAGATCAGCGAGCGCCCGCCGCGGACCTCCTCGCGGATGCGCTCATAGATCAGCACATTGGCATCGACCGCCATGCCCAAGGTCAACGCGATCCCGGCGATGCCCGGCAGGGTCAGAGTCGCGCCGAGCACAGTCAAGGTCGCCATCATCAGGCACAAATTGAAAAAGAGCGCGACATCGGCGAAGAGCCCGAAGAGACCGTAGAAGACGACCATGAAGACCACCACTAGGATCACGCCGACGAGGCAGGCGAGCGTGCCGGCATGGATCGAATCGGCGCCGAGCCCGGGACCTACCGTCCGCTCCTCCAGCGGCACCAGCGGCGCCGGCAGCGCGCCGGCGCGAAGTTCGAGCGCCAGATCACTTGCGGATTCCGTCGTGAAGCTGCCGGTGATGATCCCCTGCCCGCCCAGGATCGGTTCACGGATCACCGGCGCCGAGATCACCGCATTGTCGAGCACGATGGCAAAGCGCCTGCCGACATTGTTCTTGGTCGCGTCACCGAAGCGCCGGGCGCCCTCGGCGTTGAATTTGAAATTGACCGCGGGCGCGCCGTACTGATCGAAGGTCGCCTGTGCGTCGGTCAGCGTCTCGCCGCTCACCAGGACCCGCCGCTGCACGACGATCGTCGCGCCTGGCGGCGAATGGCCATCCTTCAATGGTAATACCTCGTCGCCCGGCGGCGGATGACCTCCCGGACCGACGCTCGCATTCTCGTCGACGAGCTGGAAGGTCATCTTCGCCGTCTTACCCAGGATGCGCTTCACGTACTCGGGATTTTCGACGCCTGGCAGTTCCAGCACGATGCGGTCCTCGCCCTCGCGCTGGATGCTCGGCTCCTTCGTGCCGGTTTCATCGATGCGACGGCGCACGATCTCGATCGACTGATCGACGATCTGCCGCTGGACATTGTTGAGCGCGACCGGATTGAACTTGAGGCTCACCGCGCCATCGGCGCCGGTCGTCATGTCGAGATCGGGATCGACCTTGCGCACGAGGGCGCGCACCTCCTCCATCCGGTCCGGTTCGCGCAAGGTGAAGTGGATCTCGTTGTTGCTGGCGCCGAGCCCGACATAGCCGATCCGCGCCGTGCGGAACTCGCTGCGCAGCCCGTCCAGAACATCGTTGAGGCGCTCGGTGATGACCGAGCGCATATCGACCTGGTAGAGCAGATAGGAGCCGCCGCGCAGATCGAGACCGAGGCTCACCTGCCGTTTCGGCAGGAAATTGGGCCAGCTCTCGACGGTTTGCGGCGAGAACAGGTTGGGGATGGTGAACACCACGCCGAGGGCGCAGATCCCCAGGATCAACGCCACCAGCCATTTCGGAAAATAGAGCATTACTCCTTACCCAGGCGCCCTCGCGCTCAGCCGCCGGCGGCGCGACGATTGCTGCCCCCCTTGCCCTTGTCGGCGGTATCGTCGCTCTTCTCGTCCTTGTCGTCGCCCTTGTCGGTCTTGGCGGCGACGGGCTCGGTCTTGGCGAGGACGCTGGAGATGGTGCTGCGCGCGACGCGCACCCGCACGCCTTCGGCGATCTCCACCAGCACCTCGTCGTCGTTCACCACCTTGGCGATGGTGCCGATGATCCCGCCGCCGGTCACCACCCGGTCGCCGCGCCGCAGCGCGGCCAGCATCTCTCTGAGCTGCTTCGCCTTTTGCTGCTGCGGCCGCATCAGCAGGAAATACATGACGACGATGATCAAGACGATCGGCAGCATTTGGACCAGCGCGTCCCCGCTGCCTCCAAGCCCCTGCGCATAGGCGGGCGAGATGAACATCGACGTCTCCTCGAGTGAGTTGCCGCATTCCTAGTCAATATGGGACGAAAGAGCAACCTGGCACAGAGCCCTCGCCGCTAGAGGGTGTGGCCGGCAGGCTCCGGGTGAGGTGCATCCGAGCCAATGTTGACGCCATCGGGAGAGGCCCCTAGGGTCCCGGCCGCTCCCATCACCCCTCACCCCCGCAATGACCGAAGACCCCAAGCTTGAACCTTTGCTGCGGCGCATCGCCGATGCGCTCGACCGGCTCGCCCCGGCGGGTTCGTCGCGCAATGATCTTGCGGCGGCCGACGCCTTCGTCTGGCATGCCGATCGCGACTGGCTGGAGCCGGTACCGACGGTAAACCGGGTCGATCTCGACCTGCTGCAGGGCATCGACCGGGTGCGGGACATCCTGCTCGACAACACCAGGCGCTTCGCCACCGGCCTGCCCGCGAACAACGTGCTGCTGTGGGGGGCGCGCGGCATGGGCAAGAGCTCGTTGGTGAAGGCGGTCCACGCCGCGGTCAACGGCACGGCGCCGGGCTCGCTGGTGCTGGTCGAGATCCATCGCGAGGACATCCCAAGTCTGCCGCGGCTCCTGGGGCTGCTGCGCAGCACCAGCCGGCGCTGCCTGCTGTTCTGCGACGATCTCTCCTTCGATCAGCAGGACACCAGCTACAAATCGCTGAAGGCCGTGCTTGAAGGCGGCATCGAGGGACGTCCCTCCAATGTCGTCCTCTACGCCACCTCGAACCGGCGTCATCTGCTGTCGCGCGACATGATCGAGAATGAGCGTTCGACGGCGATCAATCCAGGCGAGGCGGTCGAGGAGAAGGTCTCGCTCTCCGACCGCTTCGGCCTTTGGCTCGGCTTTCATGCCTGCGACCAGGAGACCTATCACGCCATGGTGCGCGGCTACGCCGAACGCTTTGGCCTTGGCCTGCCCGCGGACCAGCTGCGCGCCGAAGCCAGCGAATGGGCGATCACCCGCGGCGCACGCTCCGGCCGCGTCGCCTGGCAATTCATCCAGGACCTCGCCGGCCGGCTTGGGAAGCAGATTGGACAGGCTTAAGGCCGTATCGGGACGGGCGGAGCCGCTCTTCGTCGGCGGGACCGCAGCATAACTACACGTTTCCAAGGACAGGGCACAGCATCGCCAGGGTTGCCGTTCGGCGGAGCGCCCAGGTCCGCGATTTCGGCTACCGGCGCATCGCTCGCGCCGCAGTTGCTAGCGCCAAGCTCGATTTCACGCTGTTGCGCATCGCGACCTTCGCGAGATACTCGCTCGAGCAGAGCAAGAGACCGGGATGAGTGGCACGCGAGGGGTCATCGCCGCTGCAGCCGCATCGGTCAAAGGATCGAGGCGCCCGCCCGGTCGCGGTCACCCGCGCGGTTCGGATGTCAAGTGGGCGATTGCCTTCGTCACGCCCTATGCGGCCGTGTTCTTCGCCTTCGTCGTCTACCCCGTCGGCTATGCGCTGTGGATGGCCAGCGAGCCCTCGCTTTATGCCGAACTGATCGCCGATCCGCTCTATCTGCCGACGGTGGTCAATACCCTGATCTTCGTCGGCCTGGGCGTGAATCTAAAGATGTTCCTGGCATTGCTCCTGTCGGGCTACTTCATGCGCCCGCGTTGGTGGATCAAAATCCTGCTCGCCGTCTACGTCTTGCCTTGGGCGGTCGCGGCGGCCCAAGCCAGCATCTCGTTTCACTGGATGCTGATCGACCAGCGGGGGTTGATCGACGGGCTGTTGTCGGCACTGTTCGGCGTCGACGGCCCGATCTGGTTCAATCACCGCTGGCTCGCCCTCGGATCGAACATCGCCGCCTATACCTGGAAATGGATGCCGTTCTGGACCCTCATCTTCATCGCCGGCCGGATGACGATTCCCCGGGACATCTATGACGCGGCTGCAGTTGACGGGGCGACCGGCATCCGTCGTTTTGTGCACGTCACCTTCCCGCTTCTCGCCAACCTCTATCTCATCTGCACCCTGCTCTCGACGCTCTGGACGCTCGGCGACTTCACGACGGTCTATCTCGTCTCGGGCGGAGCGCCGGCCTTGTCCTCGGAGGTGCTGGCGACGCTCGGATTCCGTTATGCCTTCGACACCGCGAGGCCCGCGCTGGGCGTGGCGGCGGTGATGTCGGCGCTGCCGCTGCTGATACCGGTCACGATCGTGCTGATGCGCAAGATTCAGGCGAGCGAGGTGCAGGTATGAGCATTGCTCCCGCCTTCGGCCATCCGGCGAAGAAGCGCCGCCAGCTGCGGATGGCGCTTACGGAAGCCGGCTCGATCGTGCTGGGCGTCATCCTCCTGATCTGGTCGCTCCTGCCCATCTACAACATGTTCCTGGTCGCGCTCGATCCTGAGGAAGGTGAAATCGAGTTCGACGGCAATATCTGGACGCCTGAGCCCTCGCTCGAAAGCTTCCGCGCAGTCGTGACACAAGAGGCGCGGTATCTCGAGCATTTCTGGCAGCAATTCGCGAACAGCCTCTACATCGGCCTGGCGACGATGGTTCTGGCGGTGTTGATCGGCTCTCTGGCGAGCTTCGCGGTGAGCCGCTTGCGACCGAGCAGAGGGGCGCTGCTCACCAATGCTGCGCTTCTGACCTACGCGATTCCCGCGTCCTTCCTCATCGTTCCCTACTATCGGATCATGCATGTCTATGGGCTGTCGGATGAGCTTTGGGCGGTGATCGCGGCGCAGGTGACGTTCGCCACCCCGTTTGCCGTCCTGATCCTGGGCTTATACGCGCGCTTGATACCGTTTGAGCTGGACGACGCCGCTCGCGTCGACGGTGCTTCCGCTGTTCAACTCTATCTCCGCATTTACCTGCCCTTGATGAGACCGGCGCTCGCGGTCGTCGCCGTCTACGCGCTTTTGCTCGCCTGGAACGACTACCTCTACCAAGCCGTCCTGCTCTCGGTGCAGAACATGACCGTCTCGGTGGTGCAGGGCCAGGTCTTCGTCGATGTCGATGCGGCCTGGAACGCGATGATGGCCGCCGCCATCATCTACGTGCTGCCGCCGATCGCGCTTCTGTTTGTGCTGCGTCGCTACGTCGCGGCGAGTCTGACGATGGGCGGGGTCGATCGTTAGACCGTGTGTCGCCGGCACCGTGCGGGCTCTCGCGGTTGCTGCGCAACCGCTGACGCCCGCCGCGGATGACCTCGCTATGCTCGGTCACCGCGACGCCGTCGCGTCCTCGGGCGGCAGGTAGTCGCCGGGGTCGAGGGCGTGGGTGCCGTGGCGGATCTCGAAATGGAGCTGCGGCTCGCCGACGGCGCCGGTGGCGCCGACGCGTGCGATCGGCTGGCCGCGCCGCACCCTGTCGCCACGCTTCACCAACAGCACCTGGTTATGCGCATAGGCGGTCATCCAGCCATTGGCGTGCTTGATCAGCAGCAGATTGCCATAGCCGCGCAGCTCGTTGCCGGCATAGGCGACGGTCCCGGCATCGGCGGCGAGCACCGGCGTTCCTGCCGGCGCGGCGATGTTGATGCCGTCATTATGCGTGCCGCCCGGACCATTGCCGTAGCTGGCGATGATCCGCCCATGCACCGGCCAGAGAAAGGTGCGCGACCCGCCCGGCACAGTCTCCGGTGGCGGCGGTGGCAGAGCCGCCGGTTTCGCCTGGGGCGCCGGCGCGGGCTTCGTGGCGGGCGGCGGCGCTATCGGTGCCGGTGGCGGTGGCAGCGCCGCGACCTTCTCCTCGCGCTTCGCCGGCTGCTGGCCTTGCGCCGATTCCGGTGCCCAGACCGGTGGCGGGGCAGCGGCAACGGGAGCCTCGCTCTGCGGCCGCGGCGCCGGCGGCGGTGGTGGAGGTAACGGTTCCGAAGCTGCCGTCACCGCCGGGGCCGGCGCGGACTCCGCCGGCGCGGCATAGGGCGCGGCGGGCGCCGTCGCCTGGATCACCGGAACCTCGGCCCTCTCGACCGGCGCCGGCAGGATCAGGGCCTCACCGACCCAGATACGGTAAGGCGGCTCGAGCCCATTGCGGCGCGCCAAGGTGCTGGTGTCGACGCCGTTGGTGCGCGAGATGCTGTAAAGCGTTTCGCCGGGCTGAACGATGTGCTGCTGCACCTTGGGCAATAGAAGCTTTCGGCCGGCCTCCATGCGATAGGGCGGTGTCAACCGGTTGTCTTCGATCAGCGAGCGCACCGGCACGTCATAGCGCCGCGCGATGCCGTACAGCGTCTCGCCGGATTGGACGGTAACGGAATCGGGATGCAGCACGGGCGGCGGCGGACGCGGTTGGCTCGGCACTTGGCTCGTCGGCGTGGGCCGCCCGGCGGCATCGACCACAGGCGCCGGCGGCGCGGTTCGCGCGCAAGCGCCGAGCGCAAGCGTGAGCAGCATCAGACCAAGGTGCAAGTTCCTCCGAAGCGCCCCAAACATCGCGGCAGTTTAGCCGGGATTTCGGACACCGTCGCGCGTCAACCGCGGACAGGATCGCTGTCTTCCTCACGCGCCGCCGCAACGCTCAAATCGTCATATTCCTGTGCCAGGACGAGGAGCAGATGCCGGACCGTCGAATCGCGCTCGGTTGCGGCGATATCGCGCAATTCAGCGGCGCGACGGCGCCAGGCCACGGCTCGCTCCCCCATTGTCGCTGCCCTCCCCGAATTGTGGAGTTAACGGCGATATCGGCGGGGAGTTGCGTCGAGAATTCCTCCAAAGGTGGGACATCAGGGTGGCGAAGCGACTCGAAATCTAACGCGACGGGAGAGATGGGCTGTGCTTGAGCCACCGTCGCGCGCCGCCGTCAGTGGCGTTTCTCGGCCGGCTTGGCGGCGCGCGGCAGGCCTTCGACCAGCGGCACGAAACGCACCGGACCCAGATCTTCGGTGACGATTCCATCCTTGGTGCGGCGAATGCGCAGAAGCTGCTGGTCGCGCCGCTCCTCGCCCACCGGCGCCACCAGGATGCCGCCTTCGATCAGGCTGTCGATCAGCACCTGCGGCACCGCCGGCGCGGCGGCGGTGACGATGATGCGGTCGAAGGGCTGCTGCTCCGGCCAGCCTTTGCTGCCATCGCCGAAGCGGGTGGTGACATTGTGGAGCTTGAGCTCGGCAAAGCGCTTTTCCGCCTCGCGCAGCAGCGCGCGATGCCGCTCGATGGTGAAGACGCGGCGCGAGAGCTTTGCCAGGATCGCCGCCTGATAGCCCGATCCGGTACCGATCTCGAGCACCTTGTGGCGCTCGCCGACCTCGAGCGCTTGCGTCATCAGCGCCACCACGAGCGGCTGGCTGATGGTCTGCGCCTGGCCGATCGGCAGCGCCACATTCTCCCAGGCCTGGTCGCGGAAAGCGGCGGGCACGAAGGCATCGCGCGGCACGCGCTCCATCGCGCCCAGCACGCGGGCATCGGTGATGCCGAGGCCGCGCAGCTCCATAAGCAGCCGCACCATCTTCGGCGACGGCGGCTCGGTCACGAGAACACCTTTTTGAGCTCGGCCAGCGCCGGGCCATTGGTGAGATCGAGATAGATCGGCGACAGCGACACCTTGCCCTCGGTGACGGCGTTGAGATCGGTGCCCGGCATGTCCGGCACCTCGTCGCGCAGCGGCCCGATCCAATAATAGGGGCGGCCGCGCGGATCGGCGCGCTCGACGACACCCTCGCCGATCTTGCGCCGTCCCTGCCGCGTCGCGACGATGCCGGCAACGTCGTCCGGCGCGACAGCGGGGAAGTTCACATTGATCAGCGTGTTGCGCGGCCAGGGCTCGGCGGTGAGCCGGCGAATGACGCTCGCCGCATGGGCTTCCGCGGTCTTCCAGGGAATGGCGCTGCGGTTCTGATAATGCTGGCTGAAGGCGATCGCCGGCACCTCTAGCAAGGTCGCCTCCATCGCCGCCGCCACGGTGCCGGAATAGGTGACATCCTCGCCGAGATTGGCGCCGGCATTGATGCCGGAGAGCACCAGGGTCGGCGCTTTGTCGCGCAGGATGGTGTTGACCGCGAGCAACACGCAGTCGGTCGGCGTACCGTCGACGGCAAAGCGGCGATTGCCGAGCTTGCGGATGCGCAGCGGCCGGCTCAAGGTCAGGGAGTGGCTGGCGCCGCTCTGCTCCTGTTCGGGCGCCACCACCCAGACATCCTCGCTCAGCGTGCGCGCGACCTTGGCGAGAAGCTTGAGGCCCGGGGCGTTGATGCCGTCATCATTGGTCACGAGAACGCGCGCAGCAGCAAGATCGATAGGCCGGTCAAACACCGCCGATCATCTCCAGCCCGCCCAGATAGGGCTTCAACGCGTCGGGCACGGCGACCCCCCCGTTGCCCTGCTGATAGTTCTCGAGCACGGCAACGAGGGTGCGCCCGACCGCAAGCCCCGAGCCGTTGAGCGTATGGACGAAGCGCGTGCCCTTGCCTTCCCTCGGCCGAAAGCGCGCGCGCATGCGCCGCGCCTGGAAGTCGCCGCAATTGGAGCAGCTCGAGATCTCGCGATAGGTCCCCTGCCCCGGCAGCCAGACTTCGATGTCGAAGGTCTTGCGCGCGGAGAATCCCATGTCGCCGGCGCACAGCAGCATGACGCGATAGGCGAGACCGAGCCGCTTCAGCACCTCTTCGGCGCAAGCCGTCATGCGCTCATGCTCGGCCTCGGAGTGGTCGGGATGGGCGATCGACACCAGCTCTACCTTGGAGAATTGATGCTGGCGGATCATGCCGCGCGTATCCTTGCCGGCGGCGCCGGCTTCGGCGCGGAAGCACGGCGTCCAGGCGGTAAGCCGCAGCGGCAGCTCTGCCTCGTCCAGGATCTCGTCGCCGACGAGATTGGTGAGCGACACTTCGGCCGTCGGAATGAGCCAGAGCCCGTGCGTCGTCTTGAATTGGTCCTCGGCGAATTTCGGCAGCTGCCCGGTGCCGAACATCGTCTCGTCGCGCACCAGCAGCGGCGGGCTCACTTCGCGATAGCCGAATTCGCGCGTGTGGAGATCGAGCATGAACTGCGCCAAGGCCCGCTCGAGCCGCGCCAGCTGGCCGTAGAGCACGACGAAGCGCGCGCCGGACAGCTTGCCGGCGCGCGCGAAATCCATGAGGCGCAGCGCTTCGCCGATCGCGACGTGATCCTGCACCGCGAAGGGAAAGGCGGGCGGCGTCCCATGCTGGCGGACGAGACGGTTATGCGTCTCGTCCAATCCTTCCGGGACATCCTCGGCCGGCACATTGGGCAGGGCCGCCAGAACGCGGTCGAGCTCCACCTTCAACCGATTGGCGTCCGCTTCGAGCGCCGCCTGGCGCTCCTTGCTGTCGGCGACGCGGCGCAGGATGTCGGCGGGATCGCGCCCTTGCGCCTTGGCGGCGCCGATCTCCTTGGCGAGCTTGTTGCGCTCGGCCTGGAGTTGCTCGGCTCCGGTTTGCGCCTCGCGCCAGTGCCGATCGAGCTCGAGCAGTCCCGCAGCGGCCGCTGGCGCACCACGCCGCGCGAGGCCGCGGTCATAGGCCTCGGGATTGTCACGGATCCATTTCAGGTCGAACATCGGCGCCGGCTGTTATAGAGGGATCGCTCGGTCGCGTCTATCGCGAGGGTCGCAAGGGAGCGACGTTGCCCCTACTCGCCCGGCGCCTTGCCCTCGAGCTCGGCTGCTTCCTGCGCCTCGCGCTGCGCGCGCTGCTTCTCGACGAACCGGCAGGACCAGATCGAGATCTCGTAAAGCAGGAAAAGCGGCAGCATCAGCGACACCATGCTGAACACGTCGGGCGGCGTCAGCAGCCCTGCGACCGCGGTAATGGCGACGACGGCATAGCGGCGCTTGGCCGCCAGGCCCGCGGCCGTCACCATGCCGACCCGCGCCATCAAGGTCAGCAGCACCGGCATCTGGAACGTGCAGCCGAACGCGAAGACGAGTCGCAGCACCAGGGTCAGATATTCGCTGACCTTGGGCTCGAGCTCGACCGCCAACTCGCCATTGCCGCCGCCCTGCTGGAAGCTCGCGAAGAAGGTGAAGGCCAAGGGGAAGATGACGTAATAGGCGAGCGCCGCACCGGCGATGAACAGCACCGGCGTCGCGAAGAGATAGGGCAGAAAAGCGCGCCGCTCCTGCTTGTAGAGGCCGGGCGCGACGAACCGCCAGACCTGGAAGGCGATGAAGGGAAAGGCGAAGAAGATCGATACCCAGAACGCGACACGCAGATTGGTGAAGAACTTCTCGGTGAGATCGGTATAGATGAAATGCCCGTTCGTCTGGTGCGCCAGGATCCGGGCGAGCGGCCGCGCCAGGAAATCATAAATCTCGGCGCTGAAATAGACGCAGGGCGCGAAGACGACGGCCCAAGCCGCGATGGCGTAGAGCAGGCGCTGGCGCAGCTCGATCAAATGATCGAGAAGCGGCATCTTGCCTTGCTCGAGCTCGTCTTCTTCTTCAGCCATGGCTGGCGCGATCAGTTATGCGTGCCGGATTTCGGCGCCTCGGGATGCGGCTCAGCCGGTTCGGCCGAAGGCGCCGCCTCCGGTGACGCTTCATTGGCGGGCTCGGCGACGTGCTCCACCACCGGCTCGGCGACGGGCTCCACGACGGGCGCGGCGATGTGCTCCACGACAGGCGCGCTGCCCGAGGGCGCCGGCGCCTCTTCGATCGGCGCGGCGAAAGCCTGCTTCATCTCGCCGCCGGGATCGATCGTGCTTTCGATGGTGTGGCCGACATCGATGGTGGCCGCCTTCTCGACTTCCTTGCGCACTTCCTCGAGCTCGGCCTCGCGGATCATCTGGTCCAGGCTGCCCTGGAACTCGCGCGCGATCGCCCGCGCGCGGCCAACCCAGACGCCGACCGTCCGCAGCGCGCGCGGCAGATCCTTGGGGCCGATCACCAGCAGCGCCACCAGCCCGAGCAACAGGATATGAGACCACGCAAGATCGAACATCGCCCGCTATCGTCGCCGCTCCTCTCGCAAAATCGCGCGGGATAATGGCAGATGGGTCAGAGCGCCGCAATGCAGGGGGGCGCGACGCGGCGCGATTGCAGCGCTTTCTATTGCCGGTTTCGACGAGCGCGCTGGGCCTGGTGGTTAACCTTCGGCGCTGCTCTCTTCGTCGAAGAGCGGCTCGTCGTCGTCCTCGCCCTCGTCTTCGTCCGCTTCCGCCGGGACGGCCGACTGAACCGCCTGCTCGCTGAGGACGAAATCGGGGCGTGGCCCGACCAGACCCGCCGCCTTCAGCTCCTCGAGACCGGGCAGGTCGCGTCGGTCGGCGAGGCCGAAATGGGTGAGGAACCCCTCGGTCGTCACCCACGTGACCGGCCGGCCGGGCGTCTCGCGCCGTCCCTTGGGCGTGATCCACCCCGCTTCCATCAGCACGTCGAGCGTACCGCTGCTGACGACGACGCCGCGAATCTCTTCGATCTCGCCGCGCGTCACCGGCTGATGATAGGCGATGATGGCGAGCGTCTCGATGGCGGCGCGCGAGAGCTTGCGCGTCACCGTCTGCTCGAGCTTCAAGCGCGGCCCGAGATCGGGCGCGGTGCGTAAGGTCCAACCGCCGGCAACATTAACGACATTGACGCCGCGGCCGCTGTAGTGCTCGCCGAGCTCGGCAATGAGCGCCGCGACATCGCTGCCCTTGGGCAGCCGCTCGGCGATACTGGCCTCGTCGAGCGGCGCGGCCGATGCGAACAGCAGCGCTTCGAGCAGGCGCAACCGCTCGGCATGCATATCGTTCTCCGCGGGAGCCGGCGCTGCGCCAGCGGTCTCCGCGGCATCGCTTCCCGCCGGATCCATCTCGGCGGGCTCCGTCTCGACGGAATCGATCTCGGCGGCAGCGGTCTCGGCAGGATCGGTCATGTCGTCGTTCATGGGCTTTCCGGCAGGCTGCGGATATAGATCGGGCCGAAGGCGCTGTCCTGGCGCAGCTGGAGCCGGCCCGAGCGCACCAGCTCCAGGCTCGCGGCAAAGGTGGCCGCGACCGCCGAGCGCTCGACAATGCCGCCGCGCAGACCCGGCGGCAGGAAGCTCATCAGGCTGCGCCAGTCCGGCACGCGGCCGAGGACGCGGCCGAGCCGCTGCAGCGCATCGTCCATCGAAAAGAGCTCGGGCGCCTCGATATGCAGCACCGCCTGCTCCTTGCGCTGGCGCTGGTCGCCATAGGCGCGGAGCAGGTCGTAGAGCGTCGCCTCGTAGATCGGCTTCAGCACCCGCGGCAGGCCTTCGGGCGCACCGCGGGCAAAGACGTCGCGCCCGAGCAGCGGCCGCGCCATCAGCCGCGCCCCGGCCTGCTGCATCGCCTCGAGCCGCTGCAGCTGATGCGTCAGCGCCGCCGCGAGCTCGGCGCCGCTCGGCTCGTCCTCCGGTGCCGGCTCCGGCAGCAGCAGCCGCGATTTGAGATAGGCGAGCCACGCCGCCATGACGAGATAGTCGGCGGCGATCTCGAGCCGCAACCGCCGCGCCGCGCTGATATAGGCGAGATACTGGTCGGCGAGCTGCAGGATCGAGATCTTGGTGAGGTCGACCTTCTGCTCGCGCGCCAGCGTGAGCAGCATGTCGATCGGACCCTCATAGCCCTCGAGATCGACGACCAGCTCCGCCGAGGCCGG
>DATJLU010000126.1:0-18295 GCA_035509275.1 Allostellaceae bacterium | reverse complement strand
ACTGCAGCCGCGGCGCCTTCAATAGCGCGGCGCGGTCGGCGGATTTGATCCGCACCCAGATGGTGCGGCCATCGCGCACCACCTCGATCGGGATCTCGGTTCCGGCCGCGCCGCTCGCCCAGATCTTGCGGTAGAAATCGGCGAGGCTGGTGACGCTCTGGTCGCGCACCGCCCAGATCGTGTCGCCTTGCTTCACCCCGGCGGCGGCGGCCGGGCCGCGCGGGACGACATCGGCGACCACCACCCTGCCGTCGCGCTCGGCGGAGTAGACGCCGAGCCAAGGCCGCGCCGGCTTGTTCTGCCGTCCATAGGTGAGGAGGTCCTGCAGGATCGGCTGCAACAGGTCGATCGGCACCACCATGTTGATGTCGCGCACGGTGTCGCGCTCGGTCACCTGCTGCACCATCAGCGAGCCGATGCCGAGCAGCTTGCCGTCGCGGCCGATCAGCCCGGTGCCGCCCCAGAAGGGATGCGCCGGCGCGGTGAAGATGGCTTCGCCGAGCAGGTATTCCCAATAGCCGGCGAATTCCTGCCGCCCGATGACGTTGGCGCGCACCGATTGGCGCCGGCCGCCGCCGGCGACGATGACGGGATCGCCGGGCTCGATCTCGCTCGAGCGGCCGAGCTCGATCGCCGGCAGGCCGAGCCGGCCCAGCGCCTGCACCAGGCCGAATCCCGTCTCCTGGTCATAGGCGAGCGCGTGGCCCTGTGTGGCGCGGCCGTCGGGGGTGCTGAGCCAGACGCTCTCGGCTTCGGTGATGAGGTAGCCGATGGTGAGAACGAGCCCGCTGTCGCGGATGACAACCCCGTTACCGGCGCGCTCGGTGCCGAGCGTCTGGGCGGTGAACGCATCCTCGGGAACATGCGCCTGGAGCCCGACCACCGATTGGAGCGCATGGTCGAGATCGAAATCGAACTCCTCGGGCTTGGGCTGGGCCACGAGCGGGATTTCCCAATCGGGCTTCTTGGCCATCGCTACCCCCGTCGGAAGAGGAAGACCTACTATCGCCAATCGCGCGCGGCAGCGCCAGAGGCGCGTGGATCACTGATGCGAGAACATGAGACGCCCGGCGACCGGCAGTTCGGCGCGCAGCACGGTGCCGGTCGCGGATTCCGTGATGAACAGCGATTTGCGGTCGCGCCCGCCATAGGCGCAATTGGTGGTGTGGAGACCGGTGCAGGATTTGATGCGGTAGAGCGGCTCGCCGATGGCGCTGAACAGCCATACCGTGCCGAAGCCGACATGGCACACGGCGAGATTGTCCGCATCGTCCATCGCCATGCCGTCGGGCCCGGTGCCGCCCGACATCTGGATGAAGATGCCGACCCGCCCGACGCCGCCCTCCTTGGCGAGCGGCACGCGCCAGACGGCGTTGTTGCGGGTGACGCAGAGGTAGAGGATGGTCTCGGCCTTGTTGAGCGCGAGGCCATTGGGGCTCGGCACCTTGTCGAGCAGGCAGTGCAACTCGCCCGCCACGGTGAAGCGCCACACCCGGCCGCTCGGATCATGCAGCCCCGTCATCCCCTGATCGGTGAAGTAGAGATCGCCATTGGCGGCGAACACCAGGTCGTTGACGCCTTTGAAGCGCTCGAAGCGGCCGCGCTCGAGCAGCGGCTCGACCGTGCCGCGCCGCGGATCGAACACCATGATCCCATGCTTGTGGTCGGTGATGAAGGCGCGCCCGTCCTTGTGGAATTTCAATCCGTTGGGCTCGCCGTCATATTCGCAGGCGACGCTGAGCGCGCCCGCCGGCGTGATCTTGAACAGCCGTCCCCAGGGAATGTCGGTCACCCAGAGATTGCCGTCGCGATCGAAGGATGGCCCTTCGAGGAAGGACGCTGTCGGCGCACCGTCGCGCAGCACATCGACCCAGGGCGAGCGGCGATGCGCGCAGGAGAGCGAGTCCGGAACACGGGCAAAGATCGTGGTCTCGAGCACCGGCGGCGCGGCGAACATGGCTGTCCTCCCAGGGTTCGTTAGACTGTGCTTGGCGCCGGGCGAGTGACGGCGTCGGCATGCGCGACGAGATCGCCGAGGTCGCCCCGCAATTGCGCCAGCGCAAAGCTCAAGGCGAAGATGCGTTCCGCTTCGCCATCGGGCAAGTCCAGCGTCGGCAGCACGTGACGGAACTCCTCCATGGCGGCGGCGTAGCGGTCGAGCGCTGCGAGTGCGGCATCGATCGACGGCGGGACGCGGCCGCTCGCCAGCGCTTCGCTCATGTCGCGCAGCGCATCGACGAGCGCTGCGACGGCCTCGGCGAAGGAGGAGCCCAGCAGCCGCAGGGTCGATGCCGGCAGCGGCGTCGCGACCGCGCGGGCGATGACGATGAGATCGCTGCGCAGCCGGCGTACGCTGCGAATCAGCGGCGCCGGATCGGGTGCGCCGCTGAGCCGGCTGCGGCGCTCATGCTCCGCTTCGCTCTTGATCGCTTCGAGGCGGCGCAATACCCCCGCGATGCGATCATTGATCGGCTGCAGCGCCGGGCAGTCGCTGGCGCCGGCAAGCTGGCGCGACGCCGCTCCGAGCAGCTCCGCCTCGAGCGCGAGGCCCCGCGCGGCGGTTTTGACGAGCAGCCCATGCGCGCGCGCCGGCAGCAGCATCAGCGACACGCCGAGCCCGACGAGGCAGCCGAGTCCGATCTCGATCACGCGGCCGATGGCCGAGGCGAGCGGCCCCGCCCCGTCGCCGGAATGGACCAGCAGCACGATGACCGCCGTCACCGGCGCGATGCGGAAGCTCGCATTGACCGCCGCCAGCAAAGCCAGCGGCGCGATCGCCGCCGCGAGCACCACGCCCTCCATCAGCGATCCCGAATGCGGGATCAGCACCCCGACAAGCGCACCGTAAGCCGCGCCGCCCAGCGTGCCGAGCAAACGGTCGATGCCGGCTTTGAGCGAGCCGCCGACGCTCCCTTGAACGACGATGATCGACGTGAACACCGCCCAATAGCCCTGCGCCAGGCCGAGCAGCTCGGCCAGCGCAAACGCGATGAGCCCCGACGCCGTCACGCGCAAGGCCAGGCGCAGCTCGGCGCCGCGATGCAGGAAAAAGGCGCGAGCGGCTTCCGCCACCGCTCGCATCAGGGCAAATCCCGATACGAATGAAGCATTTCTTTTTCGTCATTCCCGCGAAAGCGGGAATCCATCGAGCATGGGTCCCCGCTTTCGCGGGGACGACGAGAAAATATGAACTTCCCGATCATCGGGATGTGCTCTCGAGCGAAAAACCGATCTCGCGCAGATAGCGCGCGACGCCGGGATGGATGAGATCGGGGCGCGGCGCCGCGGCGGCGGTGTTCGCCGCCGTCGTCTCGCGCGCTTGCGGCAAGCGCCGGGCCAGTGCCGGTTCGGCGCGGTGGAGATCGCGTGCGAGGCGATAGGCGACATCATCGCCCAGTCCCGGCCGCGCCAGGATGAAGCTCCACGAGCCGACGGATCGGATCGGCTCATTCTGGCCGGGATAGCTCCCGGCGGGCAGGGTGAGCGGCTTCAGGAAAGCGTGCTTGGCGCGGATCAGCGCCGCTTCCTCGGCGCTGGGCGCGATGAAGCGTGCGCCGCCCGGGCTCTCGGCGAGCTTGGTAAAGCCGGGCCAGCCGGTGCCGCCGCCCCAGAGTGCTTCGGCGCGCCGGTCCAGCACCATCGGCGGGCCGTCGCCGGCATGATCGAGATAGATCGCCGCGAAATCGCGATTCTGGTCGAGGCCGATGCCGTCGAGCACATAGCGCGCCAGGATGACGAGGCCGGAGCCGCGCGCGCCGAAGGCCACGTCCTTGCCGCGGAGATCGGCGATGCGATGGTAAGGGCTGTCGGTGCGGACCACGAACATGCCGGGGGTGCCATACATCGCCGCGACGATGCGCAGGGGCGAAGCCGGCCGGCCGATGCCGAAAAGCGCCTCATAGGCGACCTCGCCCTGCACCAGGGCGAGGTCGAGCGCCCCGGCTTCGAGCAGCGGCACGTTCTCGGTGCTGCCTTTGGTGTTGCGCGGCTCGATGGCGAGATCGGACTCCACGTCTCTCAGCGCATCGATGACCGCTGCGCCATAGAGCGGAAAGCCGCCGCCGGGCGTGGCCGTGCCGAGCGTGATCATCAGCCTCTCCTCGGCGCCGAGCGCGCGCCCGATCGAGATCGTCCCGCCCAACCCGCCGGCGCGCCGAGCGCGCCGCGGCGGCTGCGCTCCCTCCGCCTCACTTCGGGTCGCGGACTCCGAAGGCGGGCCGCGCCAGCAGCCCCGCCAGATATTCTCCGAGCTTGGGCCAGCGCGCCGCGTCGAGCGGATGGCCGGCGAGCTTCAGATTGACGAAGGAACAGTGGATGGCGATATCGGCCAGGCTGAGCTTGCCGCCGATCAGGAAGGGTCCGGTCACCTGCCGCTCGAGATAGTCGAACAGCGGCGGGATCTCCTTGGTGAGCGCCTGATCGACGACCGCCATGTCGGTCGGCTCTTTCATCAGCCGCGGCCTGACGACGATCTGGAAGAACACCTTGCCGGTGGTCGGGATCAGCACCGTGTCAGCGAATTCTTCGAACCAGACCATGCGGCCCAGCTCCTCGGCGCCGGCCGGAAACAGTGCCGGTGTCGGGTATTTGCGCTCGAGGTAGTGGCAGATGGCGCTGCTGTCGGCGAGCTGGTACGCGCCATCGACCAGTGCCGGAATCCTGCCCAGCGGGCTTGCGGCCTGAAATTCCGGCGCGCGATCCTGCGGCGGCACCGGCCGGTGCTCGACGCGAAGGCCTTTCTCGCCCACAAAGACCAGCGCCTTGCGCGCGAATGGCGAGAAGCTGCTGCCGAAGAGAATCATGCTTGCCCCCTTTGCCCACGATTCCGCTGCCACGATAGCGGCAAGCCCCGCGGCTTGGAAAGCGCCGCCGGAGTCAGGCCGCGCCGATGCCGAGATAGATGTGCTGCACTTGCGGATCGCCGGCGAGATCCTTGGCCTTGCCCTCGAGCACCGTGCGTCCGGTCTGCAGCACATAGGCGTAATCGGCAATGTCGAGCGCCAGCGGCACGGATTGCTCCGCCAGCAGCAGGGTCAGCCCGTCGCGGCGCAGGCGCTGCAAGGTCTCATAGAGCGCATCGACGATGGCCGGCGCCAGGCCCAGCGACGGCTCGTCCAGCATCAGCAGCTTGGGCTCGCTCATCAGCGCCCGCGCCAGCGCCAGCATCTGCCGCTCGCCGCCGGAGAGCGTGCCGGCGCGCTGGTGCCGCCGTTCGGCGAGCCGCGGAAAGATCGCGTAAGCGCGCTCGAGCAGCGCCGGAAGCCGGCGTTTCTCGCCGAGCGCGCTGGCGCCGAGGCGCAGATTCTGCTCGACCGTCTGGCCGACGAAAAGCCGCCAGCCCTCCGGCGACAGCGCCAACCCGCGCGGCACGATGGCGAAAGCCGGAAGATTGGTGATCGACGTGCCGCCCCATTCGATGCTGCCGCGGCTCGCCCGCACCAGCCCGGCGATGGCGTTGAGCGTCGTTGTCTTGCCCGCGCCGTTCGAGCCCAACAGCGCCACCACGCTGCCTGCCGCCACGTCGAGCGATACATCGGCGACGCCGACGAGATCGCCATAGCGCACTTCGAGATGGCGCACCGAAAGATGGCTCATCCTATACCGCTCGCATCATCTATACGCCCTGCTCCCCTGAAGCAGGTTGATTGCATGTGAGGTTCACCACGGAGGCACGGAGGGCACGAAGAAGAGACAGCGCAAAAAAATCGCCGCCCCCGCGAAAGCGGGGGCCCAGGAGCAACCGTTCCGTCGCTTCCCTGGTTCCCCGCTTGCGCGGGGAAGGCGAAGAACAACGGTCGATCCACTCGGCAAGCGCTCCGGGTGCTCTCGTCTCCGTGTCTCCGTGGTGCCTCTTCCCGTTGGTGCGCGACACACATGCGACAGCTCTGCTCCCTCGAGGGGTATAGCCTAGTTGGGGACAGCCCCATACTCCTGCCTCTCGCTCAATCGCCATGAACCCGCACGCGTCGGCAACCGGCGTTGCAGACGTGCCGCGCCGGGGTTCGTTATCATGGCGCTTGCGGCAGTCGGGAGGAGAGGTTGGCGAGCGAGGCGGAGCGGCTGATTGCCGCCGCGCGCGAAGCGGCACAGGCGGGGCGTCTCGACGAGGCGGAGCGGCTTTGTGCGGCGGTGGCGGCCGGCGATGTCGCCGAGAGCGAGGCGCTCAATCTGCGCGGCGCCGTGGCGGGCATGCGCGGCGATCTCGCCGGCGCGGCGGCGCTCTTCCAGCGCGTGCTCGAGCGGCAGCCGGGCAATGCCAAGGCCGCCTTCAATCTCGGCGAATGCTGCCGCCGGCAAGGTGACGTCGCCGGAGCGCTCGCCGGCTATGCGCGCGCCATCGAGAGCGATCCCGACATGCTCGATGCCTATCGCCAGGGCGCGCTCGCCGCCGAGGCCGAAGCGGTGCGCGCCGCCCAAGCGGGCGAGGACGACATCGCGCGCTACGCGCGGGGCCGCGCCGCCAACTACCTCAACGCGCTCGCGCTCAAGCTCGAAGCCGGCGACCCCGCCGCCGCCGAGGCGGCCTATCGCGACGCTGCCGCGCTCGCGCCCGAGGATGCGGCGGTGCTGGTCAATCTCGGCGAGCTGCTGCTGGCGCTCGGCCGGCCGCAGCAGGCGGAAGCGGTGCTACGGCAAGCCATCGCGCTGGCGCCGAGCCCGGCGGCGCAGACCAATCTCGGCGTAGCGCTGGCGACACTCGGCCGCGGCGAAGCGGCGATCGGCGCCTATCGAGCCGCGCTGGCGCTCAAGCCCGACCATCTTAACGCGCACTGCAATCTCGGCGGCGCCCTGGCCGCGGCGGGCCGGCGCGCCGAGGCGCTCGCCGCATTTCGCACCGCCCTCACGCTGCGTCCCGGCCATGCGCTCGCCTTGGTGCAGCTCGTCTATCAGCGGCAATGGCTCTGCGATTGGCCCGGCCTCGACGAGGAAGAGTCGGCGCTGCTGGACTGCACGCGGCGCGGCGAGCGGGTGACGCCGCTGCCGCTGCTCGCCTTCTCGGACGATGCCGCGCTGCTGCGGCGGGCCGCGGAGATCTGGGCGCGCCCGTTTGCCGTGGCCGCAGAGCGGCGCCTTCCGGCCCGGCCGCCAGCCCGGCGCGCGCGGTTGCGCATCGGCTATCTCTCGCGGGATTTCCGCGTCCATGCGATCGCGTTCCTCATCGCCGAGCTGTTCGAGCGCCACGACCGCTCGCGCGTCGACATCACCGGATATTCGATCGCTCCCGATGACGGCAGCGCGATGGGCGCGCGGCTGCGCCGCAGCTTCGAGCATTTCACCGACCTCACCGGGCTCGACGATGTCGAGGCGGCGCGCCGCATCCACGCCGACGGCATCGATATCCTGGTCGATCTCACCGGGCATACCGAGGGGGCACGCGGCCGCATCCTCGCCTTCCGCCCGGCGCCCATCCAGGTGAACTATCTTTATCCCGGGACGATGGGCGCCGATTTCATCGACTACATCCTCGTCGATCCCTTCCTGGCGCCGCCCGCGCACCAGCCTTTCTTCAGCGAGCATCTGGTGCATCTGCCGCACTGCTATCTCGTCACCGACACGACGCGCGCGGTCGCGCCGCGGCCGACGCGCGGGGCCTGCGGCCTGCCGGAACGCGGCTTCGTCTTCTGCTGCTTCAATCAGACCTACAAGATCACGCCGACGCTGTTCGGGATTTGGCTGCATCTGCTGTGGTCGGTGCCGGAGAGCGTGCTCTGGCTGTTCGCCAGCGAGCCGGCCGCCGCGCAGCTGCGCCGCGAGGCGGCGTCGCGCGGCGTTGCGCCGGAACGGCTCATCGTCGCGCCGCCGCTGCCGCAGGAGCAGCATCTGGCGCGGCTTTCGCTCGCCGATCTCTTCCTCGACACGCTGCCCTACAACGCCCACACCACGGCGAGCGATGCGCTCTGGGTCGGGCTGCCGGTGCTGACCTGCGCCGGGCAGAGCTTTACCAGCCGCGTTGCCGGCAGCCTGCTGCACGCGCTCGGCCTGCCGGAGCTGGTGACGACCTCGCTCGGCGATTACCAGGCCGAGGCGCTGCGCCTCGCGCAGCGGCCCGATTTGCTCGCGGCGCTGCGCCGTCGCCTTGCCGTCAACCGCGCGACCGCCGCGCCCTTCGACACCCGGCGCCAGGCCCGGCACATCGAGACCGCCTTCGCCGAGATGTGGCGCATCCACTGCGCCGCCGAGCCACCGCGCAGCTTCGCGGTGGCGGATGATTGATCAATTGTCGCAGCTTCGCGGAACCACACCCCCACCCCTCCCTCCCCGTCTGTATGGACCGAGGGAGGGGAGGGGGGTGCCTCCGCGCGATGAGCCCTCGACTAGCCGCTCCCCTTCGCCTGCGCATGGCCGCGGCCGAGATAGGCCTCGATCACGGCGGGGTCCTTCACCACGTCCTGGGGCTTGCCGCTGGCGATGACGTGGCCCTGGTTGAAGACCAGCACGCGCCGGGTCAAGGTCAGGATCACCTCCATGATGTGCTCGACGATGACGAGGGTCACGCCTTGCGCGTGGATGGCGCGCACCAGCTCGATCGCGCGCTGGACCTCGCCCGGCGTCAACCCGGCCAGCGCCTCGTCGAGCAGCATCAGCCGCGGCCCGGTGGCGAGCACGCGCGCAATCTCGAGCCGTTTGCGCCCGGGCGTGCCGAGGCTGCGCGCGCGCTGCCGCGCCTGCTCCTTGAGTCCGGTCAGCTCCAGCACCGCGAGGGCGCGGTCGCGCGCCTCGCCGCGATGCTTGTGGCGCAGGAAGGCGCCGACCATGACGTTGTCGAGAATGGTCATGTCCTCGAAGGTCGCCGGCACCTGGAAGGTGCGGCCGATGCCGAGGCGCGCGTGGCGTTCCGCCGGCGCTGCGGTGACGTCGACGCCGGCGAAGACGATGCGGCCGGAGGTCGGCGCGGCGTCACCGGCGATGCAGTTGAAGAAGGTCGACTTGCCGGCGCCGTTGGGTCCGATGAGGCCGACGATCTCGCCTTCCTCGACCGCGAGGTCGGCGCCGGCCACGGCGCGGAAGCTGCCGAAATGCTTCGCCACTTTCTCGGCGCTAAGCAGCATGGCGCATCTCCAGACGCCGCCGCCGCGCCGCGTGCAGGCGATGCCAGAGCTCGACGAGGCCGCCGGGCTCGAAGCGCGCGATGAGCACGATGACGCCGCCATAGACGATGTAGGTGAGGCCCGAGCCGCTGCCGCCGAGCCAGGTATTGGTCGCGGTCTGCAGCGGCACCAGGATCGCGGCGCCGAGCAGCGGGCCGAACAGGGTGCCGGCGCCGCCCAGCGCGGCGGTGATGATCATCTGCACCGAGACCAGAATGCCGAGGCCGCTATCGGGATCGATGAAGCCGGTCTTCAGCGCGTAGAGCGAGCCGGCGAGCGAGGTGAACGTCGCGCTCAGCATCAGCGCATAGAGCTTGTAGCGCCGGACCGGCACGCCGAGGCTGCGCGCGGCGCGCTCGCCGGCGCGGATCGCGCCGAGGTAATAGCCGAGCCGGCTGCGCTGCATCTGCCAGGTGGCGAGGATCAGCAGCGCCAGCACCGCAAGGAAGATGTAGTAGTAGGGCACCGAGCTGCGGAAGATCACATCGTACCAGCCGCGCGCCGTCGCCGGACCCTGCAGCCCGATCGCCGCGCCGAGGAAGTCCCAATTGCCGACGACGATGCGCACCAGCTCGGCGACCGCGATCGTCGCCATGCTGAAATAGTGGCCGGTCAGGCGGAACGTGGGGAAGCCGATGAGCACCGCGATGACCAGGCTCGCCGCGATGCCGAGCGGCACGCCGACGAGCGGCGGCAGCTGCCAATGCTGATAGACGAGCAGCGGCAGATAGGCGCCGGCGCCGAAGAACATGGCGTGGCCGACCGAGATCTGCCCGGCATAGCCGCCGACGATGTTCCAGGCCGAGGCGCCAATCGCCGCGAGCAGCACGAGCGCGCCCATATCCTGCAGAAACGCGGCGCTGTCGCTGCCGGCGACGAGCCAGGGATAGGCGACGAGCGCCGCGGCGAGCGCGAGCAGACCCCAGCGCGTCATGCGCGGCCCAGGAGGCCCTGCGGCCGGAGCCACAGCAGCGCGACGAAGAGCCCGTAAACCACCACGTCCTTGTAGATCGGGCCGATCCAATAGGCGGACAGCGCCTCGATCAGACCGACGATAAGGCCGGCCAGCATCGCGCCGGGCACGCTGCCGAAGCCGCCCAGGGTGACGACGACGAAAGCGGTGAGCGCGAAGGTCTCGCCCACCGCCGGCGAGAACGGGAAGGAGATCGCCATCAGCGCGCCGGCGATGCCGGCGCTCGCCGCCGAAAGGCCCCAGGCAAGCGCCTGCATGCGGTCCGGTCGAATGCCCATGAGCATGGCGGCGTTGCGATCCTCGGCGACGGCGAGAAGCTGGCTGCCGATCGCAGTGCGCGTCAACAGCAGATGCATCGCCAGCGTGAGCACCGCCGCCACCAGCCCGGCGACGAGCTGTGGCACCGTCAGCAGGATGCCGCCGAGATCGACGGTGCCGCTGAGCGAGGTCTGCGGCAGGGTCACGAAATCGGGCGAGAAGATCCAGAAGGCGGCGTAGCGCAGCAGCAAGGCGAGCCCGAAGGTCGACAGGATCTGCGCCAGCATCGGCCCGCGCATCACCTCGCGGATGAGGCCGAAATAGACGACCACGCCGAGCAGAAACAGCGCCATCGCCGCGGCAAGGCCGAAGACGCCCGGGCCGCCGCCGAGCCACAGCACCGTCAGCAGCGCCGCATACATGCCGAGCATGACGAACTCGCCATGGGCGAAGTTGATGAAGTTCATCATTCCCCAGATCAGGCTGAGCCCCGAGGAGAACAGCGCATAAACCGCGCCCAGCAACAGCCCGCCAGCGATGACTTGGAGGAGAATCACTCCCTGCGTCCCCTCACCCCGACCCTCTCCCGCAAGCGGGAGAGGGAGTACTGAGCCCCTCTCCCGCGCAGGCGGGAGAGGGAGGGGCCCATCGCGAAGCGATGGGAGGGTGAGGGCCCGCTACTTCCATCCCTTCATCGGCCACTCGATCGCGGCAGTCGCATCCTTCGCCGGCCACACCGCCTTGTATTCCTTGCCTTGCAGCTGGATGAGGTAGGTCGCGGCTTCGGTATTCTGCCCGGTGGCGTCGAACTTGACGCCGCGATAGCCCATCATCAGCTGCGCCGGCTTGAGGTCGGTCTGCTGCAGCGCCTGCTGGATCTTCGCCGGATCGGTCGAGCCGGCGCGGTTGATCGCGTCGGCGAGCACGAAGAAGGCCTGCATGTCGCGGCCGCTGGTGTCGTCGAGATCGCGGCCGGTTTTCTTCTTGTAGAGCTCGTTGATGATGTAGGTGACGCTGCCGGGCTTGCCGATGTCCCAGGCGCTGCGGTCCATCACCCCCTGGGCGATGTCGGCGACGGCGGGAATGAAGGACGGATCGGAGAAGCCGCTATCGTCGCCGATGATCATCGCCGGGTGATAGTCGAGAGTCCGCATGGTCTTCATGTAGAGGATCGAATCGGCGGTGTAGCTGATGAAGATGACGACGTCGGGCTGCTTCTCCTTGAGCTGCAGCACCTGCGCCGAGACATCGGTCGATTTGGCGCTATAGGGGATTTGCGCCACGACGTTGAAGTCGTGCTGCTTCGCCGCCTGCTGCGTCGTCTCGGCGACCGAGGTGCCGTAATCGGTGTTCTCGTTGACGATGGCGATGCTGTCGACCTTGCGCCCGGCCTTCTTCATGTCGGCGAGGAACAGCATGTAGTTGTTGGCGAAATCGCTTGCCACCGGGGTCACGCGGAAAACCCAGTGATAACCTCTCCCGGTGATGTTGCCGGCGACGCTGTCGCCGACGACAAAGGGAATGCCATAACGCTCGGCCACCGCGGTGGCGGTGAAGCTGACGTTGGACTGATAGGCGCCGAGCATGGCGGCGACCTTCTCCTGCGTGATGAGCCGCAGCGTCTGCTGCTGGCCGACCGAGGGGTCGCCTTGATGATCGGCGACGACCAGCTCGATCTTGGCGCCGCCCAGCCGGGGCAGCCCCGCGCCCGCGCCGAGCGGCAGGCTGGCAAGGCCGGGATGCGGTGTGTTGACGATCTCGGCGCCGAGCTCGACTGCGGCGCGTGCCGCATTGCCGGCGCTCGCGGCATTGCCGGACAGCGGAAAGATCACGCCGATCTTGACAGGGCCCGCCGCGCCGGCGGGTCCGGCGAGGGCCGCCCAGAGCAGTGTCGCGGCAGCAATTGCAATCGCCCGGTTCATCATGCCTCCCTTTGTCGTCGCGGCGCCATTCGCGCGCGGCACTTAGCGCGCGACGATACTAAACTCGCCAAGAGCGCGGAGTCGCGGGCAAAATGCCGCTGTTTCCGGCCGCCGGCAAAGGCGATACCGATGCGCGGGCAGACCGCTTCGACAGACCACACCTCATCCTGACGCGTCGCTTCCGCAACGCACTGGTTCGTCGCGCTGCGGTCGAACAGCGGACAACGGAAGTTGTCGCCGAAGCGGGCTTCGCGCCAGGGTTGCAACGTCGCCGTGTGGCGATGCTGGAATTCGCCATGCTGTTGCGCGTCAGCGCCAGGCGTTAGAATTAGTGCTGGGGTTCGTCCACGGGAGCGTCGGCCATGAAAAAGCTGCTGATCGGCATCGTGGTGATCGTGGTGCTGGTGATCGCCGCGGCGATCATCGTGCCGTTCCTGATCCCGGTCGACACCTACAAGCGCGAGCTCACCGCGGCGGTGAAGCAATCCACCGGCCGCGACCTCACGATCAACGGCAAGACATCCTTCTCGATCTTTCCGAACCTCGCCCTCGAGGCCGACGACGTCGCCTTGTCGAACCCGCCCGGCGCGGCCAGCCCCAACATGGCGACCTTCTCCGCGCTGCAGATGCAGCTGAAGCTGCTGCCGCTGCTGAGCCGCCGCGTCGAGCTCGACAAGCTCGTTCTCGTCAACCCCGTCATCGCGCTCGAAGTCGGGAAGGACGGCAAGCCGAACTGGCAATTCGCTACGGCCGCCCCGCCTGCGGCGGGCGCGCCCGCGGCCCCGCAGCCCGCCCCGCAAGCGGCAGCACCGCCTTCTTCCAGCAGCAGCATGCTCTCGGGCCTGAGCCTTGCCGATGTTCGCTTGGAGAACGGCAAGGTCAGCTATCTCGATCAGCGCAGCGGCCAGTCCCTGTCGCTCGATCAGATCACGATGAAAGTGTCGCTCCCCAATCTCGACAGCCCGCTGACGGCGGATGGCTCCGCCGTCTATCGCGGCCAAAAGCTGGCGCTCTCGGTCAATCTCGCCAATCCCCGCGCCTTCCTCGGCGGCAAGAGCAGCGCCGCCAAGCTCGGCCTCCAATCGACGCCGATCGCCTTCAGCTTCAGCGGCACCGCCGCCGGCTCGACGCCGCCCAAGCTCGACGGCGCGGTCGATCTCAACATCCCCTCCTTGCGCAACCTCGCGCAATGGGCGGGGACGCCGCTGCAGATGCCCGGCACCGGCTTCGGCCTGCTCGCCATCTCCGGCAAGGCGAGCGTCGCCGGTCCGAAGATCACCTTCACCGAGGCGAAGCTGTCGCTCGATCAGATCAACGCCACCGGTGAGGTGGCGCTCGACAGCGCCGGCGCGCGGCCTTCGGTCAAGGGCACGCTCGCCGTCGACAAGCTCGACCTCAATCCCTACCTGCCGCCCGAAACCGCGGGCAAGCCCGCCGCCAGCAGCAGCGGCGGCGGCGGTGCGCCAGCGGGCGGGCCGGCCGCGCCGGCCGCAAAATCCGCCGGTTGGAGCGATCAGCCCATCGATGTCGCGCCGCTGAAATCCGCCGATGTCGATTTTGCGCTGAGCTGCAACAGCCTCGTCTACCGCAAGATCGAGGTCGGCCACAGCGCGCTCGGGCTGCATCTGGTGAATGGCCGGCTCGAAGCGGATCTGACGCAGCTGCAGCTTTATCAGGGCACCGGCAAGGGCAAGGTGGTGGTCGATGGCAGCGGCGCGGTGCCCGGGATCGAGGCCGACTTCGATCTGAGCCGGGTGCAGATGGAGCCGCTGCTCAAAGCGGCGGTCGGCAGCGACCGCCTCATCGCCGACGGCGCCTTCACCGTCGCCGTCACCGGCCATGGCAAGAGCCAGCGCGAGATCGTCGGTACGCTCGACGGCAAGGGCAACTTCGATCTCGCCAACGGCAAGATCAAAGGCGTCAATCTCGTCGCCATGGTGAAGAATATCGGTTCGGCTTTCCAGGCCGGCGCCGCCGACGAGACGGATTTCGGCTCGCTCACCGGCACCTATACGATCCAGAACGGCATCCTGCGCAACAACGACCTGCAGCTCAAATCGGGCGAGGTGCCGATGTCCGGCGCCGGCACCGTCGACCTGCCGCAGCGCACCGTCGATTACAAGCTGACGCCGCGCCTGGCCGGGGCCGTTGCCGTGCCGGTGATCGTGAAGGGCCCGTGGGACGATCTCTCCTACCAGCCCGACCTCGCCGGCATCGTCGGCAATCCCGCGGAGCTGCTGAAGGGCGGCGCGCAAGGCATCGGCAACACGCTGCAGCAGGGCGGCCCCGCCGGCGCCCAGAAGCTGCTCAAGGGGCTGTTCGGGAAGTAGGCGCGGCGCAGCTGCGTTGCACTCAGCTCAGGGGCTATGCTACTAGCGCTCGATCGCGCGAGATCGTCGACGCCCCACCTCACCCCACCCCTCTCCGCCCCTCGGGGGCGGAGAGGGAGGGACCCATCGCGAAGCGATGGGAGGGTGAGGTGGGGCGTCGCGGATTTGTGAGACGGTATGCAACGACCGGGATCATCGGGTGCCGCGCCGTCGGCAGTGCTGCAGCAGCTGAGCGCGCTCTATCGTGCCGGGCGGCGTTCCGAGGCGCTGGCCGCGTGCCGGCGGATCATCGCGGCGGAGCCGCGCCGCGCCGATGTCTTGGCGCTCGCCGGCCTCATCGCCGCCGAGCTGGGCGACGTCGCCGAGGCGGTGGCGCATTACAGCGCCGCCGTCGCCGCCAAGCCCGGTTTCGCCGAGGCGCAGTACAATCTCGGCAATGCGCTGACGCGGCTCGGGCGCCACGATGAAGCGGTGACCGCTTATCGTCGCGCCGCCAAGCTGCGCCCCGATCTCGTCGCCGCGCATGCCAATCTCGGCAACGCTCTCTACACGTTGCGCCGCTGGGACGAAGCGGTGGCGAGTTATCGCCGCGCCGTCTCGTTGGCGCCGAACGCGGCGGAGGTGCACCGCAATCTCGGCCTCGCGCTGCATGAGACCGGCGATCTCGACGGTGCGATCGATTGCCTGCGCCGTGCCGTGGCGCTCAAGGGCGACTGGGTCAAGGCGCAGCAGAGCCTCGCCGACTTCCTGATGGAGCGCGGCCTGTGGCGCGAAGCGGTCGAGCTCTGCGACCGATGGCTGCGCCTGGTGCCGGCCAATATCGAGGCGCTCGGTCTCAAGGCGGTGGCCCTCGAGGAGCTCGGCGAGCGCAGCGCGGCGCGCTACCTCGTCGACTTCGAGCGCTTCGTCGAGATGATTGAGTTCACGGCGCCACCCGAAGGCTTTGCCAGCATGACGGCGTTCAACGCGGCCCTGGCGCGCCATGCGCTCGAGCATCCGACCTTGCAGCTGCCGCCCAAGACCGATCCGCGCTATCACTGCGCCACCTTGCGTATCACCGAGGAATTCCTCGCCGAGCCCAAAGGGCCGGCGGCGGCGTTCGAGCGCATGGTGGAGACCGCGGCTTCGGACTATATCCGGACCCTGGCGCAGCGTGACCCGACGCATCCCTTCCTGGTGAACCCGCCGCGGCGCTGGCAGCTGACCTCTTGGGCGGCTGTGCTCGATGGCGAGGGTACGCTCAATCCGCATGTGCACTACGCCGGCTATATCAGCGGCGTCTATTACCCGAAGATCCCACAGCCCATCGGCGCACCCGGCCAGGGCCAGGCCGGCTGGTTCGAATTCGGCGGCAATCCGGAGCGCTTCCCCTGCAAGGCGGTGCCGGAGACGCGCGCCATCCAGCCGCGCGAGGGTCTGATGCTGCTCTTCCCCTCTTATTTCTACCACCGCACTTTGCCCTTCACCTCGTCCGAGCCGCGGGTCTCGATCGCCTTCGATGCCGTGCCCGTGGCGTGAGCGCCGGCGAGCGTGCGAGATCGCGAACCGTGCCTTGCACGGACGGACGACGATAGCCGAGGGCTCGTTCACTGCTTCAAGCAAGCGGCATCTGATTTTCACGAGACGCGAGTGGAGACCATTCCATGGCAGACGTTGCTCAGCCGCATCCATTTGCCCTGAGAGAGCACATTCAGCGCGGCGATCTGGCGCCGCCCTGTACGCAAGGTCCGTACAGCTTCTTCTTCGACAAGTTCCCGGGACGCTACCTCGTGTTGTGCTTTTATCAAGAGGCTCGCGACGCGGTCGGACAAGCGACATTCCGGGACCTGCATGAACACCGGAAGCTCCTCGAGAAGAAAAAGCTGGTCTTCATTTGCATTTCCTCGAACCCCGCAGAAAGAACCGAACTCAATCTGACCCAGGATTTTCCATCTTTGACGTTCCTTTGGGATGCCGATGCTTCGGTAAAGCGCTCCTATGGCGTGGGCCGCGTCAGGGTATGGATCATTCTCGATCCGATGCAGCGCGTCCTTGACGTCATTCCATTTCGCCCCGATGGGTCCGAGCGGCAGCAATTGTTCGCACTCCTCAACAAGCTGCCCCCGCCCTCGCGCGCTTCGGGATTTGATGTGCAGGCGCCGTTCCTCATGTTGCCGAATGTTTTTGAGCCGGAGCTCTGCCGGTACCTGATTGACATTTTTAATCGGGATGGCGGGCGCGAGAGCGGCTTCATGCGGGAAACGGGCGGCAAGGCCGTCGAGACTTTTGATCCCAACGTGAAACGCCGGAAAGACTATACGATCACCGATGACGCTTTGATGGAAGAGATCAAGGCCCGTATCGCGCGCCGCGTCGGCCCGATGATGGTAACGGCCTTTCAGTTCAAGCCTTCACGCGTGGAACGCTACCTTATCGCTTGCTACTCGGCGGAGGATGTTGGTCATTTCGCAGCTCACCGCGACAATACGGTGAAAGCAACGGAGCATCGCCGCTTCGCCGCCTCATTATTTTTGAACGATGATTTCGAGGGCGGCGGACTCGTATTCCCTGAATTCAGTGAACAGCAGATCAAGGGGCCGATCGGCGCGGCGGTCATCTTCTCGTCGTCGCTTCTGCATTGCGTCAGCAAAGTCACGCGTGGCCGTCGCTATGCTTTCTTGCCGTTCATCCACGACGAAGAAGCCGAGAAGCTGCGCATCGCCAATCTTCAGTTTTTGTCGCGTCCGGCTCTCGATGCGTGATCTGTCGTGGTCGGGCCTTCGGACGGCGCTCAACGGCGACAACTCGACCGCCGTCCCCCCTGAGGGCTCCTTGAGGGCAGGGCAATTGCGTTTGTCACCGCACCCACGGCAGGAAGGGATTCACCATTGAGACGGTGAGGCAATGAGGAAAGAAGTATTGGCGCGCTTCGCGCGCCGATTCCCTTGGTCTTCTCGCCGCCTCATTGCCTCTGTGGTCCATCTTTGATGGTGCCGTCCGCTCTCCGCAGAGGATGATCCATATGCGATAGCCTGCCTTGAGGGGGAAGGAAGCGAGGGGGTGCGCCCAACAACCGACACCAGGAGGCTGATGGGAAGCCTCGGAGCCCGCGGCACCCCCCTCCCGGCAGCGCCGCGGCGCCGCCAGGGGGTATCGGCGTGCGGAAGAGGAAATTTGTTCGATTGGCATGGCTTTGCCCGTCGCTGGGATGCGCAGCGCTGGCGTGTATGCGGCGTACTGTGTATTAGCGGGATTGGGTCTCGCCGGCCGCCAAAATCGGTCGCCCCGGCGCTGCTTCGGACCGATTTGACCGGACGTAATTGTTTGATATATATAGGGTTTTTACGTCTCCAGCGGGGCGAAGCGCCGTTCCACCCGGCGACCGATGCCATCGCCGGTCACATAGCCCCCGGGCAGCGCTCGGCAAAGTGTTGCGCAATGGACACACAGATCGGCAATTCAGCGGCTATTCCAACCTCTTCGCTTGTGTTGTTGGGGTATTTCGACGGATTTTATCAGGGTCGGAACGGCGCTCCGCCTTCCAAAGAACGGAACTGCATTGTCTGGGGGTCAAATGAGAAAGGTCAGCAAGTTCAACGCCGGGCTAGCGCTGGGGAGCCTCACGGCTGTCGTCGCGCTGTTCGCCGGCGCGTCCGTGGCGAGCGCTCAAACGGCGCCCGGCACCGATAATACGCAAGTGTCTCAAGCCGCAGGCGCGCCCAGCAGCGCGCAAGTGGCTCAGGC
>DATJLU010000125.1:0-8124 GCA_035509275.1 Allostellaceae bacterium | reverse complement strand
CGCCGGCGTCACCGGCGGTCAGATCGCCGACGGCAAGGGCAGGCTCGATTTCGACGTGCCGGGGGACGCGCTCGACAAGGCCGCGATCGCGCAGCAACTGAATGCGCTCATCGCCGGCGACCACGAAGCCTTGCCGCGCTGGATCACCGACGAAGAGCTTGCGGCGCGCCCGGAGCTGGTGCGCACCATGTCGGTGAAGCCGCCTTCGGGCCAAGGCCGCGTGCGGCTTCTCGACATTGCCGGCGTCGATTTGCAGCCTTGCGGCGGCACCCATGTCCGCCGCACCGGCGAGATCGGCCCGGTCGATGTCGTGAAGATCGAGAACAAAGGCCGCCAGAACCGGCGCGTCATCCTCGCCTTCGTCGGCTAGACGCGCCGTCGCGCCGAGCGCGCCGCAGCGGCGGCGATAAAGCCAACACAGGGAGAAAGCGCCGATGCCTTATGTCAATCCGGATTCGCTGGTCTCGACCGACTGGCTCGCGACGCATCTCGAGGCACCGGATGTGCGCGTGGTCGACGGGTCTTTCACCTTGCCGGGGGTGACGCCGACCGCGCAGGAGCTTTACCGGCAGCGCCATATTCCCGGCGCCGTCTTCTTCGACATCGACGATATCGCCGATGAGACGAGCCCCCTGCCCCACATGCTGCCGAGCGCCGAGAAATTCGCTCAGCGCATGCGCAAGCTCGGCCTCGGCGACGGGCACCGGATCATCATCTATGACAGCACCGGGCTCAATTCGGCGGCGCGGCCGTGGTGGATGCTGCGCGTCTTCGGCCACCGCGACGTCGCCATCCTCGATGGCGGGCTGCCGAAATGGCAAGCCGAGCGCCGGCCCGTCACCGATGCCGTCCCCGCGCCGCGCGAGCGCCACTTCACGGCGCGGCTCAACACGCTTCTGGTGCGCGACAAGGCGCAGCTCCTTGCCAATCTCGAGAGCCGGCGCGAGCAGGTGATCGACGCACGCGCCCGCGCCCGCTTTGCCGGCGCCGCCAAGGAGCCGCGCGCGGGGCTGCGCAGCGGGCATATTCCCGGCAGCCTCAACCTGCCTTATGACGAGCTGATCGATCCGGAAAAGCGCACGCTGTTGCCGGCGGAAGAGCTGGCGCGGCGCTTCGCCGCCGCCGGGCTCGAGCCCGGCAGAGCGGTGGTGACGAGCTGCGGCTCGGGCGTCACCGCTTGCGCGCTCGCCTTCGGCCTTCACCTCCTCGGCTGGCCCGACGCCGCGGTTTACGACGGCTCCTGGTCTGAATGGGGGCTGCCGGGCGAGACGCCGGTTGCGACGGGAACCGGATCCTGACCATCGCCGAGCTCCCCGACACCATCACCTATCTCGAGATGACGGCGCGGCCGCAGCGGCCGCCGCTGCCGGCGCCGCAAGGAAAGCTCGCGCTGCTGCGCGCCGAGCGTTGCACCGTGTCGTTCCACCGCTATCTCTACAATACGGTGGGCGAGCCCTGGCTCTGGTATGTGCGGCGCGGCTGGAGCGACGAGCAGCTGCGGCTTTGGCTGTCGCGTCCGGAGATCGAGCTCTTCGTGCTCCATGTCGGCGGCGTGCCGGCGGGATATTACGAGCTGGAGCGACTCGCATCGGGCGAGACCGAGCTCTGCTATTTCGGCCTCATCCCCGATTTTATCGGCCGCGGCCTCGGCGCCTGGTTCCTGCAGCAGGCGGTCGAGAGCGGCTGGCGCGGCGAGACGCGCCGGTTCTGGGTGCACACCTCGACCTACGACCATCCGCGCGCACTCGGCCTTTACCAGCGCGCCGGCTTTCAGGTCTATCGCCGTCAAGCCGTCATGTTCGAGGACCCGCGCCTCACTGGCGCGCTGCCGCGCGCGCTGAGCCATCCGCTGCTGCCGCCGCTTGGGTGAGATCGTGCGGCGGAACCGGAGTGCCCGCGCGTCTGTTCCTTGATCGGATTTTCCCCTCAGCGGGGAGGAGTAAATGCGCAAAGGATTCGCGTCGGGGTTGCTCGCTCTTCTTCTAGCAAGCGTCGCGGTGATGCTCGCCGCTTGCAACACTACCGCCGGCTTCGGCAAGGACATGCAAGCCGCCGGTCAAGCGATCACCAACAGCGCCAACAACGTGAAGAATCGCATTTAGCACTAGCGCCGCAGAATCTGCCCCAGGAAGGCGCGCGTCCGCTCGCTCTTTGGGGCGGTGAAGAACGTCTCAGGCGGCGCCGCTTCGACGATCTCGCCCTGATCCATGAACAGCATCATGTCGGCGACCTCGCGCGCGAAGGCCATCTCGTGCGTGACGCAGACCATGGTCATGCCCGACTGCGCCAGCTCGACCATGACGTCGAGCACTTCCTTGATCATCTCGGGATCGAGCGCCGAGGTCGGCTCGTCGAACAGCATGATCTGCGGCTTCATGCAGAGCGCGCGGGCGATGGCAACGCGCTGCTGCTGGCCGCCCGAGAGCTGCCCCGGATATTTCCGCGCCTGCTCGGGGATGCGCACGCGCTCGAGATAGAGCATGGCGAGCTCTTCGGCCTCGCGCCCCGGCATGCGCCGGACCCAGATCGGCGCCAGGGTCAGGTTCTCCAGCACGGTCAGATGCGGAAAGAGATTGAATTGCTGGAACACCATGCCGACTTCGCGGCGAATCGCCTCGATCTGCCGGATATCGGCGGTGAGCTCGATCCCGTCGACGAGGATCTGCCCCTGGTCATGCTCCTCGAGCCGATTGATGCAGCGGATCATCGTCGATTTGCCCGAGCCTGACGGCCCGCAGACGACGACGCGCTCGCCGCGGCCGACGGTGCAGCTCACATCCCTCAGCACATGATGCGTGCCGAACCATTTGTGCACATGGCGCAGCTCGATCATGGGATGTGCCGGCGCTTCGGCCACTCCTACGCCCTCCCCGGCGCCAGACGCCGCTCCAGCCGCCGGCTGTACAGCGACATGAAGTAGCAGAACACGAAATAGAAGGCGGCGATGAAGACATAGCCTTCGATATAGGCGAGCCGCCAGGCGGGGTCGTTGAGCGCCGTGTTGGTGTCTTGCAGCGGGTCGAAGAGGCCGATGATCGAGATGAGGGTCGTGTCCTTGAAGGCGCCGATGAAGGTGTTGACCTGGGCCGGGATGGTGATGGCGAGCGCCTGCGGCAGGATGACGAGACGCATGCGCTGGACATAGCCGAGCCCCAACGCGTCTGCCGCCTCGTACTGGCCGCGCGGCATCGCCTGCAGCCCGCCGCGCACGACCTCGGCGAGATAGGCGGCAATGAAGAGCGTGAACACGATCTCCGCCCGCCACAGCTTCGCAATCGAAACGTCTGGCGGCAGGAACAACGGCATCACGATGAGGCCGAGGAAAAGCCAGGCGATGAAGGGCACGCCGCGCGCCACCTCGATGTAGGCGACCGAGAGCCAGCGCACCGCCGGCAAGGTCGAGCGCCGGCCAAGCGCCAGCAGCAGCGCCAGCGGGAAGCCGGCGCCAAGCCCGCCAGCCGCCAGCAGCAGCGCCAGCACCACGCCGTTCCAGAGCTCGGTCTCGACCACCGGCATGCCGAAAATGCCGCCATGCATCAGCAGCAGCACGACGGCGATGCCGCCGACCCAGCTCAGAGCGAGCGCCCGCGCCGGCAGGCGATGCGAGAAGCTGAGCAGCAGCAAGGCGACGAAGATCAGCAGCGCCACCGCCGGCCGCCATTGCTCGGCATAGGGATAGCGGCCGAAGACGATGAAGCGGAGCCAGTCGCGGATGAAGGACCAGCAGGCACCGCCGGCCGCCGCACAAACCCGGTCGTCGGGCGCGAACAGCGACGCCTTCACCACCGCCCATTCGACCAGCCCCGGCACAGTCCGCGCCAGCAGATAGAGGACGAGGAGCGTCAACAGGCCGTTGAAGAGGTTGTTGAAGAGGCGGGCCCGCAGCCAGCGCAGCGCCGCGGCGAGGAAGGCGGCAGGCTCCCGCGTCATCAGCGCTCCACCAGCGCGGTGCGGCGGTTGTAGAGGTTCATCGCCAGCGAGGTGAGAAGGCTGAGCGAGAGATAGACCGCGACCAGGATCGAGGTGACGTCGAGCACTTGCCCGGTCTGGTTGGCGATGGTGCCGCCGACCGAGAAGAGATCGGGAAAGCCGATGGCCACGGCGAGCGAGCTGTTCTTGGTGAGGTTCAGATACTCGCTGGTGAGCGGCGGAACGATGACCCGGATCGCCTGCGGCAGCACGACGAAGCGCAAGGTCTGGCCGCGGCGCAAGCCCAGCGCCTCGGCGGCCTCGACCTGGCCGCGGCGCACCGCCAGGATACCGGCACGCACGATCTCGCCGATGAAAGCGGCGGTATAGACGCCGAGCGCCAGCAGCATGGCTGCGAACTCGAAAGTAACGCTCTCGCCGCCGGTGAAATCGAACCGCGTCACCTGCGGCAGGTCGAGCAGATGGGGCGCGCCGCCGGCGAGGAACACGGCGACCGGCGGCAGCACGATCGCGGCCGCGGCGAGCCATCCCGCCGGCAGCGGCCGGCCGGTCAGCGCCTGGCGCCGCTTCGCCCAGCGCCGGAGCAGCAGCGCCCCGGCGATGCCGCAAGCGGCCGCCGCGACCATCCAGAGGTATAGCGGATCATAAACCGGCACCGGAAAATAGATGCCGCGGTTCGAGATATAGACATGCGGCAGCGGCTGCCATGCCGCGCGCGGCTGCGGCGCGTCGATCCGCAGCAGGTCCCACCAGACGAAGAGCTGCAGCAGCAGCGGCGTGTTGCGCATGATCTCGACATAGGCGAGGGCGAGGCGGCTGACGAGCCAATTGCGCGAGAGCCGGGCGATGCCGATGAAGAAGCCGAGCACCGTCGCGAGCAGAATGCCGAGCGCAGCCACCAGCAGCGTGTTGAGAAAGCCCACCAGCAGCGCGCGCGCATAGGTATCGGCCGGGCTGAACGGGATGAGCGCCATGCCGATGGCGAACGATGCTTCGCGCCGCAGGAAACCGAAGCCGGTGGCGATGCCCTGCCGGCGCAGATTGTCGATGACATTGGCGCCGAGATAGAGGAAGAGCGCCGCGACGAGGGCGACCACCGCAATCTGAAAAGCGATACCGCGCAGGCGCTCGTCATGAAGAAGGGGAAGCCGCGCGGGCGCGGCGGAGCGAGGTGGGCTTTCGACGCTGCTCATTCCGGCCGCGCTGCGCGGCTCAGCGGAAGGGCATGCCGTACATCAACCCGCCTTTGGTCCAGAGCTGGTTGAGGCCGCGCTCCAGCTTCAGCGGCGTATTGGGGCCGACATTGCGCTCGAACACTTCGCCGTAATTGCCGACCTGCTTGATCACCTGATAGGCCCAGTTCTCTGGGAGGTGAAGCGCCTTGCCCATGCCCGGCGTCACCCCCAGCATGCGCTGCACCTCGGGATCGTCGCTCTTCAGCATTTGATCGACATTGGCCGAGGTCACGCCCTTCTCTTCCGCGTCGATCATGGCGAAGACCGTCCAGCGCACGATGTCGAACCATTCATCATCGCCATGCCGCACCGCCGGCGCCAGCGGCTCCTTGGAGATGACCTCCGGCAGGATGATGTAATCATCGGGATTGGGCGCCTTGGCGGCGCGCGTCGCGGCGAGGCCGGAGCGGTCGGTAGTATAGGCATCGCAGCGGCCGGAGAAGAAGGCGTTCTCGACCTCGTCGAGCTTCTCGATGACGAGCGGCTTGAACTGCATGTGGTTGGTGCGGAAATAGTCCGCCAGATTGAGCTCGGTGGTGGTGCCGGGCTGGACACAGATCGTGGCGCCATCGAGCTCCTTGGCGCTTTTGACGCCGAGCTTCTTCGCCACCATGAAGCCCTGCCCGTCGTAATAGGTTACCGGCGCAAAGAGGAAGCCGTTTTCGGCCTCACGCAGCAAGGTCCAGGTGGTGTTGCGCGTGAGCACATCGACCTCACCGGCCTGCAGCAAGGTGAAGCGCTGTTCCGCCGTCGCCGGGACGAACTTCACTTTCTTGGCATCGCCGAGCACGGCGGCGGCAATCGCCCGGCAGGTATCGGCGTCGAGCCCCTGATAGTTGCCCTGGCGGTCAGGCATGGAGAAGCCGGCCAGCCCGGTGCTGACGCCGCAGGTAACGACACCCCGGCTCTTCACCGCATCGAGCGTCGGGCCCGCTTCGGCCGCACCGGTCCAGCAAAGGCTGAGCAGCGCGGCGGTCATGACGGCGCCGAGCGATTTCAGATATTTCATCAGAAATCCCCCTGAAGTCTTTGATTTTACGGAATTATATGGTCGCGGTTCAATTTGTGTGCAGCCCCGCCGGGCGAGACGACGCTAACACGGCGCCGGCCAGGCGGGCAATCGCGCCGGGCACTTGCCGGGAAGCAACGCGCAAAGATGTTTTCGCCGACATCGTGCGGCTCGGAGATCGACCCCCGCTTTCGCGCTAGGGTCCGTACACATCTCAAAAAACACTGAGATTCCAGTATCTTTCCCGCCGTCCCCGCGAAAGCGGGGACCCAGAGACATGCGCTCCATTCATCGCGGCTGAAGCTCCTGGATGCCCGCTTTCGCGGGCAAGGCGAAACCGGGGATATGGTGGCTTCGCCGTGCGATTTGTACGTACCCTAGCGCGCAAGCGGGGGCGACGACTTCTAAAGCAAAATCAAAGTATTCTCAAAGCGCCAGCTTCGTCGACCTCGATTTCCCCACACACTCTTTCGCGGGAATGACGGACAGAAGCAAGCGACTAGGCTCTCGACTTGTTCAGCGTCACGGCGGCGCGAACCAGGGTCTTCAACGCCTCCTCGTCGATCATCTCGCCCTCGCGCAGGTCGATGGCACGCCTTGTGTTCCCGTCCAGGCTGGAATTGAAGAGGCCCGACGGATCCTTCAGAGCGGCGCCTTTGGCGAAGGTCATCTTCACCACGGTCTTGTAGGTCTCGCCGGTGCAGATCAAGCCGGCGTGCGACCACACCGGAACCCCTCGCCACTTCCATTCTTCGACGATCTCGGGATCGGCTTCCTTGATCAAGCGGCGGAGCCGGCCGAGCATCTCGCCGCGCCAGTCGCCAAGCTCCTTGATCCTCGCATCGATCAGCTGAGACGGAGACTTGCTTTTCTCCGACCCTCTCTTCTTCATGCCGGTTTCTCCTCCTCTCCTGACCCCGCTTCGACTCGCTCCGCAGCGCGTCAGTCCATCCGCGCCACGACCTGCTCAAGCGCAGCGAGGAAGCGCTGCCACCCGCCTTTGGCGCCCTGATAGGCCGGCTGCTGATCCGGCCGGAAGCCCGACTGCTCCATGCGCAGATGGGTCCCCGTGTTCGTCGCCGTGAGCGTCCAGGTGACGACACTCTCGAGACCGTAAGCCGCCCAGGTGTAAGACAGCGTTTTGTTCGGCTCGACGACCTGGACCTGACAGTCGACGACGATCGCCACGTCGGGTCGGGGGCTCCTGCGAAGATTGAAGCGGTGACCGACCACTGGCTTGAAGTCGTTCTTCATCAACCACTCCTCGATCAGGTGCGGCTGCGTGAGCGCGCGCCAGAGCTTTTCCGGCGGACAGGCGAACTCACGTTCGATGACGACGGATCTCGTTTCGATTGGTGGCTCGTTCATCGACCGATCACTTTCGGCATCGGCGTGCAGAGAGCCGGCGCTTGCGGGGTCGCCGTGCTGCCGGCGGCCCTACCAGCGCGCCAGCTGCGTGATTTGAACGAGATTGCCGCAGGTATCGTCCAGCTTGGCGATGGTCGAGCCGGTCGCCTCGGTCGGCGGCAGGGCGAACTGGGCGCCGCGCGCTTTGATCCGCTCGTAGTCGCCCTTGATGTCGCTGCTGAAGAACATTATCGCGGGCTGGCCCTGCTGGAATATGGCTTGCTGGTAGGCCTTGGCCGCCGGGTTGTCGTTGAGCGCGAGCTGCAGCTCGGTTCCGTCCTGCTCCTCGGGTGAGGCCACAGTCAGCCAGCGATATGGCCCATTGCTGAAATCGGCCTTCTTGGTAAAGCCCAGCACGTCGGTATAGAAGCGCAGAGCCTTTTCCTGGTCGTCGACGTAGACGCTGGTCAATTTGATCTTCATCGGAATTCCCCTTCCTGTGCCGCGTTCGCGGCGTGCCGTTTCATCTATCGACGGTTATTGGTCCATCCTTTTGAGCAGATCTTCGAGGCGGTCGAACCGGCTTTGCCAGAAGCCGGCCAT
>DATJLU010000124.1:0-15756 GCA_035509275.1 Allostellaceae bacterium | reverse complement strand
CGCTCGGGTTGGGAGGGGGGTACGCGCGCGAAGCGCGCAAAAAAGAAATAGTCATCCACATGCCGCAGCTCACAACGCGCACCGGGGCGCCGCACCCCCCACCCGGCAGCGCTGACGCGCTGCCGACCTCCCCCTCAAGGGGGGAGGGGCTAAGAAAAATTAGCGTGTAGTCGGACCGCGCCCCTACCCCACCTGCCGCCGGATGAACTCCTGCATCGCCGCGATCGCTTTGCCGGCATAGGGAGCGTCGGGCTTGCCGGTCATGAAGCCGTGCTTGCCACCGGGATAGAGGATGAGCTCGATCTCGCCGCCGGCTTTGCGCCAGGCCGCGACCAGGCCTTCGGTCACCGCGGTCGGGACCCACTCATCGGCATCGCCCTGGAACAGCAAAGCGGGCGGCAGGAAGACGCGCTCGCCGCGCGCCAGGATGGCCGGCGGGCTGCCATCGCTGGTCGCCGCTTCGCCGCCCCAGAACGCGTCGTGACTGGCGACGAGCTCGGCGTTCTTGGCCTTCTGCGCGAGGCCATAGCGCAGCACCGGATCGAGCACGCCCCAGCCCGAGATGACGAAGGCGAGCCGCGCATCGGTCTCGGGCGCTTCGGCGAGCGGCAGCGCGCGATAGCGCGGATCCTCGGGGCGCATTGCCGCCAGCAGCACCTGGTGGCCGCCGCTCGAGGTGCCGAACGCGCCGACCCAATCGGCGCGGCTGCCATACTGCCGGGCGCGCGCCTTGAGCCAGCGCGTCGCGAGGTTGATGTCGGCCAGTGACGCGGGATAGCCGGCTTCGGGCGGCATGCGGAAATCGATCGAGGCAACGAGAACGCCGCTGCGCGCCAGCGCCTTGGCGATGTAGTCGTTGTCGGTGCGGTCCTTGCTCGTCCAGGCGCCGCCATGGACCTGCAGCACCGCCGGGAACGGCCCGGTGCCACTCGGATGGTAGAGCCGCGCCAGCAAGGCGCGACCGCCCTGGCGCTGATATTCGACATCCTCGATGCGGATCTCGGCACGGGCATCGGCGTCAGCGAGCATCGCCATTCTCTCCTCCCTGGGCTGTGCCGGAAGAGTTTACCGCAGCGCGGCCCGGACGCCAAAGCGCCGACGCCGGCCCGGCGGCCGCTACACCATCATCTCGCGTTTGACGGTCTGGATGAGGTCTGCGAGGCGGATCGGCTTATGCAGCACTCTGCCGTAGCGTGCGCGCTTCGCGATGTCGGCGAAGCCGGTGATGTAGATGATGTGCAGATAGGGTTGCAAGAGCTTGGCCTGGATGCCGAGCTGCACGCCATCGAGACCGGGCATGATCAGGTCGGTGATCATCAGCTCGACGCTGCGCTCGCCGAGCATTCTGAGCGCCTCGGCGCCGTCCCGTGCCGTCAGCACGGTACAGCCGGGCGCTGCCAGGATCTTGGCGACGACATCCAGCACCAGCGGATCATCGTCGACGATGAGGATCGTGTACGCGGACAGCACCTCCCGCCAACGTCGCCCCGACTTCCGTCGCTCCAAAATCTCGGATGGGTTGTGCCATCGGCTCATCTTTGACACAGTGTCGCGCTCTCAAAGACTGCCGTCGCCAAGCGCGGGGGCGACTCGCTGCGGCGTTTACGACATCCGGCGGAACGCGGGTCCCCGCCACCCGGTTTCGTGAGGCCGGCCGTGGCGCCGGAGCGACCCGCTTACAGCCATGGCTCGCTGCGCTCGCGCTCCTGGCGTTCGATATCCGCCAGTTCTCGCTCAACGCGCCGCGCCCGCCGGCGCTCCTCTCGGCCATCCCACCAGCAACAGAGCGCATAGGCGAGCACGATGAGGACGAGCGTCGGGAGCGGCAACACCCGCACTGAGGCCGGCACCATTGCCGAACTGTGCCGCGGGGGAAGCAGTGACATCAACTAACAAAAGTTTCATTGAAATCTTGTCTCTCACCGCAGGGTGGAAGGTTCTCGCCTATAGGGCGATCACTGCGTCGTTCCGGCGCTCAGTCAACTGTCCGCCGCTCCGCGCATTCCTCCGCGAGCGCTATCGCTCTGGGCACTGCCGTCGGGGCGTCCTGGGAACTTGCTCAGGTAGCCGTATCTCCGCTGCTGTCGACCCGGCGCGCATCCTGCCACCGCCGCCCGGACGCCAAAACGCCGACGCCGCGCCGGCGGGAGCCGGCGCGGCGTCGTCAGCGATGCGTGCGATCTCAGGCGGCGGGCGTGAACTGCACCGCGCGGGCGCCGAGCTCCACGGTCGTGGTCCAGAAACGGTCGAGCCGGCGCAGCGCGGCAAAGGCGCTGGTCAGGTCCTGTTCGGTGAGCGGGCCCTTCGCCAGGGCTTCGACATGACGCTCATGCATCTTGACGATCTTCTGGCGCAGCGCCTGGCCCTTCTCGGAGAGCTTGACGCGCACCGAGCGGCGGTCATGGGCCGAGCGCTCCTGAACGAGATAGTCGGCTTCGACCATCTTCTTGACGTTGTAGGAGACGTTGGAGCCGAGATAGCAGCCCCGAAGCGTCAACTCGCCGACCGTCATCTCGAGGTCGCCGATGTTGAAGAGGATCATGGCCTGCACGTTGTTGATGTCGTGCACGCCCTGCGTATCCAGCTCGAGCTTGACCACTTCCAAGAACTGGCGGTGGAGGCGCTCGATGAGCGCGATGACGTCGAGATAGGCGGCCTGCATGTTCCCTCGCTACCCCCGGCAGTCGGTCCGGCAGGGGTCCAAGGTAAAAGGCCCGGGTTAATTAATCCTTGAGGCGAAATCGCCCGGTTTGCTCCCGGTCTAGCGCTCGCCGCCGCCGCGAATCATGCGGAAAATCGCCGAAAAATCCTTGGGTCCGAGCCCGCCATTGACCAGCATCTGGAACAGCGCCGCCGCCTCTGCCCCCAAAGGGGTGGTCGCCCCCGAAGCCTGCGCCGCCTGCTGCGCCAGTTTCAGGTCCTTGAGCATCATGTCGGCGGTAAACCCTGCCTGGTAGTCCCGGTTGGAGGGCGCCGCCGGCACCGGGCCGGGGGCCGGGCAATAATTCGTCATTGCCCAGCATTGGCCCGAGGATTTCGAGCTGATGTCGAAGAGCCGCTGCCAGTCTAGGCCGAGCTTCTCGGCCAGCGCGAAGCCCTCGGACACCGCGATCATGCTGATGCCGAGCATCATGTTGTTGCAGATCTTGGCCGCCTGGCCGTTGCCGGCGGGGCCGGCATGGACGATGGTCTTGCCCATCGCCTGCAGCACCGGCAGGCCGCGGGCAAAGCCCGCCTCGCTGCCGCCCACCATGAAAGTGAGCGTCCCGGCCGCGGCGCCGCCGACGCCGCCCGAGACCGGGGCATCGAGCATGTCGAAGCCCTGCGCCGCCGCCGCCTTGCCCACCGCGCGCGCGGTCTCGACATCGATGGTCGAGCTGTCGATGAGGAGGGCGCCTTTTGCCGCCGCCGCGAGGAGGCCGCCCGCGCCGGTATAGACCTGGCGCACCTGCGGACCCGCCGGCAGCATGGTGAGGACGAGCTCGGCCTCGCCGACCGCCGCTGCGGCGCTGGCCGCGGTTTTGCCGCCCGCCTTGGCCAAAGCCTCGAGCGCCGGCTTCGACAGATCGAACCCCGTCACCGCATGGCCCGCCTTGATCAAATTGGCAGCCATCGGCCCGCCCATGTTGCCGAGCCCGATAAAGCCGATCCTCATCTCTTCCTCCCGGCGCTGTGGCGCCTTCTCTCAGGCAAAGCGCAGCTCGCGCTCACCCAAACTTTCGAAATAGCCCGCCACCTCGGCCTCGCCCACCTCGGCGAGCGAGCGATGTTGCCAGCGCGGCGTGTTGTCCTTGTCGACGAGCAGAGCGCGGATGCCTTCGAAAAAATCGTGGCCCTGCATCACATGCTGCGTCATGCGGTATTCGAGCGCCAGCGCCTCTTCGATCGACATGCCGCGGCCGAGGCGGAGCTGATGGAAGGTGATCTTGAGGCTGAGCGGCGAAGCGCGCTCGATCGCCGCCAGCGCGTCTTTCGCCCAAGGCGCCGTTTCGCGGCCGAGTGCGGCGGCAATCGCGTCGACAGACTCTCCACCGAAGCAGCGGTCGATGTCGCGCTGCAGCGCCGGCAGGCTCGCTTTCCCGGGATCGGCGGCAAAGCGCGCAATCACCGCCTCGATCTGGCGATGCCGGGCTTGCGGATGCCAGGCGAGCGCCGCCAGCGCCGCGGTGAGATCGGCGATCCGCTCATGCGGCACGTAATGCGTGGCGAAGCCGCAATAAAGCGCATCGGCCGCTTTGATCCGGGCGCCGGTGAGCGCGAGATAGCGGCCGAGGAAGCCGGGACAGAGGGTGAGAAACCGGCTCGCGCCGACATCGGGAAAGAGCCCGATATGCACCTCCGGCATGGCGAAGAGCGTGCGCTCGGTGGCGATGCGATAGGTGCCGTTGATCGAGATGCCGCAGCCGCCACCCATGGTGATGCCGTCGACCAGCGCGATATAGGGCTTGGGAAAACGGTGGACGCGTTGGATGAGGCAATATTCCTCGCGGAAGAAATCCGCCTTGTAGTCGCCGGCGCCCTGCGGCTGATGCCGCGCATCATAGATCGCGCGCACATCGCCGCCGGCGCAGAAGGCGCGGTCGCCGGCGCCGCGCACCACGAGTGCGTGGACGCTCGCCTCCCCGCCCCAGGCGACGAGCTGCGGATCGAACACGCGGTACATCGCCAGGGACAGCGTGTTGAGCGCCTTCGGCCGGTTGAGCGTGATGATGCCGAGCCCGCCCTGTTGCTTGAGCAGGATTTCGTCGGTTCGGCTCATGGGCGGCGGTTCGATGCGGCGAGCAGGCGGCGGGCGATGATGACGCGCATGATCTCGTTGGTCCCTTCCAGGATTTGATGGACGCGCACATCGCGCAGCTGCCGCTCGAGCGGGAAATCCTTCAGATAGCCATAGCCGCCATGGAGCTGCAGCGCCTCGTTGCAGATGTGAAAGCCGGCATCGGTGGCAAAGCGCTTGGCCATGGCGCAGTGGAGCGTCGCTTCGGGATCGGCGCCATCGAGGCTCACCGCGGCGCGCCACACCATCAGCCGCGCCGCTTCGAGCTCGGTTGCCATATCGGCGAAACGGAATTGCAGCGCCTGGAACTCGGCGAGCTTCTGGCCGAATTGCGAGCGCTCGCCGAGATAGGTTTGCGCCGCTTCGAGCGAGGCGCGCGCGCCGCCAAGCGAGCAGGCCGAGATGTTGAGCCTGCCGCCATCGAGCCCCATCATCGCAATCTTGAAGCCGTCGCCTTCCTCGCCGAGGCGGTTCGCCACCGGCACGCGGCAATTCTCGAAGATCACCATCGCCGTCGGCTGGCTGTTCCAGCCGAGCTTCTTCTCTTTCTTGCCGAAGGAAAGGCCAGGCGTGCCCTTCTCGACGACGATGGTGGAGATGCCCTTCGGTCCCTCCCCGCCCGTGCGCAGCATCGCCACATAGACATCGCTGCTGCCGCCGCCGGAGATGAACGCCTTGGCGCCGTCGATGACGTAATCGTCGCCGTCGCGCCGCGCGCGCGCCTTGAGCGCGGCCGCATCCGAGCCGGCGCCGGGCTCGGTCAGGCAATAGCTGGCGAAATGCTCCATGCTCGTCAGCTTCGGCAGGAAGCGCCGGCGCTGCGCCTCATTGCCGAAGCGGTCGATCATCCACGCCGCCATGTTGTGGATGGAGAGATAGGCCGCCGTCGAAACGCAGCCGGCCGCCAGCTCCTCGAAGATCAGCGCCGCATCGAGCCGCCCGAGGCCGGAGCCGCCGACATCCTCGCCGACATAGATCCCGGCAAAGCCGAGCGCTGCGGCGGCGCGCAGCGCATCGATCGGGAAGATGCACTCCTCATCCCAGCGCGCCGCGTTGGGGCGGAACTCGCGCTCGGCAAACGCGCGCGCCGTCTCCTGGATCGCACGCTGCTCTTCGGTAAGAGAGAACTCCATGCGGCGGGATGATACCTCAGGCGCCTGAAATCAGAAATGCAAGGCGCGGCCAGCGACCCTCACCCCGCCCCTCTCCCGCAAGCGGGAGAGGGAGGGGCCCACGCGAAGCGTGGGAGGGTGAGGGGGCGCCTCGCACGACAACGCTCTCCCCCCTACTCCGCCGCCCGCCCCTTCGCCTTCTCCTTCTCTTCGCGCTCGGCCTTGTGCTTGGCGAACATCGCTTGCTGTGCCTGCTGCGCCATCGCCACCAGCTCCTGGTTATGCGCCGTCGTCCATTCCAATGACTCGACACGATGCCGATTGGCCTTGCGGAAATGCGGCACCACGTAGCGCGCATAGAGCTCGTAGGATTTCTTCGTTGCGTCCCAATTCACCCAGTTATGCGCGAGCTGGAGGAAGGCGCCGAACTGACCCTGCTTGGCGTAGAGCCGGTCGATCTGCTTGATCGCATCCTCCGGCGTGCCGCAGACAATGGCACCGCCGGCGATGAGGATGTCGAGCGGATCGCCCTTGGGCAGGCTGGCGAAGCGCGCGGGGTTGATGCGCTGGAAATAGTCGAACCATTTGTAGAAACCGAAATTGGCGTTGCGCCGCGCCTCCTCGCGCGTCTCGGCGATGTGCATCGGGCCGACGAGGCGGAGCCGCGCCGGGTCCATCTTGCGGCCATGCTCGGCGGCGATCTCCTGCGCGGTATTCCAATTGACGCCAAGCGCATCGAAGCCGTCGGGCTGGGTTGCCGCGACGCAGAGCATGCCGAGATCGTATTTGCCGGCGGCACGCCCGCCCGAGGGCGTCACCGTGCTGGCGACGCAGACCTCGGGATAGGGCTTGGTGAACGGCAGCAGGTGGACCTTCGCGTCCTTCAGCGTGTACCAGTCGCGGGTCTCGGTCACGGTCTCGCCGCGGAAGAGGCGGAGGATGACGTCGAGCGCTTCCATCATGCGGTCGCGCTGCTGGATCGGCTGGATGCCGAGCATCATCGCATCCGAGGCGAGCAGTCCGGGTCCCGCACCGAACATGACGCGGCCCATGGTCATGTGGTCGAGCTGGATGATGCGGTTCGCCGCCATCAGCGGGTTGTGGTAGGGCAGCGAGACGACGCCGGTGCCAAGCTTGATGCGCTTCGTCCGCTCCGCCGCCGCGGCGATGAAGACTTCCGGCGACGAGATGATCTCGAACCCGGCGGAATGATGCTCGCCGATCCACGCCTCTTCGTAGCCGAGCCGGTCGAGCCATTCGACCAGCTCGAGGTCGCGGCGGATGGCCAGGGTCGGATCCTCTTCGGTCGGATGGAAAGGTGCGAGGAAAATGCCGCTGCGCAGCGTCGGATCGGACATGAGCTCTCTACTCCTCCCCTGGACTTCCTTGGCCGCCGGTCGCGCGGCGCCGCGCCATTCTGCCCGCGCCGCCGCCGCGCCTCAACCATCGCCCTCGCATGGCTGGAATGGCACCTGCCATCGGGTTGTCACCGCTGACGCGCGAGCCTATCATCGCCAACCTTCGCGTCCGCCCTTGAGGCCGTCTTGACCCGCCCGCCCGCTCAGCCGCTCGGCGCCTATCCCCGTATCCGCATGCGCCGCAACCGCCGCGATGACTGGTCGCGACGTCTCGTCGCCGAACACGCGCTTGCCGCTTCCGACCTGATCTGGCCGGTCTTCGTCCATGACGAGAAAGCCGCGCGTGCGCCGGTCCTCTCCATGCCGGGGGTCGATCGCTTCTCCATCCCGGCGCTGGTCGACGCCGCCGGCGCGGCCGAGGCGCTCGGCATCCCGCTCATCGCCATCTTCCCCGCGACCCCCGCGGGCCTCAAAACGCCCGATGGCGAGGAGGCGGTCAATCCCGAGAATCTGGTCTGCCGCGCCGTGCGCGCGGTGAAGCGGGCGCTGCCCGCGCTCGGCGTGCTCTGCGACGTCGCGCTCGATCCCTTCACCATCCACGGCCATGACGGCGTGGTGCGGGCGGGCGAGGTCGCCAATGACGAGACGGTCGCGATCCTCTGCCGCCAGGCGCTGATCCAGGCCGAGGCGGGCTGCGATGTGATCGCGCCCTCGGACATGATGGATGGCCGCGTCGGCGCCATCCGCGATGCGCTCGACGCCAAGGGCTTCGAGCACGTCCGCATCATGTCCTATGCGGCAAAATACGCCTCCGCCTTCTATGGCCCGTTCCGCGATGCCATCGGCTCCAAATCCTCGCTCGGCAAGGCCGACAAGCGCACCTATCAGATGGACCCCGCCAACAGCGACGAGGCGCTGCGCGAGATCGCGCTCGACCTCGCCGAAGGCGCCGACATGGTGATGGTGAAGCCCGGCCTCCCCTATCTCGACATCCTCCGCCGCGTCAAAGACCGCTTCGGCGTGCCGACCTTCGCCTACCAGGTGAGCGGCGAATATTCGATGCTGATGGGCGCGGTCGAGCGCGGCTGGCTCGATCCCTCGGTGATCCTCGAGACCCTGTTGGGCTTCAAGCGCGCCGGCGCCGACGGCATCCTCACCTATTCCGCGGTCGACGCCGCCAAGGCGCTGAAGACGGGGTGACGGCGGTTGCGATTGAACGTGATGTTAGGCCCATAAGTAGCTGGTTATAAATTATTTCCTGCTTCCCCGCGAAAGCGGGGACCCAGAGTTTCTGGTTTTCCGCTTTCGAGCGTGTGAAGGAAGCACGCAGCAAAGGCGCTGACATCGTGCGGCTCGAAAATGGACCCCCGCTTTCGCGGGGGAGACGAATTCCAAAGCAAAATCGAATTATTCCGTCATTCCCGCGAAAGCGGGAATCCATACGATCTCAACGCGCCACCTTGGTCCAAGTGGCGCCACGGGATTGCCGAACCCGCCGCCCTCACACCTGCTCCAAAAACTGCGCGATACAGACGTCGTGCCAGGCAACGCGGTGGCCGCGGGCTTGGAAGCCGACATGGCCGCCGCTCGGCGCCAGCAGGGGCATCAGGTTGGGGTTGCGGCCCCAATCATAGCTGAGATAGGCCTCAACCGGGATCCAGGGATCGTCGAGCGCGTGGATGACCAGCGTCGGCACGCCGATGCCGTCGAGATAGCGCTTGGCGGCATTGCTCTCGTAATAGGGCTCGGCGCCGGCAAAGCCGTTGCGTGACGCGGTGAAGCGATGGTCGAACTCCCAGATGCTGCGCGCCTCGCGGATGGCTTCCCGCTCGGCGGGGGTGAGCTCGGCCCCGGGCGCGGAGGCTTCGCGCCGCATCTCGCGCAAGAGATAGCCTTGATAGATCGCGCTGCGCCGGCGCATCATCCAGCGCGAAGTGCCGGCGAGGTCGAGCGGCGATGACACCGAAACCGCGGCCTTGACCCTCGCGCGGCGGCCCCACTCGCCGAGATATTTCAGCAGCATGTTGGCGCCGAGCGAATAGCCGACGGCGACGACCCCGGCTTCCGTCAGCGCCGGCGGCAGGCGCTCCAGCGCCTCGGCGAAATCCTCGCTGCGGCCGGCATGGTATTGATAGCGGCAGAACGGCCGCGACGGCCCGGCACCGCGCTGGTTGAGCCGCAGCACCGAGAACCCCAAGCGCAGCAGCTCTGCCGCCGTATTGAGCAGGTAGAAGCTGTCCTCGCAGCCGCTGAGCCCGTGCACCAGGATGACCAGCGGCTTTGCCGGCTTCACCTCACCATGTGGCCGGTTCAGGGCGGCGAGCAGCCGGTCGCCGCTGCCGTCGCCGAGCGGCAGGGTGAGGCGCTCGGTCGCGTAGCGGCGCAGGTCGGGGTAGCGGCGGATCAGGAAATTGCGCAGCGTCTGCAGATCGCCGCCGAGCCAGGGCGCCCGCGGCACGAAAACCGGGAACAGGGCGAGCGCCGCGGCCGCCCGGCTCAGCTCAAGCGGATCCATGTGAGCTCGTGCTTGTTCTGGTGTAGATGGAGGAGGCGCGAGCCGGGAATGGCGGCAAATCTGCGGGCTGTCTCATGGTCGGTAGGCCCTTGGAATTTCAGCGTACAAACAAAACGACGACAATTTCCGGCCGCCAGCCAGCGCTCGACGAGAGCGAGGAGACGGCGGGGGTAACAGACAACGTCCGAGAACACCCAATCTATCCCACCAATCTTTTTTGGCTCCAGGGCAAAAGCGCTCTCGCGACGCATCGTCACGCCCGGGAGCGCGGCGATGCGCGGATCGAGCGGCGCCTTGTCGACGCTGATCACCCGCGCCCCCAGGCTTTGCAGCACCCAGGTCCAGCCGCCGGGGCTGCTGCCGAGATCGAGGCAGAGCTCGCCCGGGCGGGGCTTTTCCCCCGTTAGGGTAAAGAGCTCCCACAGCTTGAGGTAGGCCCGGCTCGGCGGCGCCGCCCGGTCCTCGACGAAGCTCACCTCGCCATTGGGAAAAGGGCTCGAGCAGCGCGGCGCTGCCAGCACGGTATCGGCGTCGAGCAGCGTCCAGGAGCCGAGGGGCGCCGTCGGCGCCGGCGTGCCGAAGACCAGCGGCTTCGCCGAGACTTTCGGCAGCCGCTCGAGGATAAGCGCGGCGCGGCGGTGATGAGCGTGGGAATAGAGCGCCCAATTGCGCTGGATCGCACGCAGCTTCTGCGCGGCATCGCCGATCGATGTGATCGGGATCCGCTGCGGCTCATGCCAGAGATTGGCGACCCAGGCGGCCGGGCGCGGCGGCCCTGGCGCCAGCACCAGCCGGCCCAGCACCGCGCTCACCGCCGGGCCGAGCTCGGCGAGGAGATCCTCGACATAGCCCTCCGGCGCGAGATAGGCGGTGAGCCCGCTCTCGGGCGAGGTTTCGGCGTCCATCCCTCAATCCCGGTAAAGCGCGGGCGCGCTCAGCTCAGCAGGAAGTCGCGGATGACCACGATCTGATCTTCGGCCATGAGTGCCGGCGCATGGCCGATGCCGGGAAACTCGACCAGCTTCGCCTTGGGGCCGCGGCGCGTCATCGCCGCGGCATCCTCGGGGCGGAGCAGATCCGACTGCGCGCCGCGCAGCACCAGCGTCGGACAAGCGATCCGATCCCATTGCGGCCAGAGATCGACATCCTGGGCCGGCGCGGCGCGGAAGGCATCGCCGATGGCGGGATCATACGCAAAGCCCAGCGTGCCGTCCGGCTTCTGCCGCGTGCTGATCTCGGCGAGGTGGCGCCATTGCGCATCGGTGAGCGGGCCGAAGGAAGCAGCGAGCTGGCGCAGCGTGGCTTCGAGCTCTGCGCCGTCGCGAAAGCTCGGATCGCGCCCGACATACGTCGCGATGCGCTCAATCCCCTCCTTGGCGATGAGCGGCCCGATATCGTTGATGACGAAACGGCGAATGGGCGTGCCCGGCTGCGCCGCCAGCAGCAAGCCGACGAGACCGCCCATCGAGGTACCGACCCAGTCGACCACGTCGCAATCGAGCCGGGCGATCAGCGCCGCCATATCGGCGAGGTAGGTCGGGTAATTGTAATCGGAGGGGTCAGCGAGCCACGGGCTTTGGCCGCGGCCGGGAAAATCCGGGCAGACGACGCGAAACCGCGTCGAGAGCGCTTGCGCCAGCGCGTCGAAATCGCGGCCATTGCGGGTGAGGCCATGGACGCAGAGCACGGTCCGGGCGCCGGGCGGCCCCTGCCACTCCCAATAGGTCAGGTGATGGAAGCCGTGCGGCCCAAGGCAGGCCAGGCTCCGGGGAATGATGGACATGCTGCGCAATCCCGTGTTAGCTCGGCCGACCATCGCCCAGCTTGCCGCAGGGATCAAGCGATCATGGAAGAGATCACCATCGCGCCGCCGCGTGCGGAGGATTTCGCCGATTGGCGCCGGCTCTACGAGGGCTACGCCACATTTTACAAGATGCCGATGAATGACGAGATTGCCGGCACGGTCTGGCGCTGGCTGCTTGATCCCGCGCATCCCCTCGAGGCGCTCGTCGCGCGCACGGGCGCTGGCCGCGTCGTCGGGCTCGCGCATTTTCGCCCCATGCCGCGGCCTTTGACCGGCAGCACCGCCGGCTTCCTCGACGACCTCTTCGTCGATCCGGCGCTGCGCGGCAGCGGACTTGCCGATCGGCTGCTGGAAGCGATGGGCGAGGTCGGGCGCAAGCGCGGCTGGTCGCTCATCCGCTGGCTCACTGCCGACAACAACTTCCGCGCGCGCGGCGTCTATGACCGCCACGCGCAGCGGACGATGTGGATCACCTATCAGATGGACCTCGGCGCCGCGCCCTCGCCGGCCACGCGGTGAACCTTTCGCGCTGATCGTTGTTCATCGCCCGTCGGATCGCCTGGCGCGAGAGCCGGCCAGGCCCCGGGGGGTGCCCTCCCAATGATCAGCGAAATCCCGCTCACCTGTCCGCACTGCCGCAAGACGACGGTGAAGCAAGTCGCTTGGGTGCAGCAAAACACCTTCTACACCTGCGAGTTCTGCGGCACGCCGGTGATGATCGACAAGGATAGCTGCGCCGAGCTGGTCGCCCGGCTGGAGATGCAGCAGCGCCCATGATGCGCGGCCGGCGCCGCCCCTGCGCCGCGCCGATGATTGCCGCTCGCGCGAGGCTGCGCTAAGACGCCGCCGTCGCGACCAGCAGCAGGTTCACACGAAATGGCCGCACAGGGGCCGCTTTCCGGCATCACCGTCATCGATCTCTCGCGTATTCTCGCGGGGCCTTATTGCACCTTCCTGATGACCGAGCTCGGCGCCCGCGTCATCAAGGTCGAGCCGCCCGGCAAGGGCGACGACGCGCGCGAATACGGCCCCTTCGTCAAAGGCAAATCGACCTATTTCGCCTCGATCAATCGCGGCAAGGAATCGATCGCGCTCGACCTCAAGGCAGCGGGCGACAAGCGCATTTTCGAGGCCTTGCTCGCCAAGGCCGATGTGGTGGTGGAGAATTTCCGTCCGGGCACGATGGAGAAGCTCGGCTATGGCTGGGAGAGCCTGCACCCGCGCTATCCCCGTCTGATCTATGCCGCGGCCTCGGGCTTCGGCCATACCGGGCCCTATTCGCGCCACCCGGCCTACGACATGGTCGTGCAAGGCCTCGGCGGCATCATGAGCATCACCGGCCATCCCGGTCAGCCGCCGGTGCGCATCGGCATGTCGATCGGCGATATCGGCGCTGGGCTCTATACCGCCATCGCCGTCAACGCCGCCCTCCTCCATCGCGAACGCACGGGCGAAGCGACCAAGGTCGATATCGGCATGTTCGACTGCCAACTGGCGCTGCTCGAGAACGCGGTGATGCGCTACACCGTGAGCGGGCAGGTGCCGGGCCCGCTCGGCGCGCGCCATCCCTCGATCACGCCCTTCGAGGCGTTCGCCACGGCAGACGGCGCCATGATCGTCGCCGCCGGCAATGACGGGCTCTATCAGAAGCTGTGCGATGCGCTCGGCCGCGCCGATCTCGCCGCCGCGCCGGAATACAAGACCAATGATCTGCGCAATCAGAACCAGGCGAAGCTGAAAGCCGAGATCGAAGGCGAGCTGAAGCAGCAGCCCACCGCCGCCTGGATCGAGCGCTTCGAGCGCGCCGGCATTCCCTGCGGTCCGATCAACAACGTCGCCCAGGCGCTCGCCCATCCGCAGGTCGTCGCGCGCAACATGCTGATCACCGTCGAAGACCCCGTCGCCGGCACGCTCAAGCTCGCCGGCAACCCGCTGAAGCTCTCCGCCTTCCCCGACCCGCCGACGCGCCCGCCGGCGCCCGCGCTCGACGCCGACCGCGCGAAGCTGCTGAAGGAGCTCGGGATCGAGGGCTAGCGGCGGCGCACAACCGGCGACGCGGCTCACGCCTCGATCGGCCGCTCCACCGACTGGTTGAGCGCCGCGTCGATATCGCTTTCCCACAACTCGCGCGGCAGCTCGTAGACGAGCTCGATCTCGTAGCCGTTGGGGTCGGTCAGGTGAATGCTGTGGGTGACGCCTCGGTCGATGCGGCCGTGCAGCTCGACACCGCGCCCGCGCAAGAAGGCGATCTGTCTGAGCCAGGCGTCGCGGCTTGGAAAGCCGATCGCGAGATGGTTGAACGCCTGCGGGCGCAGGCCGAGATCCGCAGGCAGATCGGGCCGCTCGACCAGAGCGATATCGTGATGGCGCAGCTTGCCGCCCTGCTCGCCGCTGTAAAAGCGCATCCGGGCGCGCACCGTGCCGTCGGCGCGCGGGCGCAGCGTGCCGACATGGCGAAAGCCGAGCAGCTCGGTCCAGAACCGGTGCGACTGCTCGAGATCGCGCACATTGAGGACGAGGTGGTTGAGGCCGCACGGGGTCTCGGCCACGAGCGCCGGCTCCTCTGTCAGGGTCATGATGCTCTCCTTGGTTTCACGGGCGGGCCGCGCGGTCTTGACCCGCGCCGGCTCGCCCGCCACTCTGGCGACTGAGCAATTGCTCATATTCGAAAGGCTATCGCTCCATGCCCCGCGGCGCAACTCGCATTGGCACGCCGCCGCCAACGCGGCGGAAACCGCGCAAATCACCGTTGCAAGCGCGTTCGCGCGCCACGGTGGACGTCATCCTCGAGGCGGCGGCTCGCGTTCTGGCCGAATATGGCTATGCCGGCACCAACACCAATCTGATCGCCGCGGTCGCGGGGGTGAGCGTCGGCTCGATCTATCAGTACTTCCCGAACAAGGATGCGATCGTCGTGGCGCTGCGCGACCGGCATTCCGAGGCGATGCACACCCTGTTCCGCACCGCCATTCAGAGCGAGCCGAACGGACAGCTCAGCGGCACCGTCACCACCCTGGTCCGCGCGCTGATGGCGGCGCATCGCGCCGAGGCCGCGCTTCATGCCGTGCTCGAGGGCGAGTTTCCGTTTCACGACAAGACCCCCGTGGACACCGCCGGAGACCGACGCATGCTCCGCCTGCTGCGCGACTGGCTGAAGCGCCATCGCAGCGAGACGACCGTGCGCAACCTCGCCCTTGCCGCGCATTTCGTCTTCGAGACCACGGTCGCGCTGGTCCATGGCGCGATCGTCGATCCGCCCCCCGCGGCGCGCCCGGCCGAGGTCGAGGCCGAGATCGTCGCGCTGGTGATGGGCTACCTCACTCAGCCGCGCTCTCGCCGCACCCCGGACCCTCGCCATCGACCGGAGGCCGCGCTATAACCCGCGCACGCTTCGCCATGACGGGAGGTACCACATGCTGCAGAACCGGCTGGAGCCCGTGCTTGATCCGCGCGCGTTGGCGCGCGAGCTGTCGAACAAGCTGCTGATCGACGGCGCGCTGGTGCCGGCGGTGACGGGCCGCACCTTCAAGGTGGTGAATCCGGCGACGCAGGAGCATATCGGCGACGCCGCCGAAGGCACCGCGCCCGATGTCGATGTTGCGGTGAAAGCGGCGCAGAAGGCGCAGAAGGCCTGGGCGAAGCTCGCCTCGCGCGAGCGCGGCCGGCTGGTCCAGGATTGCGGGCGCCTCCTCAACGAGCATGTCGAAGAGATCGCGCGCCTCATCACGCTTGAGACCGGCAAGGCGATCCGCACCGAAAGCCGGGTCGAGGCCGGCGTCTTCGCCGACGTTCTGGTCTTCTATGGCGGGCTCGGCTCCGAGCTCAAAGGTGAGAGCGTGCCGTTCAAGCCGGGCATGCTCACCATCACCCAGCGCGAGCCGATCGGCGTCGTCGGCGCCATCATCCCGTGGAACGTGCCGCTGCTGCTGATGGCGCTGAAGATCGCGCCGGCGCTGGTCGCCGGCAACGCGGTGGTGGTGAAATCGGCCGAGGAAGCGCCGCTCGCCGTGCTGCGCGCCTGCCAGATCATGAATCAGGTGCTGCCGCCGGGCATCCTCAACATCCTCTCCGGCGACGGCCCCGGCTGCGGCGCGCCGCTGGTCGAGCACAAGAGCGTCGGCAAGGTGACCTTCACCGGCTCGGTCGAGACCGGCAAGCTCGTCTACAGGATGGCGTCCGACAAGCTCATC
>DATJLU010000123.1:0-16467 GCA_035509275.1 Allostellaceae bacterium | reverse complement strand
GGAGTACATCCCGCGGCGGCAATAAGCGCATCGGCCGCACGCCGAGATGCAAGAGATCAGCACGCGGTCGCCCGGCCGAAAGGTCGTCACCCCCGGGCCGGCTTTGGCGACGATGCCAACGCCCTCATGCCCGAGGATGCGGGGCGCTACGCAGGTCGCGACATCACCCTTCAAGATGTGGAGATCGGTGCCGCAGATCGTCGTCTTGACGATCTTCACGATAGCGTCGGTCGGCGCTGCGATCTCCGGGATCGGGCGCTCTTCGAGCGCCTTCCGCCCCGGCGCTTGATAAACGAGTGCCTTCACGATTGGCCTCCTGGCAATGGCATGGGTGAGACGGGTCCCGGCGTGGGCCGAACGATGGACAGCATGATGGGGCGCCGCAGCGGCGGCGGTCTTTGATCGAGATCAATCGCGTTGGTTAAAGCCGTGTAAGGGTGGCGCCGGGCAGGATCAGGGCGCGATGCGCGGCCGCTCTGCGCGCAAAGCAAAGCGCGGCCTGTTGTGGCCGCGCAATAGCTGCGATGGCGTTACGCGTTCGTGCCTGCGACGGCACAGAGGCAAGGCGCAGCGCCCGCGGGGCGGGCGCTGTCGCCGGGGACGCTGCCGCGGCTAAGCGAAGAGGCGGCGCAGCCGCGTCTTCAACGAGCCTCCGAGCCAGGTGCCCGAGGCCGCCGATGCCGGGACGAGCGCCCGCTCGGCGACGCCGTTGATGATGTTCTCGCGCGCCTGAGTCAGCACCCGCACCACCAACGCGTGGGTGGTGAGCGGATGATCGTTGAACATCTCGATCCGCAGGTAATCGCGGCCGGTAACCTGCTTGATCGCCAGCAGGATCGGCTCCTTCAGCGCGATCGTCGCATCCGCGGCCATCATCGCGCCGAGAATGCAGCGGCGCCCGTCATAGGACCGCAGCTGCTGCTTGCACCAGCGATCCTCGCGGGCCAGCAGATCGATGACCTTGTCCATCTTGTCCAGGGCCTCGATGCGGCCCTCATAGCCGGTACCGTCGAAGGGCATAGCTCATTCCTCACTGACCGTGCGACCCCCGGCGTCCCGTGGGCGCCGGCGCTAAAGGGACCAACGGATGAGGAAAGACAAAGTTCGCGAGCTCATGCCGCAAAGCGAAGATTTTACACAACCGAAAGTAGAAATTCGGCGTCGCCGCGGCGTCAGAGCTCGATCTGGCCGCCGAGCTCGATGACCCGGTTCGTCGGAATGCGGAAGAACTCGGTGGCGTCCAGCATGCTGTTGGAGAGAAAGATGAAAAGCCGCTTGCGCCAGAGCCATAGGCCGGTGCCCTTGCCGGCTACCAGCTTCTCGCGGCCGACAAAGAACGAGGTTTCGAGCAGGTTGAAATGGAACTGCATGGCGCGGCATTGCGCCAGCGCGCGCGGGATGTTGGGTTGGTCGATGAAGCCATAATGCAACGTGATGGTGTGGATATTCTGGTCGAGGTGTCGGATCTCGAGGCGTTGATCGTCACCGACATGAGGGATGTCCTCGGTCTGCACCGTCATGAGCACGACCCGCTCGTGCAACACCTTGTTGTGCTTGAGGTTATGGAGGAGCGCGTTGGGCACGTTCGAGATGTTGCCGGTCATGAAGACCGAGGTGCCGGGAACCCGCGGCGGCCGCCCGGGGCGAAGTGTCGCAATGAAGGTTTGCACCGGCAGCGCGTCGCGCTCGCGCTCGCGCTGCAGCATCTGGCGGCCCGAGCGCCAGGTGGTCATGACGACATAGACCGCGGCGGCGACGACCAGCGGAAACCAGCCGCCTTCCTCGATCTTCAGCATATTGGCGGCGAAGAAGGCGAGGTCGATGGTGAGGAAGAAGCCGAAGAGCAGCGCCGCAAGCCCGGGATTCCACCGGCGCACGCCGTACATGTAGACGAGCGCCAGGACCGTGGTGATGCTCATGGTGCCGGTGACGGCGATGCCATAGGCGGCGCCGAGATTGTCGGAGGAGCGGAAGCCAAGCACCAGGCCCGCGACCGCAATGAGCAGCAGCAGGTTGACCCGGGGGACGTAAATCTGGCCGATCTCCTGCTCGGAGGTGTGGCGGATCTCGAGCCGGGGCAGATAGCCAAGCTGCACCGCCTGCCGCGTCATCGAGAACGCGCCCGAGATCACCGCCTGCGAGGCGATAATGGTTGCTGCCGAGGCGAGAATGACCAGCGGATAGAGCGCCCAATCGGGCGCGAGCCGGTAGAAGGGATTGTCGAGCACGCGCTGGATCGCCGCCGGCCCATGCGCCCCGAGGAGAAGCGCCCCCTGCCCGAAATAGTTGAGCAGCAAGGCAGGAAAGACGAAGTAGAGCCAGGCGCGGCGGATCGGGGACGCGCCAAAGTGCCCCATATCGGCGTAGAGCGCTTCGGCGCCGGTGACCGCGAGCACGACGGCGCCGAGCAGGATGAAGCCGCGGCGCGGATCGGCGACGAAGAAGGTGAGCCCGTAGAGCGGGTCGAGGGCGAGCAGGATGCGCGGATTGCGGAAGACTTCGACGCCGCCGAGCACGGCGATGGCGACGAACCAGACCGCGGTCACCGGGCCGAAGAAGCCGCCGACCCGTCCCGTACCGCTGCGTTGCACCAGAAAGAGTATGCCGAGCAGCACCAGGGTAATCGGCAGGATGTAGGGCTCGAAGAGCGGCGTTGCGACTTTGAGCCCCTCGACGGCCGACAGCACGGAGATCGCCGGCGTGATGACGCCGTCGCCATAGAACAGGGCGGCGCCGACCAGCCCGGCGGCCAGGATCCAGCCATAGGCCTGGGAGCCCCGTCCTGTGGCCCGCAACGCCAGCGCCGTGAGCGCCAGAATGCCGCCCTCGCCGCGGTTGTCGGCGCGCATGATGACGATGACGTATTTGAGCGTGACGGTGATGAACAGCGCCCAGGCGACCAGCGACAGGATGCCCAGCACCGAGCTTTGCGTCACGCTGTGCGCGTCTTCGAAGCATTGCTTGATGGTGTAAAGCGGCGAGGTGCCGATATCGCCATAGACGACGCCAAGCGCGCCGATGACCAGGCCCTGGCGCATCTTCTCAGAGGCCGTCGGGCTGCCGTTCACTGTGGTATGCGCCATGACTCCGTCACTCCGGAGGCGGACCGGCCGCCGGCCGAAGGGGGCGAACCTTAAGCCCTACGGGGGGAGAACGCCATACCCCAACGAGCGTCGCTCTGGCCAGAGCGGGCGCGCCGAAATATCATGGGGGTGCACCGGTGGCGCCAGGCTCGAGAACCAGAAAACGCCGGGATACGGGGAGGGGAAGACCATGACGCGGGTGCGGGAAGTCGGGTTTTGGCCTCAGGCTGGCTTCATTCCGCCGCGCCCGGAAGCGCGATTGACGGAATCGGCGCCGGCCGCAATCTTTCGGGCCGACCGCCTACGGCCTTGAAAGCGCTCATCAATCAAGGCGGACGGGGACGCGCTCCTCTTGCTGTGAGGCTCCAATGCTCATTGCGCAGATCACCGATTTCCACATCAAGGCGCGCGGCAAGATCGCCTATCGCGTCGTCGACACCGCCGCCTGCCTTACTGCCGCCGTAGCGGCGGTCGCCGCTCTCGATCCCGGCCCCGATATCGTCGTCGCCACCGGCGATCTCACCGATTTCGGCCGGCCCGAGGAGTACGCCCTGCTGCGAGAGCTGCTGGCGCCGCTGGGCAGGCCGGTCTATCTCGTGCCCGGCAACCACGACGAGCGCGAGGCGCTGCGCCAGGCCTTCCGCGTGGATGGCTATCTGCCGGCCTCGGGCTTTCTCCATTATGCCATCGAGGACCACCCGGTCCGGCTCGTCGCGCTCGACACGGTGATCCCCGGCCAGTCCGGCGGCGAGCTCTGCGAGGAGCGGCTGCAATGGCTCGACCGCACGCTTGCTGAAGCGCCCGAGCGGCCGACGGTGATCATCATGCATCACCCGCCCTTCGCCACCGGCATCGCCCATATGGACCGCATCGGCCTCAACGGCGCCGACCGCTTCGCCGCCATTCTGGCCCGCCATCCTCAGGTGGAGCGGGTGCTCTGCGGCCATCTCCACCGCTCGATCCAGGCCCGCCTCGGCCCGCGCGCCATCGCCAGCACCGCGCCGAGCACGGCGCATCAAGTGACGCTCGATCTCACCCCCGACGGCGCTCCCGGCTTCATGCTGGAGCCGCCCGGCTATCAGCTCCATCTCTGGCGGCCCGCGAGCGGCATGGTGAGCCACACCGCCGTCATCGGCCGCTATGCCGGGCCTTATCCCTTCTGGGAGAAGGGCGCCCAGATCGACGAGTAGGGTCGCGCGACGCTATCGTGCCTTGCGCTTCGCCCGCGCCGTCGGCGGCGCGGCGAGCGGATCGTCGGGCCAGGGATGCTTGGGATAGCGGCCGCGCATTTCGCTGCGCACCGCGGGATAGCTGCCGCGCCAGAAGCCACCGAGATCGCGCGTGACCTGCAGCGGCCGTCCGGCCGGCGACAACAGATGCAGCAGCAACGGGACGCGGCCATCGGCGATCGTGGGCGTCTCGCGCGCGCCGAACATCTCCTGGAGGCGCACGGCGAGGACCGGCATCTCGCCGCCGTAGTCGATCGGCAGGCGCGAGCCGCTCGGCACCGTCACATGCGTCGGTGCCAGTCGCTCCAGCGCCCGAAGCTGCTCGAAGCTCAGCCCTGACCGCAGGATGGTGACGAGATCGAGCCGCTCGAGCTGCGCACGGCGGCTGATGCCGGCGAGAAAGGGGCCGAGCCATTGCTCGAGGCCGATGAGAAGGGCAGCGTCGGAGAGGTCGGGCCAAGCTTCGGCGCCGTCGAGCTGGCGCAGGAAAAGCACGCGCTGACGCAGGCTGTCGGCATCGCGGCTCCAGGGCAGGGCGGCAAGCCCGAGCTCGCGAATGCCGTCGAGCAGGGCGGCGATGACGCGCTCGGCCGGCGGATTGGCCAGCGGCTCGTCCTTCAGCACCAGCGTGAAGAGGCGCACCTGCCGGCGCGCCAGCACCGCCTGATCGCGGCTCTCCCAGGCGACGGTCTCGCTCGTCTCGATCGCCGCGGCGAAATCCTCCTCGATCTCGGCGCGGCTCAAGGGCGCGGCGAGAAAGATGCGCGAGACCCGGCGCTCGCCATCGAGCTCGGCGGCGGCGAGGAATTCCTCGGCGCAGAGCGGGTCGGTCGGCGGCAGCTCGGCGCCGCGGCCGTTCGACAAGCGGAATTGGCCGAGAGCGCCGGGGCGGCGCTGGGCGATGCGGTCGGGATAGGCCTGCGCCAGGACGCGGCCGGCGGCGCCCGGCGGCGGCGCCTCGTCCTCGCCGAGACCGAGCTGGCGTTGCAGCAGCCGCGCCGCCTGGCGAACCCGCTCCGCGGCGCCGCGCTCGAGCGACAGGCCGGGGGGCAGGTGGCGTGCTTGCCCGCGCTCGCGCAGCAGCTCGATGCGGAGCCTCAGATCGGCGTCGCGATGGCCGGGCGCCGCTTTCACGATGTCACGCTCGCCGAGCAGCGCCGCGATCTCGGCCGCGAGCCGTCCTTGACCCTGCTGCCGGGCGATGAGGGCCATATGCGCCAGCCGGGGATGCAGGCCGAGCTGCGCCATGGCGCGGCCATGCGCGGTGATGCGTCCCTCGCGGTCGAGCGCGCCGAGCTCGCGCAGCAGCTCGGCGGCCTGGGCAAAGGCTGCGGCCGGCGGTGGGTCGAGCCAGGCGAGCGCAGCGGGGTCGGGGGCGCCCCAACGCGCCAGCTCCAGCGCCAGCGGCGCCAGATCGGCTTCGAGGATCTCGGCAACGGCGAACGGGCGGAGCTGCGTCTGCTCGGCCTCGCTCCACAGCCGGAAGCACATCCCGGGCGCCAGCCTGCCGGCGCGGCCGCGGCGCTGCTCGGCCGAGGCCTGCGAGATCCGCACCGTGTCGAGCCGCGTCATGCCGCTCGCGGGATCGAAGCGCGGCGCGCGCGCCAGCCCGCTATCGATGACGACGCGAATCCCCTCGATGGTGAGGCTGGTCTCGGCGATGGGGGTGGCGAGCACCAGCTTGCGCTGTCCGGCCGGTGCCGGGCGGATCGCCTCATCCTGCGCCGCTTGCGGCAGATCGCCATAGAGCGGCGCCACGACGATCTCCGGCGATGGCGCAAACTCGCCCAAGAGCCGCTCGACGCGGCGGATCTCGGCGCCGCCCGGCAGGAAGACCAGCAGGCTGCCCTCTTCCTCCGCGAGCGCCCGGCGGATGGCCGCGGCGATTGCGGTATCGAGCCGCTCCGGCCGGCCGAGATAGCGGAGCGCGACGGGAAAGCTCTGCCCGGCGCTGGTGATGACCGGAGCCTCGCCGATGAGCCGCGCCACCCGCTCGCCGTCGAGCGTCGCCGACATGACGAGAAGCCGCAGCTCCTCGCGCAGATGGCGCCGCGCCTCCAGCGCCAGCGCGAGGCCGAGATCGCCGTCGAGGTTGCGCTCGTGGAACTCGTCGAAGATGACGAGGCCGATGCCGTCGAGCGCCGGATCGTCCTGGATCAGCCGCAGCAGGATGCCCTCGGTCACCACCTCGATGCGCGTCTTCGGACCGATGCGGGTGTCGAGCCGGGTGCGATAGCCGACGGTCTCGCCGACCGCCTCGCCGAGCATGTCAGCCATGCGCCGGGCTGCGGCGCGGGCCGCAAGGCGGCGCGGCTCCAGCATGACGATGCGGCCGCCACCGAGCCAGGCGGCGTCGAGCAGTGCCAGCGGCACCAGCGTGGTTTTGCCGGCGCCGGGCGGCGCCTGCAGCACCGCCGCGCCGGGAGCGGCAAGGGCCGCGCCGAGCGCCGGCAGGGCATCCGCCACCGGCAGAGCGGTTGACCATAAGGCGAGATCGGGCGGCGTCATGCCGCTCCTATAGCCCATCGGTGGGGGCCAGAGCAGGCGCCTGGCGGTCGTCCCTCGCGCGTTCGTGTGCTTCCCAGGGGGCGGGCGCCGGGCTTATGCTGAATTGTCCGAATTCCGGGAGGCGGCGATGCGCTGGGTCCTGGCTGCGGCTGCCATGGCCGCTTTCTTCACTCACGCCGCGCCGGTGCGCGCGGAGACCGTCGATGTCGCGCTCATCTTTGCGGCCGATGTCTCGCGCAGCATCGATGATGATGAATTCAAGCTGCAGCGCCAGGGCTATGCCGCGGCGGTCACCTCTCCGCGCGTGTTGAAGGCGATCGCCGCCGGCGCCCATGGCGCGGTCGCCATCTGCTTCGTCGAGTGGTCAGGTCCCGAGGAGCAGGAAGTGGTGGCGGATTGGACCGTGGTGCGCGACGGCGAAACCGCCGCCAGCTTCGCCGCGACCTTGCTGCATGCGCCGCGTTCCTTCGTCGGCCGCACCTCGATCAGCGCCGCGCTCGATTTCAGCCGCGGCTATTTTGCCAAATCGGGCGTGACGGCGGAGCGGCGCGTCATCGACGTCTCGGGCGACGGCACCAACAATTCGGGACGGCCGGTGCTGGACGCGCGGGCCGAGGCGATTGCGGCGGGCATCACCATCAACGGCCTAGCCATCATCAACGAGCACCCCAACCCCGGCTATTTCGCGCATACCCAGCCGCCGGAAGGGCTGCCGGCATACTACCAGCAGAACGTCGTCGGCGGCACCGGCGGCTTCCTGCTGGTGGTGAAGGATTTCAAATCCTTCGGCGATGCGATCACGGAAAAGCTGGTGAGCGAGATCGCAGCCGCCGAGCAGCCGATACGCGCGGCGGCGGCGAAGTAGTCCAAGAACGAGGCCGGCCGGAGAGGAGCGGCTCCCGCGGTTGCTCGCGCAACCGCTGATGCCGCCGCGGACGAACTCGCTGCGCGAGTTCGCCTAGCGGAAATCAGATGCCATGACTTCGGCGCGGCGGCCTTTGGCTTCGGCGGCGGCGAAGTTGAGCTCGATCTTGACGCCGTTGGGATCGAAGAGAAAGAGCTGGTAGAGGCCCTGGGCGTCGACCTGGCGCTCCTTGAAGGCAATGCCGAGACGCTGCAGGTTCGCGATCATCTCGGCGAGGCCGGTGGCGCGGAAAGCGACGTGATCGACGACCCCGGAGCCATGGGTCGCCTCAGATTCCTGGCCGAGATAGCGCTTGCGGTTCTCGCTCACCGTCGCACCGCCTTCGGTGAGGTGCAGCACGTCGCGCTCGCCGATATAGAGCCAGTAGACCGGCACGCCGAAATCGGGGTGCGGTCCCTCGCGCAGACCCAGCACGCGGACATACCAATCCTTGGTGGCCTCGAGATCGGCGGATTGGATGAGGAAATGCTCTAGATGCGAAAGCGGCATGGCAAAGCCTCCGGCGTCGCGCTCTAATGCGGCCCGCAGCCGACGGGAGGTGCCGATGCCGGCCTATTGGGTCGCCCGGTCCCGGATCATCGATCCGGTCGAGTACAAGAAGTATACCGATCTCGTTCCGGAGATCATCGCCAAATATGGCGGCCGGGTGCTGGCGCGCGGCGGGCGCTACGAGATGATGGAAGGCCCGCACAAATTCCACCGCTTCGTCGTCATCGAGTTCCCCACCATGGAGCAGGGGATCGCCTGCTTCCGCTCGCCCGAATACGATGCCGCGGCCGCCTTCCGCCGCAACGGCGCCGGCGAGGTGGAGACGGTGATGGTCGAGGGCGGCGAAGCGACGCCGCGCTAGCGCGCGACGCCCGACCGGTTGAAGCTCCCGGCCATCGTCGCCCTAGCCCGCGAGCGCGACGCCGATGAGCTTGCCGACGCCGTAGGTGACACCGGCTGCGGCAATGCCGATGGCGAGCTGCCGCAGCCCCGAGAAGGCGACGCCGCGCCCGGTGAAGAGCGTCGTTCCCGCGCCGATCGCGAACATGGCGGCAGCGCTGAGGGCGAGGCTCGCCGCGATCGCGGCGCTGCCGGCGAGCGCAAAGAACGGCAGTACCGGCACGATCGCGCCGCCGGCAAAGAGCAGGAAGGAGGTCGCGCCGGCGGTCCAGGCCGAGCCGCCGAGTTCCTCCGGGTTGATGCCGAGCTCTTCGCGCGCGAGTGTGTCGAGCGCCGTGTCGCGATTGCCGATGATGCGCTCGGCGAGCAGCTTGGCCTGGCTCTCCGCAAGCCCCTTTGCCTGATAGATCAGCACCAGCTCCTGCTTCTCCTCCTCCGGGAACTCGCTCAGCTCGGCGGCTTCGGTGCTGACCTGCTGCTGATAGAATTCGCGCGAGCTGTTGACCGACAGCCATTCGCCCATCGCCATCGAGCAGGCGCCTGCAATCAGCCCGGCGAGGCCGGTCACCAGAATGGTGCGGGCGGAGAGCTCGGCGCCGGCGACGCCCATCACCAGGCTCAGATTGGAGACGAGCCCGTCATTGGCGCCGAGTACGGCGGCGCGGAGCGCATTGCCGCCGGCGCTGCGGTGGCGGCCTTCGAGCTGTGCCAGCGCGCCGCCGGAAAGCCCGCCATGCGGCGGCCGTGCCATGGCGGCGATGACGCGCGAGTGCGATCGCTCGTCCGCGGGCATTCCCGCAGCTCGCGCTTCGGGCTGGGCGTCGTATTTGTCGAAATCGGAGCGCTCGAGCGAACTCACCAGCGGCAGGACGACGTCGGGACCGAAGCGCCGCGCCGCCCAGGCGAGCGCGCGCGTGCGCCAGGAGGGATGGCCGCCTTTGGTCGAGGCGCCGGCGCCCGTGAGCCGCTTTCGCCAGAACTCGGCATGCGCCTCTTCGACCGCGGCAAGGCGGTTATAGACCTGCTGGAGCTGTGGATTGGGCTCCGCCGCGGCCAAGGCGCGATAGAGCGCGGCGCTGTCCATTTCGCCTTGCAGGTTGTTGCGGTAGCGCGTGACGGGGCTTGCGTTGCTCAAGGCACGGCCTCCTGCGGCTGATGCGCCCGGGTGACATAGGCGCGTTCGAACGCAACGGCAACGCCGACGGCGATCTTGCGCGGTCGCCGAGCGCCCGTAGGATAGCGGCGCCGAGCCGAGGGAGACGAGGATGAGCGACAAGGTGGAGAAGACCGACGCCGAATGGCGGGCTGCGCTCTCCGCCGAGCAATATCGCATCGCCCGCCGCAAAGGCACCGAGCGCGCCTTCACCGGCGCTTATTGGAACACCAAGACGCGAGGCGTCTATGCCTGCATCTGCTGCGGTCAAGAGCTGTTCGACGCCGACACCAAATTCGATTCCGGTACGGGCTGGCCGAGCTTCTGGGCGCCGATCACCGAAGAGCGCATCGCCACCGAGACCGACCGCAGCTTCTTCATGACGCGCACCGAAGTGCTGTGCAGCCGCTGCGCCGCCCATCTCGGCCATGTCTTCGAGGATGGACCGGCGCCGACCGGGCTGCGCTACTGCCTCAACTCCGCCTCGCTGACGCTGAAGCCGAAGTAAGACGCCGCGTCGTCTGTGCGTCTGCTCATCCTGGGTCGATGAAGGTTGCCGCCGGCGCGATGGCGCGGGGCGAGCGATGATCCTTTCGGTTACGGGCGTAACGCTTCTCCCATTCTGAGACATCGACCGGTAATGCCGGCGCCCCAGCCTCTTCGCGGCAATCAACGAGGAGGCATAGAGATGCGGCACGCCACGCCCAAACGGCGCCACCCGCTGATATCACCCAAGCCCGTCGCCAGGCGTGCCATCGTTGTCGGCGCCGGGATCGGCGGACTGGCCGCGGCCGGCGCGCTCGCCGATTGGTTCGAGCACGTGATCGTGCTGGATCGGGATATTCTGCCGGATGAACCGATGCCGCGGTCGGGGACGCCCCAGGCCCGCCATTCGCATGGTTTGCTGCTCGGCGGCCTGCTCGCGCTCGAGGAGCTCTTCCCCGATATCCAGGGCGATCTTGTCCGTGCGGGTGCCGTGCAGGTGCGGATCAACCGGGACATGCGCGAAGAATGGCCGGAGCGCGAGCCGATGCCGCAGCGCGATTTCGGTTGGGTCAGCTACACGATGAGCCGCGCGCTGATCGAGTCCACCTTGCGTCGATGCTTATCCGAGCGCGCCAACGTCACCTGCCGACCGAACACCCGAGCGCTGGCTTTGCTGGCCGATTCTCAAGGCCGGCGCGTGGTCGGGTTGCGCTGCGAGCCGGCAGGAGGGGGTGTCGGCGAGACGCTTCTGGCCGATCTCGTCGTCGATGCTTCCGGACGCGGCCAGCTCACCAAAGCCCTGCTGCAATCGATCGGCCGGCCATTGCCGAGCGAGACTGCGATCGGCATCGACCTCGGCTACACCACGGCCAGCCTCGACATTCCCGACGGGGCTCCCTCCGACTGGAAGGTGCTGCTCACGCATTCGCAGCCCCCGTGCTCCTCGCGCCTCGCCGTGATGCTGCAGATCGAGGGCGATCGCTGGATGATGACGGCGGCCGGCCGCGGCGACGACCGCCCGCCCGGCGAGTGGACCGCGCTCCTCGACTATCTGCGACACCTGCCGACACCGACGCTCTACAACGCGGTGCGGCACGCCCGTCCAATCGGCGAGCTGGCGCGCTTCGGTCAACCCGAGAGCGTCTGGCGGCATTTCGAGCAGCTGAAGGCCTTTCCTGACGGTCTCCTTCCGATCGGCGATGCGATCTGTCGCTTCAATCCGATCTATGGCCAGGGGATGACCGTGGTCGCCAAGGAGGCAAGCCTCCTGCATCGCCTGCTCGGAACTTGGGCGACGCAGCGCGATCCCTTGGCGGGGCTGGGGCAGCTGTTCCTGGGCGAAGCAAAATCGCTCATCGAGACGCCGTGGATGATGGCGGCGATCCCCGATTTCGCCTTTCCCGGGACGCGCGGCGACCGGCCGGCGGATCTCGACTATTCGCTGCGCTTTGCCGGCGCATTGTCCCGGATCGCGGCGCGCGACGCGGCGGTTCAGCGCCTCATGATCGAGGTCCGGCACATGCTGAAGCCGCGCACCGTCTATGAGGAGCCGGCGCTCAGGCAACGGGTCGAGGCGGAGATGACGGAGATGGCGGCGTCGTGAGCCGCGCCGGCTTTCGTCGCCGGCGAAAATCTGATTGGGTCCGAAAACGGCGAGAACCCGTGCCGCCGATGTGCGACGCTCGCGGCCGATGTGATGCAGCGCCGGGAACGGCGCGGCAAAGGCGGCGGCACGCATGGACTCGATCGATACGGGGGGTTCACGGTCAGCGTCGATCCGGCGTGCGCGACGATGCTTCGGTATTCGCCGAAGCGTTCCGGATAGAAGCTCCCGGCGGACGAGCGCAGCTTCTGCCCATGACAGCAGAACGCGCAGTCGCGACCGGCGTCTTCTTCGGCTGGCGGGTGGTCGCCGCGGCTTTCGTCTACGCCGTCTTCGCCTGGGGCATCGGCTTCTACGGGTTGTCGGTGTTCCTCCATGCCATCCATGCGGCGCGCGGCTGGCCGGTCGCGCTGATCTCGGCGGCGATCACCGCGCATTACCTGGTGAGCGCCGGGCTCGTTGCCTGCCTCGATGATGCGCATCGGCGCTTTGGCCTCACCGCGACGACGCGCGCCGGTGCCGTCGCGCTTGCGGCGGGAACCTTGGCCTGGGCGCTGGCGGCTCAGCCTTGGCAGCTCTTCGCCGCGGCGGCGCTGACCGCCGCAGGCTGGTCGGCGACGAGCAGCGCCGCGATCAACGCCATGGTCGCTCCCTGGTTCGCGCGCCGCCGCGGCGTCGCCTTGAGCCTCGCCTTCAACGGCGCCAGCATCGGCGGCGTCGTCTTCCTGCCGCTCTGGACGGTGCTGATCGGGCGGCTCGGATTTGCCGATGCGGCGGCGATGGTGGCGGCGGCGACGCTGATCCTGCTGTGGTGGCTCGCCGGCCGCTATCTCCGTCCGACCCCGGAAAGCCTTGGTCTCTCGGCCGATGGAGAAGTGCCGGAGCGGCGAGGCCGGGAGGCAGTCTCAGCTGCCGCGGCAGCGGCGCCGATGAGCCGCCGTGCCCTGTTGCGCAATCGCGGTTTCCGGACCCTCTCGGCCGCCTTTGCGCTCGGTCTCTTTTCCCAGGTCGGGCTCGTCTCGCAACTCGTCAGCTTGCTCGTGCCGACGCTCGGCGAGGACGGCGCCGCCGCTGCGGTCAGCCTCACCTCGCTCTGCGCCGTGGCCGGCCGGCTGCTGCTCGGCTCGATCGTCGACCGGTTCGACCGCCGCCGTGCCGCGGCGGGGAATTTCGCCCTCCAGACCCTGGGGCTGGTGCTGTTGCTCACCGGCTCGGGCGCGATGCCGCTGCTGGCGGCCTGCGTCCTCTACGGGCTCGGCCTCGGCAATCTGGTGTCGCTGCCGCCGCTCATCGCGGAGCGCGAATTCGCCCCGATCGATCTCGGCCGGGTGGTGGCGTTGGCGGTGGCGTTGAACCAGGCGGTGTTCAGCTTCGCGCCGGCGGTTTTCGGCGCGCTGCACGATCTTGCCGGCAGCTATGCCGCACCACTGCTGCTCGCCATCGCGCTTCATAGCACGGCGGCGATCGTCGTGCTGACGGGGAGGGGACCCAGGAGCCTCGTCTCAGGCGCCTAGTGCCGTGCCGAGATCTCGTGGGTCTTAACGATGCGGTCGGTGGCCGCGTCGATTTCCTCGAGGCGGATGCCGTAGCGCCAGAGCTCGCCGAGCTGCTCGAGCACCGCCTTGGCGCTCGCCTCGTCCAGCACCACGCCGTCATGGACGACGTGGCTCAGCACCAAACAGCGGTCGCCCGCGAGGTCGACATCGCGGATCTGGATATCGGGCTCGTGCCGTGCGAGGTCGTAGTGGCGAGCGAGGGCGCGGCGAATCTCGCGATAGCCGCGCTCGTCATGGATGGCATTGACGACGAGCGCGTCCGCGCCCTCTTCGTCGAGCACCTTGAACAGGCGGAAGTCGCGGATGAGGCGCGGGCTCAGATACTGCAGCACGAAGCTCTCGTCGCGGTAATTGGCCCAGGCGTGACGCAGCGTGCCATAGGGGTCGCCATTGCCCGCGATGTCGGGGAACCACTCGCGATCCTCGGCCTCGGGCTCGAGGCAGATGCGCTTGATGTCGCGCATCATGGCAAAGCCGAGCGCGTAGGGATTGATGCCGTTGTAGCGCGGATCGTCGTATTCGGGCTGGGAGACCACGCTGGTATGCGAATGCAGCGCTTCGAGGAAGGCGCCGTCGCTGATCAGCCCCTTCTCGTGCAGCCGCGTCATGATCTCGTAATGGCAGAAGGTGGCGCAGCCCTCGTTCAGCAGCCGCGTCTGCTTCTGCGGATAGAAATACTGCGAGATGTGGCGGACGATGCGCACCAACTCGCGCTGCCACGGCTCGAGCCGCGGGGCGCGCTTCTCGATGAAGTAGAGCAGATTCTCCTCGGGCAGGCCGAGCTTGCGCCGGAGCTCGGCGCGCTGCTTCTCCTTGCTCTCGCCGGCGTCTTCCTGCCGCTCGCCGATGAGCGTGGTGCGCCAGATATCGTCATAGTTTGCTTCGAAATACCGCCGCCGTTCCTCCTCGCGCTTGCGTTCCTCCTCGAGGTTGAGCTTCGCCGGCCGGTCGTAGCGGTGGACGCCGTGGTTCATCAGCGCATGCGCGGCATCGAGCACGCGCTCCACCGCCTCGGCGCCGTGGCTCTCCTCGGCATGGGCGACGAAGTCGCGGGCGAAGGTGAGATAATCGAGGATGCCGGTCGCGTCGGTCCACTGCCGGAAGAGGTAGTTGTTCTTGAAGAAGTGGTTGTGGCCGAAGGCGGCGTGCGCGATGACCAGCGTCTGCATCGTCATGGAGTTCTCTTCCATGATGTAGCTGATGCAGGGGCTCGAATTGATGACGATCTCGTAGGCGAGGCCCTGGAGGCCGTGACGGTAGAGCGCTTCCTCGCGCGCGAAGCGCTTGCCGAAGCTCCAATGCCGGTACATCAGCGGCAAGCCGATCGAGGCGTAGGCGTCGAGCATCTGCTCGGAGGTGATCACCTCGATCTGGTTGGGGTAGACGTCGAGGCCGAGCTCGCCGAGGGCGATCTCTTCGACCGCGCCATAGACCCGGCGGATCTTCTCGAAATCCCATTCCGGCCCTTCGAAGAGAAGCCGGCTCGGCATCGCGACGCCGCCATCAGCCGCCATCAGGCATGCTCCCGCTGCTTGGCAAAAAGTTCGTGGAAGACCGGGAAGATCTGCGTCTGATCCGCCACTTTGCGCATGGCAAAGTTCCGGTGTTGCTCGGCGATCTGGCTGTAGGTGCGCCAGAGATCGGTGGGCGGCGAGGGGAAGCCGTGGCGCAAGGTCGCTTCGGCGCCGACCTCGATATAGGCGAAATACTGCGACAGCGGCAGGATCTCGCCGCCGAGAAGCTGGCTGCAGCGGTCGCTGTCCTCGGTATAGTTGTCGCCGTCCGAAGCCTGCGCCGCGTAGATGTTCCAATTGTCGGGGCTGTAGCGCGCGCGCACGACCTTCATCATCTCCTCGAGCGCGGTCGAGACGATCGTGCCGCCGGTCTCGCGGCTGTGGAAGAAGGTCTCCTCGTCGACTTCCTGCGCGTTGCTGGTATGGCGGATGAAAACGATGTCGACATGTTTGTAGCGCCGCGTTAGGAACACGTGCAGCAGCAGGAAAAAGCGCTTGGCCAGGTCCTTCATCGCCTCGGTCATCGAGCCCGAGACGTCCATCAGGCAGAACATCACCGCCTGCGTATTCGGCTTCGGCATCCGGTCGAAGCGGTTGTAGCGGACATCGACCGGATCGATGAAGCCGACGCGGCGCGCGCGGCGGTGCATCACGTCGAGGTCGAGCTGGCCTTGCGCGGCGCTCTCGGCGTCGTCGGCGGCGAGCGCGGCTTCGATCTGCCGCTCGATCGCAGCGATCTCGTGCGAGCGCGGCCGGTGCAGCGAGATGCGGCGCGCCAGGCTGTTGCGCATGGTGCGCACCAGATTGAGATTGGCGGGCGTGCCGGCGACGGAAAAGCCCGCGCGCGTCAACTGCGTCGCCTCGGTCTCCTTCAACCGCGTCTTGACCAGGTCGGGCAGCTCCAGATCCTCGAAGAAGAGGTTGAGGAACTCCTCCTTCGACAGCACGAACTCGAACGCGTCCTGCTCGCCGCCATCCTCGTTGCTGGCGCCGCCGCGGCCGCCGCCTTCGCCCGAGGGTGGCCGCTCGATGCGGTCGCCGACGATGAACTTCTTGTTGCCGGGGACGATGTATTCGCGCTTGCCGCCATGCGAGGCGCGGTGGAACACCGGCTCAGCGATGCCGCGGCTCGGGATCGAGATCTTCTCACCGCCGTCGGTCTCGCCGACCTTGCGCCGTTTCAGCGCGTCGACGAGCGCCTTCTTCACCTCGCCTCTCGCCCGGTCGATGAAGCGCTGACGGTTGGCGAGGCTCTTGCCCTTGGGATTCGGCCGTCGGTCGATGATGTTCATCGCGCGAGATGCCTCCGTGCCCGGCGTCAGCCAGCCTTGTTGACGCGCATGTACCACTCGACGAGGCGGCGGACCTGGCGCTGCGTGTAGCCGCGCGAGACCATCCGCTCGAGGAAGTCCTGATGCTTCTTCTCGGTGTCGGAGTCCTTCTTCGACCCGAAGCTGATCACCGGCAGCAGATCTTCAACCTGCGAGAACATGCGCTTCTCGATCACTTCGCGCAGCTTCTC
>DATJLU010000122.1:0-11917 GCA_035509275.1 Allostellaceae bacterium | reverse complement strand
GACCAGCTTGCCGCTATAGCCGTTGGCCTTGGCGAGCGGGTTGATACGCTCCTGCACGGCGTCGAAAAGCGCGTCGGCGACGCGGATGACAAGACGCGGCTCGTCGAGCGCCTCGGCGAGCGTGCGGACGATGAAGTCTTCGAATTCGGCGAGCGGCTCCTTGCGGCACAGCGCCGGCAGAGCTTTCGCGAGGCAGTGGCGCAAGAGCGTCACCGCGTCCTGCTCGACCGATTGGACGATGGCGGCGCGCGCTTCGGTGGCCGCGATGACGGCGCGGTCCAAGGCCTCGATCGCCTCCGCAACGCGGGTCTCGGTCATGGTGGCGGCTTCGGCGAGCGCTTGCGCACGGCCTTCGGCCTCGCCCTGGGCGCGCGCGGCAACGAGCTCCGCTTGCGTGAAGGTCGGCTCCGGCACCGCGCGGACGGAAGCCGGCTTGTCCGGCTCGTCGAACGAGACGTCGAAGAGGAAGCGGCGGGCGGGCATGGCGGCGCTCAATAGACGAGCTCGTCGTCGCCGCTGCCGTCGGAGATGACGATCTCTCCGCGTGCCGCGAGGTCCTTGGCGGTCGAGACGAGATAGGCTTGCGCCTCCTCGACGTCCTTGAGGCGGACCGGGCCCATGGCCGCGATCTCCTCGCGCAGGAGCTTGCCGGCGCGCTCGGACATGTGGCTGAAGAAGAGATCGCGCAGCCCTTCGGACGCGCCCTTGAGGGCGACCGGGATCTTTTCCTTCTCGGCCGAGCGCAGGATCGCCTGGATCGCCGAGCCGTCGAGCTTGCCGAGATCCTCGAAGGTGAACATGAGGGCTTTGATGCGCTCGGCGGAGTCGCGGTTGCGCTCCTCCAGCGCGACGATGAACCGGTTCTCCGAGTTGCGGTCGAGACTGTTGAAAATCTCGGCGATGAGCTCGTGGCTGTCGCGGCGGTTGGTGCGCGCGAGGCTCGAGAAGAACTCGTTGCGCAGCGTACGCTCGACGTCGTCGAGCACTTCCTTCTGCACCGCCTCCATCCGCAGCATACGCATGATCACTTCCATGGCGAAGCTTTCCGGCAGCTGTGTCAGCACGCGGCCGGCATGCTCCGGCTTGATCTTGGAGAGCACGACGGCGACGGTCTGCGGATATTCGTTCTTGAGATAGTTGGCGAGCACGGTCTCGTTGACGTTGCCGAGCTTGTCCCACATGGTGCGGCCGGCCGGGCCGCGGATTTCTTCCATGATCGTGTTGACGCGGTCCTGGCCCAGGACCTTGGCGAGCAGCCGCTCGGTGCTCTCATAGGTGCCGACCAGAGAGCCGGTGGCAGAGATCTGCTCGGCGAAGTCGACGAAGAGCCGCTCGACAATATTGGAGCTCACCGTGCCCAGATTGGCCATGGTCTGGGAGATCTCCTTGATCTCCTCGTCATCCATCAGCGCGAACAGGCGCGCCGTATGCTCTTCCCCGAGCGCGAGCATGAGGATCGCCGCCTTTTCCGGCCCGGTCAGGGTGCGGAAGTCTTCGCGCACGCGCATGTTCATGCCGGCCATGGCTCGTCAGGCTCCCTGGTACATCCAGGCGCGCACGATGGCGACCGCCTCTTCCGGATGCTTCTCGACGATTTCGCCGATCTTCTTGATGCTGGAGGCGGCAACGCGGCCTTCGACCTGGCCGATGTCGATCATCTTGTCCGGCCCGCCATCGCCATCGCCGCCGCTGGCCGGCACCACCGCGCCGCCCGCCGCGGCCGCGAGCGCCGGTGTGAGGCCGGCGGGCGGCGGCAGCGCCGGCGCGCCCTGGCCGGCGACCTGGCCCGGCAGCAGGTTGTTCGCGTCCGCGGCGGCGGCGCTGTTCTCGAGGACGCGCATCAGTAGCGGCCGGATCACGAGCAGGATGAAGAGCACGGCGACCACGGCGATGACCAGCATCTCGCCCATCTTGACGATGTCGCCGCGCTCGAAGCCGAAGACGGTGGTGGGCGGGGCGGGCATGGTGTCGTCGGCGCCGGCAAAGCGCATGTTGGCAACATCCACCGTGTCGCCGCGCTTCTCGTCATAGCCGATCGCCGTGCGCACCAGCTGGGTGAGCTGCTTCAGCTCTTCGGGCGAGCGCGGCGCGTAGGTCCGGGTGCCGTTGGCGGCGATGGTGTAGGTGCCGTCGACCAGGACGGCGACGGAAAGGCGCTTCACCACGCCGGTCTCGCGCACCTGGCTCTGGTCGGTCTCGCCGATCTCGTAATTGGTCGTCTCTTCGTCGCGCGACGAGTTGCTTTGTCCGCCGCCCGAGGAGGTTGCGGTCTGCTGGTTCGGCAGGTTGGTCTGCACCGTCACCGGCTGGTCGCCATTGTCGCTGCTGGAGCTTTTCTCGGTCGTCGTCTGCGTCGAGCGCGCGACCTGCTGGTCCGGATTGAAGCTCTTCGTATTGGTGGTGATCTGGTCGAAATCCATATCGGCATGGACGTCGACCCGCGCCTTGCCGGGACCGACGGTGCGCTCGAGCAGCTCCTCGACGTTGCGCGCCATCCGGTTCTCGTAATTGATGCGCTGCTCCTCGGCGGTGTTGGCGATGGCGGCGCTGCTGCTGTCGCCGTCGCCGCGGGCGAGCAGGTTGCCCTCGCTGTCGACGATCGAGACCCGCGTCGGCGAGAGGCCCGGGACGGCGGATGCGACCAGATACTGGATCGCCGCGACTTGCGGCTTCTCCAGCCGCTCGGGGCCTCGCATCTTGATGATGATGGAGGCGGTGGGCACCTCGCGTTCGCGCGAGAACAGCTGGCGCTGCGGCAGCACCAGATGCACGCGCGCCGATTGCACCGAGTTGATCGAGGCGATGCTGCGCGACAGCTCGCCTTCGAGCGCGCGCAGGCGGTTGATGTTCTCGACGAGGCTCGAGGTGCCGAGCGCTTCGGTCTTGTCGAAGATTTCGTAGCCGACGGTGCCGCCGTGGGGGAGGCCGGCCTCGGCCATGGTCATGCGCAGCTTCGCCACCTGATCGGAGGGAACCAGGATCTCGGCGCCGTCGCCCTTGATCTGGTACTGAATGCCCATGGCATCGAGCTTCTGCGCCATGGCGCCGCTGTCTTTGAGATCGAGGTCGCCGTAGAGCAGCGTCATGCCGGGCTGCGAGATGCGGGTGGTGATGAAGGCGAAGAACGCGATCATCGCCAGCGCCACGCCGCCGATCATGGCGAGACGCAACGTACCGAGACCACGCAGTGTCTGAAGGAGGCCGTTCACTGTCGCTCGTCCCTCGCGGTTCCCATCACCGGGCTTTTTTGACCCGGCGCGGACCTTAACGGCGCTTCAGTGAATAACCGGTAAATAGCCGGCAGAATTTACCTAGGAAGGAGGCAGGAATTTCCCCATCGCAAACGCGCAGCGTTTGTCGATGGCGGCGTCAGCGGTTGCGCAAGCAACCGCGAGAGCCGCACCGAGCGGGATAGCCCCGGTGGGAGATGTCGGAAGGAATGCTAGTCGGCTCTGTGTGGCTCTCGCAGTTGCTGCGCAACTGCTGCCGCCGCCAGCGACGAACGCTGCGCGTTCGCGCTGTGCTAGTCCGCACGGTGTGGCTCTCGCGGTTGCTGCGCAACCGCTGACGCCACCGCGGACGAAGGCGCTGCGCGCCTTCGCCTAGCGTTCCCGTTCGATCTCGCGGTAGTCCTGGAGGCGCGTCACGCGCAGGCCGGGGAGGCCGTGGCTGTCGACGAGGCGCTGCCAGGAGAGGAACTCTTCGATGGAGAGGGTGTAGCGGCGGCACGCTTCCTCGAGCGTGAGGATGCCGGCGCGCACGGCCGCAACCACTTCCGCCTTGCGCCGGATGACCCAGCGCTTGGTGTCGGGCGGCGGCAGGCTGTCCAGCGATGCGATGGGGCCGACGGCGTCGAGCCAGTCCATCGACGAGGAGCCGAGCGAGGAATGTGCGTCTGTCTTCACGGTTGTCGCAACGTCCGCTTCGTGTAACCGCAAATTTAGGGGGAGCGACTTAACAAAGCCCTAAAAGCGATGGTTAACGCCCTGCCCGGTTTGCTCAAAAGCCCGGAATCCCGCGGCTGTGCGGGGCGCTGCGCGGGGCCTTGTGGAACGCGCCCGCCGGGCGGCGCCCAAGGCGCCTCGGCAGCCCCGCTTCACCTGTCCTTAACCACGACGGCGTAGAGATTTCGCCGATGACGCGAGGCGACGGCGCAGCATCGCGACGAGTGGAGTTGAGCAGCGATGGCTTTCCTACCCCGAACCGCGGCGTTGCCGCAGGGGGAACGCAGCGGCGGCGCCGACGCCGCCAGCCGCCGCTCGCCGGCGGCGGCCATTGCCTTCACCGCTGCCGATTACGACCTCGCCGGAGCGGTCGCCGGACGCCGCTCGGCCTCCGCCGGTTTCCTTGCCGCCTATGTGCGTCACGCGGCGCAAGGCGGTCTGACCGGCTTGGCGCATGAGCCGCCGGACGCACCGGCCTTCCGCGACTTCGTCGCGCGCCATGGCGGGAGCGGCGCGCCGGTCGACACCATCGAGCTGCGCGAGCTGCCGCGGCTCGCCGAGATCGGCACGCTTTATACGCCCGGCCCCGATCTTGGGAGCTTTGCGTCGCTGCGCCGCCGCGGCGACCAGCGCGGGTTTTCGATTGTCGGGGTGACGCACACGCTCTCCGAGCTCACCGCCATGGAGGCGATCGGCCACCTTCTCACCGCACCGGTGCAGTCATGGGACGCGCTGGTGTGCACGACGTCGGTGGCAAAGCGCGCGGTCGAACGGGCGCTTGATGCGTATGGCGACGATCTCCGCAACCTGACCGGCGCGCGGATCGCCTGCCGTGCCGCGCTGCCGATCATTCCGCTCGGCGTCGACAGCGGCGCGTTCACTGCGCGCGATGGCGAGCGTGCCGCGTTTCGGGCGCGCCACAACATTCCGCAAGACGCGGTGGTCCTGCTTTACGTCGGCCGGCTCGATCATGCCGAAAAAGCCAACCCGGTGCCGCTCTACATCGCCGCCCAGCACGCCGCCGAACGCGCCGGCCGGCCGGTGCATCTGCTCGAAGTCGGCTGGTTCCGGTCCGATTTCTTCGCTGAGACTTTCGCGCAGGCCGCCGCAGTGCTCGCGCCATCCGTCGCGCGGACCGTGCTCGACAGTCGGCAGGACGCCCATCGCCGCGCCTGGTTCGCCGCGGATATTTTCGTCTCGCTCGCCGACAGCGTGCAAGAGACCTTCGGCCTGACACCGATCGAGGCCATGGCCGCCGGGCTGCCGGTCGTGGTGAGCGATTGGGATGGCTACCGCGATACCGTGCGCGACGGGATCGACGGCTTCCGCGTGCCGACGCTGATGCCGCCGGCGGGCAGCGGCGAGGCGCTCGCCGTCGACCATGCAACGGGCAATTTCAATCACGCGATGTTCTCCGCCGCGGCGAGCCAGAGCAGCGCCGTCGATGTGGGCGCTTGCGCCGACAGGCTGCTGCGGCTCATCGCCGATCCGGAGCTGCGCGGCCGCATGGGCGCGGCCGGTCGGCGGCGCGCGCGCGAGACCTTCGATTGGCGCGTCGTGATCGCCGCCTATGAGGCGCTGTGGGCGGAGCTGGGCGAGCGCCGGCGGTCTGCGGCGGAAGTGGCCGCGCCGTTTCCCGGCCGTCCTCCCAGCCCGCCGCGCATGGATCCTTTCGATCTGTTCCGCGACTGGCCGACGGACCAGCTTGCGCCGGAAACGATCCTGACAGCGCCGGCCGGCGCCGACGCGTCGCTCGCGGGCGCGATGCGCGCGCTCGGCGCTGCGGCGCCGGTGCCGGCGATGCTGCTCGACACCGCCCATACCGGGCACCTCATGGAAAAGCTGCAGGCGGGGCCCGTCGCGGCGGGAGACCTCATCGGCATGCTCGCTCCCGAGCTCAAGCCGGCAGGTTGGCGCACCTTGGCGTGGCTCGCCAAGGTCGCGCTGCTCGCTTGGCGCTGAGGCGCGCGCGATGATTGAACAACCAAGTACGGCGGGCAGCATCTTCCTGCATAGCGGCTTCCGCTCCGGCAGCACCTGGTTCTGGCATCGTTTCCGCGAAGCGCGCGGCACGCACGCCTATTACGAGCCGTTCCACGAGAAGCTGGCGCAGTTGAGCCTCGCGGCGCTGTCGGAATTCGGGCCACAGCACTGGTCGTCGCGGCATCCCGACCTCGCGGCGCCCTATTTCGCCGAGTATCGCGGCGTGCTCCGGCCGGAAGGCGGCGTCGAACTCTATGAGACGCGCTTTGCCGCCGCAGCCTATTACGAGACCGGGCCGGATGAAGCCCAGGCGGCTTATATCCGCGGCCTGGCCGAGCATGCGCGGGCGGCCGGCAAGGTGCCGGTCTTCGGCTTCTGCCGCTCGCTCGGCCGCGTGCCCTGGTTCGCCGCGCTCGGCGAGGGCGTCCACATCACCACCTGGCGCAATCCCTGGGACCAATGGGTGTCCTGTCGCGACCAGGCGGTCAAGCAACAGAACTGGTACTTCCTGTTCCGGTTCGTGCTGCTCGCGAGCTTCGGCCGGTGCCATCCGCGCTATGCGCCGTTCTTCGAGGGGCTCGATCTGCCGCCGGCTCCGGCAGGCATCGCAGCGGCTGAATTGAGCGCGCTGCTCGCCTATTTCGACGCCGCGAGCGTGGACACGTTGTTCCGAATCTTCCTGCGCGTCTACATGCTCGACATGCTGATCGCGCTCCAGCACGCCGATCACGTGGTCGATCTCGATGCGCTCAAGGAGCCCGAGCATCGCCGCGCCGTCACGGCGGGTTTGCGGCGGGCCACCGGGCTTGCCGATCTGTCGTTCGAGGATTGCGCCCTGCCGCAACACGGTCCGCTTCACGACGCGGCCTATGCGCCGCGGATCGAGGAGGCGCTCGCTCTGCTGAACGGCGCCGGCGCGGCGATCGCGCGCGACCATGAGCGGGCGTGGCCGCTGCTCGAGCGGCGTCTCGTGGAGTGCCTCGAGCGGCTGAGAGCGGCCGCCGCCTGACGCGCGCTCGCCACTCTTTCGAGCTGCGCCGCCGCGCGCGCCACGCGCGCCGGCGAGTCACCTCAGACCATCAGCCCTGCGTCGCCTGCAGCAGCGTCTGGATCATCTGGTCGGCGGTCGACAGCACCTTGGAGTTCGCGGCGTAGGCTTGCTGCGTGATGATGAGGTTGCTGAACTCCTGGGCGATGTCGACGTTCGAGCTCTCGAGCTCGGACGGGGCGATCTGGCCCGCTGCGCCGGTGCCGGCCTGCTCCAGCAGATAGCTGCCGGACTGATTGGTCTGGGAATAGGCGTTGCCGCTCTCCGCCGCAAGACCGTTCGGGTTGTTGAAAGTCGCGATCGGGATGATGAAGATCGGCTGCTTCAGGCCATTGTCGAAATTGGCGGTGACGATGCCGTTCTGGTCGATGGTGATGCCGGTAAAGGTGCCGAACTCGAGGCCGTTCTGATTGACCTCGGTCGCGCTGAACTGATTGCCGGTCTGGGTGAGGCCGTTGCTCTCGCCGGGCGTGCCGAGATTGAAGCTCAGCGCCTGCGGCGAGGTAGGCACCGCCGGGCCGGTGGTGTCCCAGTCGACGGTCAGGCCGCTGAAGCCGGTGGCGAAGGTGCCGTTGCTGTTGAAGCTGACCTGGTTGGTGCCGTTGAAGGCGACGGTGCCGCCGGCGATCGAAGCGGTGACGTTCCAGGTGTTCGCCGCCGGCGAGGCAGGGGCGCTCCCATCGATGGCGGCGTACCCTTCCGTCGTATTCGTGAGGGCGTTGGTGGCGCTGAGGTAGTTGTTGCCAGAGCTGTCGGTGAGCTGGATGGTGGTGCCGTTGACAGCCGAGGCAGTGACGCCGGTGATATCCTGACCCGTCAGGGCCGTGTTGATGGCATTGGCGACGTCGGTTGTGGTCGGAGGGGTCCCGGTCACCGGGCCGACGGTGATCGGGTTGGCGACGCCGTTGAGGGTCAGCGTGAAGCTGTCGCCGTTAGCCATCGTGTCGGCGGCCGGGATGGTGAAGGTCTGAGTCGGGGCGACGCTGAGGGTGAGGGTCAGGTCGTGCTCGCCGCCCTGGCTGTCATAGATCGGCACCGTAATGGTGTTCGGCGTCGAGGTCGCGGTGGCGTTGGAGGGCAGCTCGGCCGCGAGCGTCACCGTGCTGGTCGGCACGGCCGAGCCGCTGAGGCCGTTGATGTTGATGGTCTTCAGCGAGTCCAGCGAGGTCGAGGTCAGGACGTTGTCGTCACCGGCCGTAACCTCCGCGGCTTCGGCGGAGGTCAGCGGCTGCCCCTGCAGGAAGAAGCCGTCGCCGTTGACGAGGTCGCCATTGGCGTTGACCGAGAACGAGCCGTCGCGGGTGAAGGAAAAGGCCGCGCTGTTGCCGCCCGTCGCGCTGTTGCTGACCACGAAGAAGCCGCCGCCGGAGATGGCGAGATCGGTATTGGATGATGCCGCCTGCAGCAAACCCTGCTGGTTGATGGTCGGCGAGGGATAGGCGACCACGCCGCCGGCGGTGTTGAGGCCGGCCTGGGCGCTTTGCGTCACCAAGGTCGAAAAGCTCGCTTCCGTCCCCTTGTAGGCGGTCGTGTTCGAGTTTGCGATGTTGTCTGAGATCATGCTCAACGCCTGGCTCTCGGCGGTGAGGCCGGAGACGCCGGTAAGCAATGCGCCGAAGATGCTCATGGGTGGACCCCTTAGTTCGAGGAAGAGGAAGGCGAGTTGACGATGTTGACGAGCTGACTCATCGGCACCTCCACCCCCGATACATTGAAGGTGGCAACGTTGTTCTGGACGTTGACGCCGGTGACGGTGCCGACCGCGGTGGTCGTCGCGGTGATCGGGTTGCCGTTGGCATCGCTCGACGTGACCTGAAGCGTGTAGATGTTGCCGTTCGTCTGCGCCGTGCCGGCGTTGTTCTCGCCATTCCAGTCGAAGGCGTAGGTGCCCGCGGCGGTCTGGCCGGTCGTGGAGTAGACGACATTGCCGTTGGCATCGAGCACGCTGAGCGTGGTCGATTTGGCGGCGCTCGGCAGCGTGTAGGAGAAAGTGGCGTCGCCATTCTCGAGCGCCGCCTGGTTGCCGGTGTACTGGATGGTGTCTCCCACCATGGTTTGCGCCGAGATGGCCTCGCTGGCCGTCTGGTTGGTGATCATGGTCGAGAGCTGGCTGTTCGTCTTGATCTGCTGCTCGACCTGGCTGAATTCCACCAGCTGCTGCGTGAAGGTGTTCGAGTCCATCGGATTGAGCGGATCCTGATTCTGCAGCTGGGTGGTGAGCAGCGTCAGGAAGGTGTTGAAATTCTGCGTGAAGTTGAGGACGCCATTGGTCGTGCCGTTGGCGCTCGTGCCGGAACCCGAGCTGCCGGTGCCCGACGTCGTCGGCGAGGTCGTGGCGCTGGAGATCGCTGAAGTCATGGCGTCTGTCCTTAGACCTGGATGTCGAGCGAGCCGCTATGGCTGCTCAGCGTCTGGGTTGCGGGTGTGGCGGCCGCGAGGTCGTCGCTACTCGTGGAATAAGGATTGGACGAAGCGGTTGCGCCGTTATTCGGCTGCTGTTGCTGCTGCTGATTGAACTGGTAGCCGCCGCGCAAGTTGAAGCTCAGGCTGCTGTTGTCCGCTTGCAGCCCGGCGTCGCGCAACGCCTGCGTCAGGCTGGAAGAGTCCTGCTTCAGCATGTTGAGCGTGTCGCTGCGGTCGGCGGAGACGACCATGGTCACGCGGCCGTCGTGATTGATGCTGAGCTTGACGTCGACGGCGCCGAGATCGGCCGGCTGGAGCTGCAGCTGGATGTGATCATTGCCGACTTTGATCGCTTGACCGAGCGAGGACGCGACCTGGGCGGCGGCGGCTTGCGGCGGCAGGGCGAGGCTGGCCGCAGCGCTTCCGGTCGTCGCTGGAGCGGGCGCCGATGTTGGATTGGGCGCCGCTGCGGCCGGCTGAGCGGCCGCGGCCGCGGTCGACGCCGCGTTGGCGGAAGTCTGAAGGACGGCGTCTGCCGGCGCGCTGCCGGCAGCGTGGCCGGGCAGGGGAACGGCGTCGCTTGCGTCCTTGCCGGCGCCGGGAAGCGCCTGCGCCGCCGCCTGATCTTTCGACGCATCGGTCGTCGCAGCGCCATCCTGCCCGGTAGCAGAAGCGCCGTCGCGGGTTGCCGATGTCGCGCTCGCGTCGCTCGATGCAGCACCGGCCGCTTTGCCTTGCGCGGCGTCTGCTTGAGGCGTGAAGCTCGCCATGGTGGCGCGCGGCTGCGAGACGAGCAGGACGGCGTTTGCCGCCACCCGCATGCTGAGCGTGGCAGCCATTGGCGGCAGCTTCGGCGTCGTCGCCGAGGCTGCAGCGCTGCCGGCCGCAGCGGTGGCGGCGGCGTTGGACCCAGCGCTCGCCGCTTGCGTGCTGCTGCCATTGGCGCCGCCGCTGTTCGGCTGGGCGTTTGCCGTCACCGGGGTCGCGGCATTGTTCGCTGCGGCGGCCAGTGCCGCGCTCGCGGCGGTGGCAGGGGATGCCGTCGGCGGAGCGGACGGCAGCGTGCCGCCGCTCGCGGTGTTGAGGGCGCTCGCCGCGGTCAGCAGCGCCGACGAATTGTTGCTCGCCGCGCTGTCGCCTTGAGCCGCCGGCGTTGCGGCGACGGTGCTCGGCTGGTGCGCAGCAGCGTTGCTCCCGGCGGTCGAGGGCGGGGTCGGCTGCGTCAACACGGTCGGCACGGGCAGCGGAATGACGACGCTGGCTGCCGTGCCGCTGCCGCTATTGGAAGACTTTCCCTGGTTGCCGGAATTGCCGTTGTTGCCGGTGCCGGTGCTCCTTGCGCCTTTGGTTACGGTACCGTTGGTGCCAGGAATGGTCGGCGCCGCGCTGGCATTGGTCGGCGCGGCGTTTGACGTGCCGTCAGTCACGGGGGAGGTCTGGCCATTCTGGACCAGGCTGAAGAATTGCGCTCCGCCCGCGCCGGCGCTTTGCGGCGGCGGCGTGGGCGCCGGCGCCGGATCGACAGGGAGGGAAATGGCAGGCAACGCGGTCATCGTGATCCTTTCGTCGGAAGCCTGGTCAGCAAGCCACATGCCAACCGCAGATGACTCGTAACTGGATGAAATAACAAAGTAATTCGGCGGCGGCCAAATTTGCCGGCCGGCTGAAGCGGCAGGCCGAGGCAAAGCATGCCGGGCAAATGCCGGCAAACTTTGCCGGCGACGGCGGGAGTTGGCACGGGGATTGCCAGTTAAGGACTGTTAGCGCAGCGCTTGGCTGCACGGCATTCGGGAAAGCCGGTTTGGCCGGCTTCCGAATTCGGCGGCTTCGCCTGGCAAGCCCTGGAGAAAACGAGTGTCGGTTACGTCCACATCCTCGACCTTGCCGTTGGCACCGGCAGCCCAGACCGGGCGTCCGGCGGCCGAGACGGCGACCAAGCCGGGCAGTTCTCCGGCCGGCGAGGAGACGCGTGCGCCGACGCCGGCGCAAGATGAGCCTGTGTCATCGGCGCCGACCACCACGGCGATCGGCTTCTCGCTCAGCTATGATCCGACCACGGGCCGCATGTTCCTCGAGGCGCGCGAGCCGGTGTCCGGCTTCGTCATCTATCAGATGCCGCCGAAATACGTGATCAAGCAATTCAACGCGACCGTGAATGCCATCGAGCCGGCGCGCGGCGCGCAGGTCGACGGCGCCGCCTGATCGGCAATTCCTGCCGCATTGCTGAGAAAAATCTGCCGACCCGGCAGTAATCGCCGGGCAAAATTTGCCGGCCAACCCCTGCGATCATCGAGTTTTACCGCGAAAGCCGCGGATTTCCGCCGCTTGCGGGCGCCGTTGTTGCGCCGCGCCATGGCATGGGCATTGCGAATGACCTCCCGGGTCGCGAAGCGGCTCTTTTTCCCTCACCCAGAAAGGATGATTTTCCATGTCCAGTAACATCGTGCTGGGTTCAGCAGTTCGCGAGAACCTGCTCGCCCTCCAAGGCATCAACTCTCAGATCAACACCTCGGAGAACCACCTCGCCACCGGCCTCAAG
>DATJLU010000121.1:0-4296 GCA_035509275.1 Allostellaceae bacterium | reverse complement strand
CTGGCGGGCAGCCGAACGCTCGGCTGCCAACCGCCCCTCAGGATCGAGGGCCTTCCGGAACGCCGTCAGCAGGCCGGAGATGCTGCCGCCGCCGATGTCCGGATCGTCCATGCACTCGGTCGGCTTGCGCTCGTAGAGGGCGCCAGCCGCTCCCAGCGTCGAAAGCCGGTTGACATCCTGCCGTGACGGCACGGCGCCATTCCTCACCACGCTCCCAAAGAAGTAGCGCGCGACCGACGACAGCTTCAGTTGATCCTGCGGCGCCTCAGCGTAGGGCTTGCGCGTCTCGCGCGCGATATAGTCGCGCACCGCCTGCTCGACGGAGCGGGTGGCGAAGTCGTAGTACTTCGCCACGAAGCCCTCATAGAACGCGTCGGCGGCCACGCGCCACGTCTCGTCGAGGGCGCGACCCCTCGCGCCTTCCGCTTCTACCACGGCCCTCACGGCGTCGCGGATCGCGGTGAAGTTGGCTCCGAGATCGACCGGCAACGGAGGCGGACCGCCGGGGATCACCCGGAGCGCCGCCAAGCTCCTTCCTGCCATGCTTTGCTCCTCTCTGCTCTGCGCCCCATGGCGCTTCACGGGAGCCAACGGACCATCCACGCGTCGGTTGCGGTGACCGAAAGATAGTCTACTAAACAGAAGTATCTGGACGCGCCGGATGTGGCCGTCTTCTGGCCGAGTATGCCGAGTATTCGGCGTCCAGCGGCGATTCCCGCGCCAGACGCGCCGTAGCGTTTGGTGACTTTCCGGATTGACCTTTCCACCCACGCGTCTAGCTTGGGTCTAGTGGCGACGTTTTGTCGCGCTTTCGTCGCCACACGGATCGAGCCCTTTCAAGAGCTTAGCTGCTTCAGTAGTCCGGACGCTGTCTGCCGCATAATCCGCATACTAGGCTCACCATGGGCTCGAACAACCGCGAGCGGACTTCCCCGCGGCCGCTTCCTGCCCATATGGCAGTCAAGGCCACGTTTCCCTGGCACGAGGCGCGCGGCTCTGGCAATAAGCAGCAGGCGCAAGGAGTACCCGATGAGCGATCTCGCCCGCACCGACGAGCTGTTCTTCACCGCTACCGGCATGGACCGCAGCCGCGTCGAGGCGATCGTCGCCGAGGCCCTGCACGGCATGGATGACGGGGAGCTCTTCCTCGAATACAGCCAGTCCGAAAGCCTCGCCTTCGACGATGGCCGCATCAAGAGCGCCGCCTTCGACACCGCCCAAGGCTTCGGCCTGCGCGCGCTGTCGGGCGAGGCGGCGGGCTATGCCCATGCGTCCGAGCTGTCCGAAGCGGCGATCCGCCGCGCCGCCACCACCGTGCGGGCGGTGCAGCAGGGCCAAAGCGCGCACTTCGCGCTGCCGCCCCAGGGCACCAATCAAAGCCTGTACACCGACGCCAACCCGCTGTCGCAGATCGACTTCGCCGAAAAGGCGAAGCTTCTCGCCGAGATCGACGCCTACGCGCGCAGCAAGGATCCGCGCGTCCGTCAGGTGACGGCATCGCTCGCCGGGTCGTGGCAGGCCGTGCAGATCATCCGCCCCGATGGCGTCCGCGTCGGCGACATCCGACCGCTGGTCCGGCTCAATGTCAGCATCGTCGTCGGCGATGGCGACCGGATGGAGACGGGCTCGTCCGGCGCCGGCGGGCGCCTCGAATATCAGCGCTATTTCGATCCGCGGCAGTGGCGGTCCCAGGTCGACGAGGCGCTGCGCCAGGCGCTGGTCAATCTCGGCTCGGTGCCGGCGCCGGCCGGTGAGATGGCCGTGGTCCTGGGGCCAGGCTGGCCGGGGGTCATGCTGCACGAGGCCGTTGGCCACGGGCTCGAAGGCGATTTCAACCGCAAGAAGACCTCGGCCTTCGCCGGCCTCATCGGCGAGCGCGTCGCCGCCAAGGGCGTCACGGTCGTCGATGACGGCACGATGCGGGACCGGCGCGGCTCGCTGACGGTGGACGATGAAGGCACGCCCTCCTCGCGCACCGTGCTGATCGAGGACGGCATCCTCAAGGGCTATATGCAAGACCGGCTCAATGCGCACCTCATGGGCATGCGCCCCACCGGCAATGGCCGCCGCCAGAGCTATGCCCATGCGCCGATGCCGCGCATGACCAACACCTATATGCTGGCCGGCGACAAGGATCCGCAGGAGATCATCGCCTCGGTGAAGCGCGGTCTCTACGCCGTCAATTTCGGCGGCGGCCAGGTCGACATCACCTCGGGCAAGTTCGTCTTCTCGGCGTCGGAGGCCTATCTCATCGAAGACGGCAAGGTCGGCCGCGCCGTCAAGGGCGCGACGCTGATCGGCAACGGCCCGGACGCGCTCACCCGCATCAGCATGATCGGCAACGACCTGAAGCTCGATGACGGCATCGGCACCTGCGGCAAGGACGGCCAAGGCGTGCCGGTGGGGGTTGGCCAGCCGACCCTGCGCATGGACGGGCTTACCGTCGGCGGCACGGCGAAGTGACGGCCGAGCGTAGCGAAGCACCTTTCTGCGCGGCAGCTTTCACTGTTGCTTCGTAGAACTTTGACCTCCCCACCTCACCCCAACCCTCTCCGCCCCTTAGGGGCGGAGAGGGAGGGACCCGCATAGCGGGAGGGTGAGGTGGAGCGTCGACGATCTCGCGTGGTGCTATTTGCGGCGCTCGCCGCGCTTTTGCATTTGGGCATCGCCTCCCCCGCCCGCGCCTGCGATCTCGGCGACGCGCCGACGACGCGCTGGACGGTGGAACGGGACGGGCGCGGCGATGCGTGGCTCAGGACGCCCTGCGGCGAGCGCTTCTTCTCGACGGGCGTCAATGTCGTCGATGGCGGCGCTTCGGGCGCCGGCCTGGACCGGCCGCACTACACTTGGCAGCAAGCTGCGCCGAGCCTCGACGCTTGGGCCGAAGCGACGCATGCGCGGCTGCTCGGCTGGGGCTTCAACAGCGCCGGCGCCTGGTCGCTCGCACCGCAGCAGCTGCGCCTGCCGACCGTGATCAATCTCGAACTGGGGCGGCTCAGCAAATTCCACTGGTTCGATCCCTTCGACCCCGCCATGCCGGAGCGCATGACGGCGGAGGCGCGGCGCCTCACCGCCCCTTATCGGGCGACGCCCGATCGCATCGGCTATTTCTCCGACAACGAGGTCGGCTGGTGGAGCGGCGCACTCTTCGTCTTCTACTCGGCGAAGCCGGCGACGAATTACACGAAGCAGCGCTGGGTGGCCGAGCTGCGCCGGCACTACCACGATGATTGGCAGCGCTTCACCGCCGATTTCGTGCCGCCGCCCGGCGTCGACAGCTGGCAGAAGCTGCTGCAGGCCCAAGCCGTCACCCGGCTGCGACCGGGCGGGACGGGCAGCGCCGCGGTGCGCGAATGGACCCGCGTGATAGCGGAGCGCTATTACGCGTTGAGCGCGGCGGCGCTGCATGCGGCCGATCCCGACGCGCTGTTCCTCGGCGACCGCTTGCCGATCTATTACGATCCGATGGCGGTCGAGGCAGAGGCGCGACATGTCGACGTCATCGCCACCAACTACAATGTCGACAGCCCCGAAGGCTGGGTCGCGCCCTATTACTTCGACGGGCTCGCGCGCTTGGGGCAGGGCAAGCCCGTGCTGGTCTCCGAGTGGTTCTATGCCGCGCGCGAGAACCGCACCGGCAATCGCAACAACGGCCATCTCATGACTGTCGACACGCAGGCCGAGCGCGCCCTTGGCGCGGCGGCGGCGGCGCGCCGTTTTGCACAGTTCCCCGATATTCTCGGGCTCCACTGGTTCCAGTATTACGATGATCCCGAAGGCGGCCGCGCCGATCGCGAGGATTACGATTTCGGGCTGGTCGATATCCGCGACCGGCCCTATCGCCGGCTGGTCGAGGCGCTGACCGCCGCCAACCGCGCCCTGCCCGAGCTTCACGCGGCAGCGCATCCCATGCCGCGCCAGGCGCTTCAGGATTTCACCGTGCCGCGGGCGCGGATCGATGCCGAGCATGACTCGCTCGTCGATTGGCCAAAGCCGCAATCCCTGTTGCCGCCGCTGCAGCCGGAGCCCGGCGAAGTGGCGTTCGGCGAAGCCTATCTCGCCTGGAGCGAGGCAGGCCTCGCGCTCGCCACCATCGGGCAGGATTATTACGATCTCGATCTCCTCGCCTATGATGGCGACTTCCCGCTCAGCGAAGCCTATCGCGTCGAGCTCGACGTCGATGCCGGTGCCGGGCCGCGGCGCTTCACCCTCTATTTCATTCCGCCGCGCAGCGGCGAGATCGGGGAGAAGGACCGGGACCACCCGATGATGACGCCGCGGCTTTGCGCCGGAGCC
>DATJLU010000120.1:0-37992 GCA_035509275.1 Allostellaceae bacterium | reverse complement strand
GACCAGGCGCAAATGGCTGCCGACGAGCTGCTTCAGCGCTTCGCGGTCGCCATCGCGCCAGCCGCGCGCCAGCTCCTGCTCGCGCTCGGGGCTGAGCATGGGGAAGCGCTTCGCCTCTTCGACAAAGCGGACGAGGGTGGTATCGAGCTTGTGGTTCATCTCCGGTCTCCCTTTCCTCTCCGCCTTCCGCACAACACCGCACCGCGGCTGCTGGCTCCCCTCGCGGGTCCGGCTCGGTAGTCGGTTGCGGTTGGGATCAGGTCAGAGGGGCCGCCATTCCCTCGGCGGCCTCACAAACATGGGCCGATTCCAGCCGATTTTCAAGGACCAGATTGGTCCTAATTCTCGGTATGCCAGCCATGCGCGGCGCGGCATCGACCGCCGGCCAGGGAGTTAAGGCCTTGATTAGAAACGCTCGAATGGACCGATACCCGCCGACGGGGCGGCCGGCGGCCGGGGCCGCCCCCACCCGCTCGCGGTGTTGTGATCGCCGACGACGGCGGCCGAAGGCGGGAAAGCTAGCCCTCGAACCCCTTGAGGCCGGGGTCGAGAGCGACGCCGAAGCTGTTGAGCGCCATGGCCAGGAGGGTGTAGCCGCCGACGGTGAAGACGAGGTCCATGATCTCGGCGTCGCCCAAGCGCTGCCGCAGGGCGGCCCAGCTCGCCTCGCCGAGGCAGGCATCCTCACAAAGCTCGTCGGCGGCCCGCAGCAGCACGGCGTCCTCCGCCGTCCATCCCGCCGCATCGGGACCTGCGGCCACGCGCGCGATCTCGGCTTCGCTCAAACCCTCGCGCCGGGCGATCTCGACATGCTGGCCCCATTCATATTCGCTGCGCGCGAGCCAGGCGACGCGCAGGATCAGCAGCTCGCGCAGGCGCGGCGCGAGGCTCGACTTGAACAGTAGATGGTTGGCGAAGGGCAGCCAGCGCTTCAGCAGCTTCGGATGCCGCGCCAAGGTCGCGAAGATGTTGTAGACGCGATCGCCGCGGCGGAGCGGCGCCAGAATCTCGCGCTGCTCCGCGCTCAGCTCGCTGTCACCCAACGGCGCCAACCGCGGTTTGCCCGGTCGCATGGTCCCTCCCTCTCCGGTTTACAGGGCATTCGAATTTATCGGTTCACCACAGAGACGGTGAGGCAGTGAAGAAAAAAGTACCGGCGCGCTGCGCGCGCCAGCGCCCTTAGTCTTCTCACCGTCTCATCGCCTCTGTGGTCCACCTTTCATGGTGCAGTCTACTCTGCGTGGTGAATGCATATGCGTAGCCCTGCTCCGAACTTGAAAGGTCAGTCTAGCCCTCATCTGGCCCGGGAGTCCTGGCCTGGGCGGGGACGGATCAGACCTTGGCCAGAATCGCCCGCTTGAGGGCGCGAATGCGCGCCTCGTCGCGGCGGTAGAAGGTCCATTGCTTGATGCGCTTCGTGCGCAACAGCCCGGCGTGCGACAGCACCTTCAAATGGCCACTGACCGTGGGCTGGCTCAGGCCCAGCTTCTCGGCGATGAGCACGCCGCAGACACCGTCGCGGACGAGATCGCCGTCGCGCTGCGGCGGAAAATGGTCTCGCGGCGCTTTGAGCCATTCGAGGATGAGGAGGCGGCGTTCGCTGGCGAGGGCACGCAAATCCCGGTCAATTGGCATATTGCTAATTTGCTAAGTCCCGAAGTATGAGTCAAGCGATCCCGACCCGGAGGCGCCCATGGCGGAAGCATCGATCGATCGCGCAGCGATTGCCGCAACAGAGCGGCTGATCCGCCGCCATATCCGCGAGACGCCGGTCGTCGCGACCACGGGCGCCGATTTCGGTCTCGCCGACACGCCGCTCGCCTTCAAGCTCGAGCTGCTGCAGCATTCGGGCTCGTTCAAGGCGCGCGGTGCCTTCGCCAATCTCTTGACGCACGCCGTTCCGGCGGCGGGCGTCGCCGCCGCTTCCGGCGGCAATCACGGCGCCGCCGTCGCCTATGCGGCGATGAAGCTCGGCATACCCGCGCGCATCTTCGTGCCGAGCGTGTCGTCGCCGGCGAAGATCGCGCGCATCCGCTCCTATGGCGCCGAGCTCGTCATCGCCGGCGAGCGCTATGCCGATGCGCTTGCCGCCAGCGAGACGTGGCTCGCCGCCAGCGGCGCGCTCGCCATCCACGCCTTCGATCAGCGCGAGACCTTGCTCGGGCAAGGCACGCTCGCCCGCGAGCTCGAACGGCAAACGCCGCTGCTCGACACGGTGCTGGTCGCGGTGGGCGGCGGCGGGCTCATCGGCGGCATCGCCGCCTGGTATGCCGGCGCCGCCAAGGTGGTGGGCGTCGAGCCCGAAGCCGCACCGACCCTGACGCGCGCGCTCGCCGCCGGCCGCCCGGTCGATGCCGAGGCCGGCGGCATTGCCGCCGATTCGCTGGCGCCGCGCCGCATCGGCGAGCAGGTGTTCCCGATCGCAGTGGCGCATGTCGAGCGCGTCGTGCTGGTCGAGGACGCCGCCATCGCCGCGGCGCAGCGGGCGCTGTGGGAGCAACTGCGCATCGTTGCCGAGCCTGGCGGCGCCGCCGCTTTCGCCGCTCTCCTCTCCGGCCGCTACCGTCCCGCGCCGCAAGAGCGCGTGGGCATCGTCCTCAGCGGCGGCAACACTACTGCGGTGGATTTCGCCCGGTAGAAGTTCCAGGCGGGAAACGTCGCGCAGGGTTTGGAACATCGCGAGAGACCAGCGGCGTCGACCGGGGAAATCCGATAGACTGACTCTGCCACTTCGCGGAGAGGTCCCCGATGCCGGCCGAAGCGAAACGCCCGCGTGTGATCATCGTGGGTGCCGGCTTCGGCGGCCTTACCGCAGCACGCGCATTGGCTGGGCACGGCCTCGATATTCTGTTGATCGACCGCACCAACCATCATCTGTTCCAGCCGCTGCTCTATCAAACCGCGACCGCGGCCTTGGCCCCATCCGACATCGCCAGCCCGATCCGCGTCATCCTGCGTCGCGATCGTGAAACCACGGTCATCATGGGTGAAGTAACCGGTGTCGATCCTGCGCAGCGCACGGTTGCGGTCAAAGACACCGGCGAGCTCGGCTACGACTATCTCATTCTGGCGACCGGCGCGGATTACAGCTGGTTCGGTCATGAGGAATGGGCGAGATACGCGACGTCGCTGAAGACCCTCGATGATTCGGATACGATCCGGCGGCGCTTGCTGAGTGCCTTCGAATGGGCGGAGAGCCGCAACGAGCCCGAGGAGATCGCGCGGCTGCTGACCTTCATCGTGGTCGGCGGCGGCCCGACCGGCGTCGAGCTGTCCGGCTCCATCGCGGAGTTGGCGCGCTCGACCCTGGCGCGGGATTTTCGCCGAATCCGGCCCAGAGCGGCCAGGATCCTCCTGTGCGAAGCGGGGCCGCGTCTGCTCGCGGCATTCCCGCCTCGCCTGTCGGATTACACGGCCCACGCCCTCGCCTCTCTCGGCGTCGAGGTGCGCCTCGGCGCCGCGGTCGAGCACATCGATGCGCGCGGAGTGTCGGTGGCCGGCCAGCGGATCGAGAGCGCGAATGTCTTCTGGTGCGCGGGCACCCAGGCGCGTCCCGCCGCCGCCTGGATCGGCGTCGACGCCGCGCACAACGGCGCGGTCAAAGTGCGCCCGGATTGCTCCGTCTCCGGGCATGACGAGATCTTCGCGCTCGGCGATGTCGCAAGCCTCGCCGACCGCGATGGAAAGCTCCTCCCCGGGCTCGCCGCTGTCGCCGTGCAGCACGGCAGATACGTGGCCAAGGTGATCCTCTGCCGCGTGGCGGGGCGTCCCGCGCCGCCTCCGTTCCGCTATCGCAACCTCGGTACGCTTGCGGTGATCGGCCGCTCCCGGGCGGTCGCCGATTTCGGCCGCCTTCAGCTGCAAGGATTTCCCGCCTGGCTGCTGTGGTCGCTCGTCCACTTGTTTCTGCTGGCGGGCTTTCGCAACCGGATGGTGGTCTATCTGAACTGGTCCTGGGCCTGGTTCACCTATGGCAGGGGCGCTCGACTGATCACCGGCGCGTCGAGCAGCACCGGAGCGAAAACAGGAGCCTGACCCAAGTCGGTTGGAAACCACGCAGCGATTCCGTCGATCGCCGTGAGAATCCATGAGCCTCTCTCATAGGTCTATGCTGGCTCTGCCGTCTAATCCTGCGCCGCAGCGCCTCATAGATTGCGTCCGTCACAATGCCGGCTTCACGAGGAGAGAGCGATGCCTCATATCATCGTCAAGCTTTACGCGGGCAGATCAGAGCAGCAAAAATCTCGGCTCGCCGAGGAGATATCGAAAGCCGTCATGACCGTCCTCAGGCTTGACGCGGATTCGATCTCGGTCGCTATCGAGGATGTCACGCCGAAGGATTGGGCGGACAAGGTTTACAAGCCCGACATCCTCGGCAGCCCTGGAAAGCTATACAAGAAGCCGGGATACAGTCCGCCGGCCTAATCCAGGCCGCTAACCCCGGTGGCGTAGCGCATCCACCAACAGCGCGAAGGCCGCCGAGGACTGGCGCCGGCTGGGGTAGTAGAGGTGATAGCCCGAATAGGGCGGGCACCAATCCTCGAGCACCCGCGTGAGACGGCCTTTGGCGATATGAGGCTGCGCCAGATCCTCGGGCACATAGGCAAGGCCAAATCCGGCCAGCGCCGCACTGAGCATCTGGAAGGTGCCGTTGAAGACGAGCTGGCCTTCGACGCGCACTTTGAGCTCGCGGGCGCCCTTTTCGAACTCCCAGGCGTACAAGCCGCCATGCGTGGGCAGGCGCAAATTGATGCAGTTGTGCGCGATCAGGTCCTGCGGCTTCTTCGGTTCCGACCGCGTCCTGAAATAGGCGGGCGCGCCGACGACCGCGACGCGCATGTCCGGTCCGATGCGCACGGCGATCATGTCCTTCGCCACTTGCTCGCCGCTGCGCACGCCCGCATCGAAACGCTCGGCGACGATGTCGGTCAGGCCATAGTCGATGGTGATCTCGACTTTGATGTCGGGATATCGCGGCAGAAACTTCGTCAGTTTCGGCCAGAGGATCGTGTCGGCCGCATAATCCGTCGCGGTGATCCGAATGGTGCCGGTCGGCTTCTCCCGAAGCTCGCTCACGGCCCTGAGCTCAGCCTCGATCTCCTCGAACCGCGGACCCACAGTGCCAAGCAACCGCTCGCCCGCTTCCGTCGGCGAGACGCTGCGCGTCGTGCGGGTCAGAAGCCGAACGCCCAAGCGAGCTTCGAGGTCGCGGATGGTGTGGCTGAGCGCCGATTGCGAAACGCCCAGCTTCGCCGCCGCCTTGGTGAAGCTGCGCTCGCGTGCGACCGCCAGGAAGGCGACGAGATCATCGAGATTCCCGCGCTGCATTTATAGCGCCTGCTCATAAGTCCATGCCGATTATAGGAATTAATCGCGAGGGATGCGCGCCCTAGATCATGGCGAGGCGGCCGGCGCGGTGCGGGCCGCCGGCCAGCAGGAAGAACGGCAATGGAGATCAAGCGAAACGGCTCGCAGTCCTCCGCCAAGGGACCGGCGGAGTACTTCACCGGCGCGGTCCGCGTGGACCCGCTGCACCAGGCGCCCGATCCGGCACGCGTGGCGTGCGGCTGCGTCACCTTCGAGCCGGGCGCGCGGAGCGCGTGGCACAGCCATCCTCTTGGCCAGACCCTGATCGTCACGTCCGGGTTCGGCTGGACGCAGTGTTGGGGCGGCCCGGTCGAGATCATCCGGCCCGGCGACGTCATCTGGTGCCCGCCCGGCGTGAAGCATTGGCATGGCGCGACGCCGACCACAGGGATGACGCATATCGCGATTCAGGAACGCGATGCGCGCGGCAAGGTCGTGGACTGGATGGAGAAGGTGACGGACGAGCAATACCTGGGCGGGCTCAAAGCCGTCTGACCTGTCACAGGCGGGAGAAGAAGGAGCAGGAGCAAAGGCCATGAGCAACAACATCCAAGGAAAAGTCGTCGTCATCACTGGCGCGAGCAGCGGGCTGGGCGAGGCGACCGCCCGGCTCCTCGCCGCCGAGGGCGCGAGCGTCGTGCTGAGTGCGCGGCGCGTTGATCGCCTTCAGGCTTTGGCAAAGGAGTTGATCGGCAAGGGCGGCACGGCGCTCGCCGTCGCAACGGACGTCACCGATTGCGACGCGGTCAAGACCTTGGTCGATACCGCGGTGCAGACCTTCGGGCGGATCGACGTCATGATCAACAATGCCGGGCTGATGCCGCAGGCGCTGCTCGAGCGCCTCAAGCTCGACGAATGGAACCGGATGATCGATGTAAACCTCAAGGGCGTGCTCTACGGCATCGCCGCGGCGCTGCCGCACATGAAGCAGCAGAAATCCGGGCATTTCATCAGCGTCTCCTCGGTCGCCGGCCACCGGGTCGGACCCGGCTTCGCGGTTTATGCCGCGACCAAGCATGCGGTGCGGGCGCTCTCCGAAGGGCTGCGCCAGGAAGTGAAGCCCTACAATATCCGCACCACGGTGATCTCGCCCGGCGCGGTGGCGACGGAATTGCCGAACAGCGTTTCCGATCCGGACGCCGGCGCCAGGATCCGCAAGTTCTATGCGGAGGTTGCGATTCCCGCCGACGCCTTCGCGCGCGCGGTTGCCTTCGCGATCAGCCAGCCGGAGGAGGTGGACGTGAACGAGATCCTGTTCCGGCCGACGCGGCAGGAGCTCTAGGTTTCAGGGAGGGCCGACAATGACGACATGGCGGAAAGACGAGCTGCGCAAGATCGCTGAGGCCGACGATCTGCACATTTCACCCTGCCGCGAGGATGGGGTGGCTTATGGGACGCCGACCTGGATTTGGTCGGTCGCGGCCGGCGATGATCTCTATGTGCGCGCCTATAACGGGCGGAGCTCGCGCTGGTATCAGGCCGCGCTGCGGCAACAGGCGGGACGGATCATGGCCGCCGGCATGACGAAGGAGGTCACCTTCGCGCCGGTCGACGGACCGGTCAGCGAGCGCATCGACGACGCCTACCGGGCGAAGTACCAGGGCAGCCCCTATCTCGGCTCGATGATCGGCGCGCGCGCTCGCGCCGCCACGATCAGGGTTTCGCCGCGCTAGGCCGACCGTTGATCGCCCGGCGCGTTTTCAGCGAAGATGATGCGCGACCTCACCGAGGCCAACCAAACGGCCGCGGCAGACGCAGGAGAGCGCGATGAAACCGCATGTGATCTGCCACATGGTTGCGAGCCTCGACGGCCGGATCCTGGCGAGCCGATGGCGTCCCAAAAGCGGGCCGACCGCGGGGCTGTTCGAGCGTCTGCACGATCAGCTCGCGGGCGATGCCTGGCTCGTCGGCCGGGTGACGGGGCAAGAGTTCGCCAAGGCCGATCGCTACCCCGCCCGCGCGGACCGCAACTATCCCAGGGACGCCTGGTTCGCGCGGCGCGACGCGGCCGCTTACGGGGTCGTGCTCGACGCGCAGGGCAAGATCGCCTGGGGACGTGCCGATATCGGCGGCGATCCGATCATCGCCGTCCTGAGCGAGCAGGTTTCGGACGCGCATCTGGCCGGGCTCCGTGGCGACGGCGTCTCCTACATCTTTGCCGGCGAGCGGGAGCTCGATCTCCGCCTCGCGCTGGAGATCCTCAATCGCGAGCTTGGGATCAAGCGCCTGCTGGTCGAGGGCGGCGGCGGCGCCAACGGGGCGTTTCTTCGCGCCGGCTTGATCGACGAGATCAGCCTGGCGATCTGTCCGGCGATCGACGGCGCGAAAGGTGCCCCGAGCGTCTTCGATTCCGGCGATGAAGAAGCCGGCGCCGCACCGCTCCGCTCGATGACTCTGACGCAGAGCCAGGTGCTGGAGGGCGGCGCGGTTTGGCTCCGCTACAAGCTCGAAAACGACTGACGCGCGCCAGCGCCATTTGCGCCGGCGCCGCCGGTCGGGCAGACTGGCGGGAACAAGGCCGGTCCAACCGGCATGGGAGGAGAGCTTGGCCGATCATCAATTCTGCCGCGTCGAGCGCGAGGGGCGGCTTCTCATCGTCACCCTCAACCGGCCCGAGGTGATGAACGCGCTGCACCGTCCGGCGCATTTCGAGCTCGACCAGGTCTTCAACGATTTCGCCGCCGATCCCGAGCTGTGGATCGCCATCGTCACCGGCGCCGGCGACAAGGCGTTCTCGGCCGGCAACGACCTCAAATACCAGGCGGCGGGCAATCCCACGGGCCACCCGCCTTCGGGTTTCGCCGGCATCACCCAGCGCTTCGATCTGGTGAAGCCGGTGATCGCCGCGGTGAACGGCGTCGCCATGGGCGGCGGCTTCGAGATCGCGCTCGCCTGCGACCTGATCATCGCGGCGGAGAATGCCGTGTTCGCGCTGCCCGAGCCGCGCGTCGGCCTGGCGGCGCTCGCCGGCGGGCTCCATCGCCTGCCGCGGATGATCCCGTTGAAGCAGGCGATGGGGATGATCCTTACCGGACGGCGCGTCCCGGCGCGCGAAGGCTTGGCGCTGGGCTTCGTCAACGAGGTCGTGCCGGAAGGCCAGGCGCTCGCCGGCGCGCGGCGCTGGGCGGAGCAGATCCTCGAATGCTCGCCGATGTCGATCCGCGCCTCGAAAGAGACGGTCTATCGCAGCCTCGACACCGCCGGCGGCATCGCCGCCGCCTATCAGGCGCAGCGCGACTACCCGGCGGTCGCGGCGCTGACCCGGAGCGAGGATCGCGTCGAGGGACCGAAGGCCTTCGCCGAAAAGCGCAAGCCGCGCTGGCAGGGACGCTGAAAGGAGAGCAAGGTGGATCTGAAGCTGAAAGGAAAAAAGGCGATCGTCACCGGCGGCACGCGCGGCATCGGCCGCGCCATCGCCGAGCTGCTGGCCGAGGAAGGCGCCGATGTCGCGATCTGCGCGCGCAACCAGGGCCAGATCGACGAAACCGTCGCGGCGCTGGCGAAGAAAGGCATCAAGGCCTGGGGCAGCCCTGTCGACGTCGCCGATACGACGGCGCAGCGCGCCTGGGTTGGCGACGCGGCGGAAGCGCTGGGCGGGCTCGACATCTTCATCGCCAATGTCAGCGCGCTCGCCGTGGCCGCCGACGAGGCAAGCTGGCGCAAGAGCTTCGATGTCGACGTGATGGGCACGGTGGCGGGGGTCGAGGCGGCACTGCCGCTGTTGCAGAAATCGGGAGCGGGCGCCGTCGTCATCATCGGCTCGGTGGCCGCGGTCGAGGTGACCGGGCCGACGCGGCCCTATAATGCGGTGAAGGCGGCGCTGGTCCCGTACATGAAATCGACGGCGCAGAACTACGCGCGCAAGAATGTGCGCGTCAACATGGTGTCGCCCGGCACGATCTACTTCAAGGGCGGTGTCTGGAACGCGCGCGAGGAGAAGCAGCCCGAGCTGTTCAAGGCGGCGATGGCGCGCAACCCCACCGGCCGCATGGGCAAGCCCGAAGAAGTGGCGGACGCCGCCGTGTTCCTGGCAAGCCCGCGCGCGAGCTTCATCACCGGCGCCAATCTCATCGTCGACGGCGCGATCACGCAGCGCGTGCAGTTTTGAGATGAATTTCGATTTCTCCGACGAGCTGAAGCAGCTGCGCGAGGAGGCGAAGCGGTTCCTGAGCGAGCGCAACGCGCTTGCCGCGGCGCGCCGCGTGCTCGACGGAAACTCGGGTTACGACCCGGCGCTGTGGCGCGAGATCGCCGAGATGGGTTGGATCGGCGCCGCCATTCCCGAAGAGTTCGGCGGCGCCGGGTTGGGCCATCTCGGGCTTTGCGTGCTGGCGGAAGAGCTGGGCGCGGCGCTCGCGCCGGTGCCTTTTGCGTCGACCGCTTACCTCGCCGCCGAAGCGATCCTCATCGCCGGCAGCCCGGCGCAAAAGCAGCGCTACCTGCCGAAGCTCGCCTCGGGGGCTGCCATCGGCACGCTGGCGGTCGCCGAAGGCCCGGGCACGCGGATCGCCAGCAGCGTCGCGCAGGACCGCCTTTCCGGGATCAAGCAGCCGGTACCCGACGGCGACATCGCCGATCTTGCCGTGGTCGCGGCGCTCGGCACCGATCGGCGCGCCGCGCTGTTCATCGTCGACCTCGCCACACCGGGCGTTTCGCGCGAGCGCATCGCCACCATCGATCCCTCGCGCGGTCATGCGCGGCTCAGCTTCAGCAGCGCCGCCGCCGAGCCGCTGGGCACGGCGGGCGGGGGTGCGGCGCTGATCGACAGGCTTTTCGACCGCGCCGCCGTGCTCTTCGCCTTCGAGCAGGTCGGCGGCGCGCAGGCGGCGCTCGACATGGCCAAAGCCTATGCACTCGAGCGCTATGCCTTCGGACGGCCGATCGGCTCGTTCCAGGCGATCAAGCACAAGCTCGCCGATGTCTATGTCGCGACCGAGCTGGCGCGCTCCAATGCTTATTACGGCGCCTGGGCGCTGTCGCAGAACGCGCCGGAGCTGCCGGTTGCCGCGGCGGCGGCGCGGGTGGCGGCGAGCGACGCCTTCTGGCTCGCCGCCAAGGAGAACATCCAGACCCATGGCGGCATGGGCTATACCTGGGCCTTCGATTGTCATCTCTATTATCGCCGTGCCAAGCTGCTGGCCCTGGCGCTGGGCGCGCCGCGCCAATGGAAGGAGCGCCTCGTCGCGCGGCTCGAGGCGCAGAACGATCTGGCGCTCGACGGCGCCACCGGCATCGCGCCGTAACCGCTTCCCGGGAGAGAGGCGATGGATTTCGACGACACGCCGCAAGAAGCCGAGTTCCGCACCGCGGTGAAGGCTTTCCTCGCGGCCAATGCCGAGCGGCTCGCGCCCGGCAGCGCCCAGGGCTATCGCACCGGGCAAAGCGCGCCCGGCGCGCTGCAGCGCGCCAAGGCCTGGCAGGCGAAGAAATATGCCGCCGGCTTTGCCGGCATCACCTGGCCCAAGGAGTGGGGCGGCCGCGGCGGCACGCCGATCGAGCAGGTGATCTACAACCAGGAAGAAGCGCATTATGCCGTGCCGCGCGGCTTCTTCGAGATCGGCCTCGGCATGTGCATTCCGACGCTGTGCAGCTGGGGCACGGCGGAGCAGCGCCAGCGCTTCGCGCCGCCGGCGCTCGAGGGCGACGAGATCTGGTGCCAGCTCTTCTCCGAGCCGGCCGGCGGCTCCGATCTCGCGGGGTTGCGCACGCGCGCGGAAAAGCGCGGCGAGGAATGGGTGATCAACGGCCAGAAGATCTGGACCTCGGGCGCGCAGTACAGCGATTACGGCATCATCGTCACGCGCAGCGACCCGAACCTGCCCAAACACAAGGGCCTCACCTTCTTCTTTCTCGACATGGGCTCGCCGGGTGTCGAGATCCGGCCGATCAAGCAGCTTTCGGGGCAATCGCATTTCAACGAGGTCTTCTTCACCGATGTGCGCATTCCCGACAGCCAGCGCCTCGGTCCGGTCGGGGCGGGCTGGCAGGTGGCGCTCACCACGCTGATGAATGAGCGCCTTGCCGTCGGCGACGCGCCGGGGCCGGATTTTCGCGAGATCTTCGATCTTGCCCGGCGGCTCGAGCTCGACGATGGGCCGGCGATCGAGAATGCCGCGGTGCGCGAGCGGCTGGCCGAATGGTACGTCAAGACGCAAGGGCTCAAATACACCAAGTTCCGCACCATGACGCGGCTCTCGCGCGGCGAGACGCCAGGTCCGGAAGCGTCGATCGGCAAGCTGGTGAGCGCCAGCAAGCTGCAGGAGATCGCGGCCTTCGGCATGGACCTCGCGGGCATGGCCGGGATCATGACCGACGAAGCGTCGATGCCGGCGAACGCGCTGTTCCAGCAGGCGCTGCTGTACTCGCCGGCGCTGCGCATCGCCGGCGGCAGCGACGAAATCCTGCGCAACATCATCGCCGAGCGGGTGCTGGGCCTGCCGGCCGATCTGCGCGTCGACAAGGACGTGCCGTTCAACAAGCTGCCGACGGGCAAGCGCTGACGTCTATTTCGGCGGCAACACCTCGACGCCGTAGCGGGCGAAGACGCGCTTCACCGTGCCATCGTCGATGAGATGCGTGAGAGCGGCGTTGATCGCCTGGCGCAACTCCGGATCGGGTTGCCGCATGCCGACGGCGACATTCCAGGAGAGGTCCGGCTGCTTGTCGAAGACATAGAGGAGCCGCACCTTCGCCGTGGGATGGCGGAGATTGTAGTAGCCGGCCGAAGTCGGCGTGACCGCGGCCGCATCGGCTTCGTGCTTTTCGAGCATATCGAGCAGCTCGTCCTCGAAGAGGCCCGGGATCGTGTCGATGCCACGCTTATCCAGCGTCATCGCCGCGATCGAGCTGGTAAGCACGGCGACCCTGCCCTTGCCGATATCGTCGAGCGAGTGGATCTTTTCGTCGGCGCGGACGGCGAGCGCGACGCCGCTGCGCCGATAGGGCTTGGACGGCTCCAGCCCGGAATCCGCCTGCGCTTCGGGATCGTCGATGCTGTCCATGACGATATCGCAATGAGCGCGGTAGAGATCGTAGCGGCTGATGATCCAGTCGCGGGTCAAGGTGACGCCGAGTTGCCGCGCCACCGCTTCGGCGAGGTCGATCTGGAAGCCGTGCACGCGGCCGTCCTTGCTGGCGAAGGGCAGCGAATTGGGATGCGCGCAAACGGCGATGGTGCCGCTCGCCTTGATCGCCTCGAGGCCACGCGCCGAAGCGGGTGCGCCGAACAGCGCCGCGCCCAGCAGCGCGGCAATGGCAGCGATCGGGTAAGCGCGCGACATGTCGGTCACTCCGGCTTCAAATGGCGGATGTAGTGGAGGATGCTTTTGATCTGCGCATCCGAAAACTGGTCGCCGAATGCCGGCATGCGGCCCTCCTTGCCATGCTTGATGCGATTGATGATGAAGGCGTCGCTGCGCTTGGTGCCCATGAGCTGCGGCCCTTTGCCGGCGACCCGGCCGCCATCCTCGTGGCAGAAGCCGCAGATCGAGGCGAAGAGCCCTTCGACCTGTTCGTCGGTCATGCCGTTCTCCTTAGCAGCAGCGCCGGGCGCGGCCAGGAGGAGTAGGACCGCGCAGGCGGCCATTGCGAGACCAAATCGCGACATGTCGGATGCTTCCCGCGTGGCAAGGGCGGGGCACCCTCGCCCCGCCCCGCCCACACGCCCCTTCCGCGACTATTTCAGCGCATAGACCGTCAGCACGCCGGTATTGCGCGGCATGCTGGTGAAGGGCTCGCCGAACATCTTGGGGAAGTTGTCGGTGACCATCCCACCCCAGCCGGCGACGACCGCGACATACTGCTTGCCGCCCGCCTCGTAGGTCATGATGCCGCCATCATGGCCGACGCCGTCGGAATGCGACCACAGCTCCTGGCCGTTGCGCGAATCCAAGGCGTGGAGAACGCCTTCGGCATCGGGCACGAAGAGCAGGTTGCCGGCCGTCGCCAGCAGGCTCGCCAGCGGCGGCTCCTTGTACTTCACCTGCCACTTGATCTGTCCGGTGACGGGATCGCGGGCGTCGACATGGCCCCACATCTTGTCCTGGCCCGGAGGCGGCACTTCGTGGAAATCGGCGCCGATGTTGAGCTGGGCTTGCGGCTCGAGGATCGGTTGGGTCTTCACCACCTTCAAGTCGATGCACCACTCATTGCCGACCTTGTACCAAGTGCCGGTGCGCGGATCATAGGCGCCTGAATTCCAGCTGACGCCGCCGTCGATCGCCGGGCAGAGCGGTGTTTTGACCGCTCCCGCGGCGAAGTCGCGGCGGCCGATCAGCTCGCCGGTCTTGGGGTCGATCGATTTCACGAAGTTGCTGTTCTCGGTGATGCGCCAGATATTGACGATGCTGCCATTGTCGCGGTTATAGACGAAGATATAGCCGCTCTTGTTGGGATGGACGACGAGATGCTGACCGTTCTCGTCGATCTGCACGAACTCGCCGATGGCGCTATCGAAGTCCCAAGTGTCGTGCGGCAGCTCCTGGTGATAGAATTTGAGCGTGCCGTTGTCGGGATCGAGCGCGAGTACCGACGTGGTATAGAGATTGTCGCCTGGCCGCGCGCCCTTATGCTTCCAGTCGGGTCCGGACCAGTCATAGAGCGGCGCAGGATTGGCGGTGCCCCACCACAGCGTGTTGCTGGAGGCGTCATAGGAGCCCGGCATCCAGCCGCCGCCGCCGCCGGTCCGCCAGGAGTTGTGACCCCAGGTCGCGCGTGACTTGGCGTCCGGGCCGACGGTGAGGAAGGTCCACTTCCGCTTGCCGGTGGTGGCATCGACGCCGAAGAGCGGCCCGCGATAAGGCCACTCGCCGCCTTGCGCCCCGATCACCACCATGTTCTTTCCCGGCAGGAAGAGCGGCGCGCCGGTGAAGCCGACGGTGAGCTTCTCGGAATTGATCAGCTTGGTATCCCACAGCTTCTTGCCGGTCTTCTCGTCGAGGCCGATGAGGCGGCCATCCACCGTGCCGACATAAACCCGCCCATCGCCGAGCGCGACGCCGCGGTTATAGGGCGAATGCGTCTGGCGCTTGATCAGCGCCTCGTCGACCGTGGGGATGAAATGCCAGATCTCCTTGCCGGTGGCGCCGTCCAGCGCATAAACGCGGCTATAGGAGCCGGAATAGTAGAGCACGCCGCCTTCGGCCAGCGGCATCGACTGCAAGCCGCGGGTATCGCGGCCCGGGTCATGCGTCCAGGCGACCTGCAGGTTCTTGACATTGTCGCTATTGATCTGGTCGAGCCCGCTGAAATCGTAATCGCGCCACGTGCCGTGATAGGTCGTCCAATCCGCCATGGTCTCGCCATCGGCCGGCACGGCCATCATGGCAGCCTCGCCCACTTTGGCCTGCGCCGGCGCAGCCGCCTGCTGCTGCGCGCAGCCACCCAGCAGCGCTCCCAAGGCAAGTGCCGTGGAGAACGCCAACGTCTTCTTTTGGTGCATCTTCCCCTCCTGGTTATGTTTATCGGCAGCGAGCCCTTTGCCCCGGCCGTTCTTCCATCGCCCCGTGTAGGCGGGAAATGTCTTCTTTAGAAAATAGAGTAGTTAAAATGCGGGCTTTGTCACCTACTTCCTTCGAGTCATTGTTTCGGCGCGCATCAGACCGGCGTGTAGCTGCGATCGAGCTCGACCTCGATGAGCGACGGGGCGCGGCCGGCAAGCGCCTGGCGCACGAGCTCGACCGCCTCGCCGAGCGCGGTCGCACGTGCGCCCTTGACCCCGAGCGCCTGCGCCAGCCCGACATAGTCGACCGGCGGATCGACCAGGTCCATGCCGACATAGCGGTCGGTCTGCGCGGCGAAACCCTTCATCGCGTTGGTGCGCTGCTTCAAGATGCGATAGGAGCGGTTGTTGAGGATGACGAAGACGACGCCGACCTTGTCATGCGCCGCGCTCCACAGCGCCTGGCAGGTGTACATCGCGCTGCCATCGCCGATCAGCGCCACCACCGGCCGGTCGGGCAGCGCCAGCTTGACGCCGATGGCGGCGGGCAGACCCCAGCCGATACCGCCGCCGCGCAGGCCGAAGAAGCTCTGCGGATCGTCGCTGCGCACGAGCTGACGCAGCCCCGGCGAGGAAGAGACCGCCTCTTCGACGACGACCGCGTCCCGCGGCAGCGCCGCGCCCAGCGCCTCGAGCAGAGCCAGCGGCCGAATCGGCGTCTTCGCCGCCTCGCTGCGCGCTTTGGCGACCAGCGCCTCGCGCTCGGCGGCGATCGCCTTTTGCACCGCCTGGCGCCGGCTCTCGGCGCGCGCCCGCTGCGCCGGGCTGAAGCGCGCCGCAAGCGCCTCGGTGAGGTCGGGCAGGCTCGCCTTGGGATCGCCGAGGATGGCGGTTTTCGCCGCGTAGTTCTTGCCGATCTCCCAGGGATCGAGATCGAGATGGATGATCGGCAGCTCCGGCGGCATCGGATCGGTTTCGGACGGCAGCGACAGGGTGAAGAGATCGCCGCCGATGGAGAGCAGCAGGTCGTATTGCTGCAGCGTGCTGCGAATCGCCGGCGCGAGCCGCACCATGCTGCCGCGGAACAGCGGGTGGGAGCTCGGGAAGGACGCGGTGTTGGCGATGCCCTCGGCATAGACCGGGGCGCCCAGCAGCTCCGCCAGAGCCACCAGCTCGGCATGGGCGCGGCGCTGCGCCACCGCGTCGCCGGCGATGATGAGCGGCCGCTCCGCCGCGGCGAGCAGCGCCGCCGCCTGCTCGATGGCGCCGCGGTCGCCGCGCATCCCCGACGCCACCCGAGTCGGCGCGCCGAGATCGAGATCGGCCTCGGCGTTCAGCACATCGGCGGGCAGCGACAGAAACACCGGCCCGGTCGGCGGCGCCAACGCGGTCTTGGCGGCGCGGTGGACGGCGCGCGGCAAATCCTCGACGCGCCGCACCTCGGCCGACCATTTGACGAAGGGCCGGGCGATCGTCGGCAAATCGGCCCACAGGATGGGTTCGGAGAAGTTGAAGCTTTGATCGTGCTGTCCGGCGGTCAGCAGGATCGGCGCCTGCGCCTTCTGCGCGTCGTAAAGCATGCCGAGGGCGTTGCCGAGGCCGGGCGCCACATGCACGTTGGCGACGGCGAGGCGGCCCGAGGCCTGGGCGTAGCCGTCGGCCATCGCCATCACCGCCGCCTCTTGCAGCGCCAGCACGTAGCGCAGGGCGGGCTCTACGGCGAGGGCATCCATGAGCGGCAGCTCGGTGGTGCCGGGGTTGCCGAAGATGAGCTCGACGCCTTCCTGCTTCAAAAGCTCGAGAAAGGCGCGTTTTCCCGACATCAGCGGCATGTCTTCCTCCCCGGCGCGGCTGCCGGATGCTATCGCGCCCGCCCTGCCGCTGCCAGCGCCGCGATCCCGGCGCCGGCGGTCGCGCCCCAAAAATGCCACTGCCCGCCGCGCTGCGGCGCGGCGGGCAGTGGGCCGAATCGGTTTGGCGCTCGCTCGGACGGAGCACCGCAGCTCGGCCGCTTGCGGATCGAGCCGCGAGCGGCGGGAGCGCCGGCGCTCAGCCCTCGCGCCGGCGGCTCAAATCGATTCCTTGAGTTCCTTGGCGGCGCGGAAGGCCACCTTCTTGCTCGCTTTGATCTTGATCGGCTCGCCGGTCGCGGGGTTACGGCCCATGCGCGCGGCGCGCTTGCGCACCACCAGGATGCCGAGTCCGCCGATGCGGATCCGGTCGCCTTTCTTCAGATGCTTCACGACCAGGTCGACCATGCTGCTGAGCACGGCCTCGCTGTGCTTTTTCGGCATCTCGTGCTCGTCGGCGACGGCGGCCGCCAGGTGCTTCAACGTCACCGTGGACGAACCACCCGCCTTTTTCTTTGCTGCCATAGGTATCGGACTCCCTCTTCTGTGCGAAAGTAACAACGGCATTTACCGGGGCTACAGAATCACGGAGAAGCCCGCAAAGCAAGTGTTTGCATGCCGCGGACCGCGCATTTTTGTCGCTCGGCGCGCGACTCGCGAATCGCAAGAAACCCGCGTCTCATGGGTGTTTTCGAGTGTCCATGAGGGGCACACGGGACGACGCGACGCGACGCACGCATTCGCTGCCGTACTCGCGTCGTGTTGGTGAAGTAACCGCTATTCTCGTCTCGGCGATTACCAGATATTAGCCATACGGAGACAGGATCGACACGCGATCGACCGTGCGCTCGACTTGAAAAGCACTTGCTTCAAAAAGGAATTATTAACTTCTTGACCACACTCTGTGCGACGTTTGCAATCGCTGGGAGTGACTTTCAATGCGTAGAAAGAAGCACAAGACGGCGCGCAAGTCGCACCGTCGCATGAAGTCGAAGGCGGCGCGTTCCTCGGCCGCCGTGAAAAAGTCGACGCGCCGCGTCAAGCGCGCGAAGAAGAGCTCTGCTCGCCGCCGCGTCGCCAAGCGCCGCGTGCGTCGCTCGATGAAGCGGCGCTAAGCGCAGCATAGCGCTCGTTGCGGACTGCCCGGCGCCGCCGCTTTCGAGCTGCGGCGCCGGGCAGTTCGTTTTTGCCCGCCGTATCGCTACAATCGTAATCATGGCGCGGCTGACCATCCGCATCGATCTCGCGCAAGAGGGCGCGATCGGCCCGGGCAAGATCCGGTTGCTCGAGCTCGTCGGCGAAACCGGCTCGATTTCCGCCGCCGGACGCGCCATGGAGATGTCCTATCGCCGCGCCTGGCTGTTGATTGATGCGCTCAACCATCTCTTCAAGACGCCGCTGGTCGCAACCAAGCTCGGCGGCAAATCCGGCGGCGGTGCCGCGCTGACGCCGTTCGGGCGCGAGGTGGTCCGACACTATCGGGCGCTCGAAGACGAGGCGGAGCATGCGGTGCGGCCGCATCTGCGCGCGCTCGAAGCGGCGCTGGCGCGGCGCAAACCGCCGCGGCGCAGCACCGCCGACTCCGATTGATGCTCGGCAGCAAAGTAAAGGGAGATAAGGGGATTTATGGAGATCGGGGGATGTGGATTTGGATTGCGCCTGCGGCGCAATCATTATTCGTCCCGCTTATCTCCCTAAATCCCCCTATCCCCATTCCTGAACCGGAAGAGCCGCTCACGGCAGCAGCGTGAAGCCTTGCTTTTCGAAAAAGGGGCGCGCCGCCGGCGATTCGAGGAAGGTCAGGAATTTGGCCGCGTCAGGGCTTTTGCTCGCCGCGGTGAGCGCGATCGGATAGACGATCGGCGGCACGCTGTCCGCGGGAAAACCGGCGACGATGCGGACGCCGGGCTCCGCCGCCGCATCGGTGGCGTAGACGATGCCAAGCGGCGCCTCCTGGCGCGCCACCAGGATCAGCGCTGCGCGCACATTCTCGGCGCGCGCCAGCTTGTCCGACACCGACGCCCAGACGCCGAGCTTGGTGAGCGCTGCCTTGGCGTATTTGCCCGCCGGTACGCCGTCGGGATCGGCAACGGCCAGCCGGTTGCCCTCGAGCAGGCGCGCCAACGGAAAGCCGGGCGCGATCTCGACCTTGACCGGGCTCCCGGCCGGCGCGATCAGGACGAGGCGATTGCTGAGCAGGTCTTTGCGCGTCGCGGGCCGGATGAGATTGTGCTGCGCGGCATAGTTCATCCAGTCGCGATCGGCGGAGATGAAGATGTCGGCGGGCGCGCCATTGTCGAGCTGTTGCGCCAGCGCCGAGCTTGCGGCGTAGGAGACCTTGACCCCCTCGCCGCCCGCCTTCTGATAGGCGGCGACCGCATCGTCGAGCGCGTTTTTGAGGCTTGCCGCGGCAAAGACCAGAGTTTCGGCAAAGGCCGGCCGCACCGCCAGCAGCAGCAGAACGGCGCCGGCGAGAACAACGCGCTTGATCATGATCGCCTCGATCGCTGGGATGGCGGGCTCGCGCAGACGCTATCTCCTGCGGAACATAGCGAGGGGCGGAGCGCGCGGCCAGCCTGCCCTTGCCCGGCCGCGCTGCCGGCTGGACAGGCCGCGTGGGCTCGCCGATCATGGCCGCAAGAGGAGGAACGCCATGCCCGACGAAGCCGGAGCCCCCATCACCGCGGAACGCCACAGCCAAGGCAAGCGGCGGCGCATCATCTATCCGCCGGCGGTCGGCACCTTGGGGACGCCGGCCTATCTGAAGCGCGTCGAGCTCTTCAACGAGCTCGGACCCGATTGCGTCTTCATGATGGGCGACAATCCCGCGCTGCCGCCGATGCCGGAAAAGCCGACCTTGCTCGACTTTTTCCGCCGGCGCTTTCATCCGCGCGGCGTCAACCATCTGCTGCAAAGCGCGAATCTGGCGCGCAAAGCCGGGCTGCCCGAGAAGCTGGTGCTCGCCTGCCTGGTGCACGATATCGCCAATGTCGCGCTGATCGGCAGCGATCACGGCTATTGGGGCGCGCAGCTCATCGGCCCCTATGTCGAGGAGGAGGTGAGCTGGGCGGTACGCTATCACCAGGCGCTGCGCTTCTTCGCCGACGAAGCCGCCGGTTACACCTATCCCGAGGCCTATCTTCGCTATTTCGGCGCCGATTATGTGCCGCCGCCCTATATCCAAGCGGCGCATCGCGAAGCGTGCGCCCATCGCTGGTACACGTCGGCGCGGCAAATCACGATCTATGATGTCTACGCCTTCGACCCCAACACGGTCGTGCCACTCGAAGAGTTCACCGACATCATCGGCCGGCATTTCCGCCAACCGGAGGAAGGGCTGGGCTTCGACGGCTCGCCGGTGGCGCATATGTGGCGCAGCATCATCTGGCCGAACAATTTCCTCTGACGGTTCCGTCCGACAGCATTTCCCACGGGCGCCGGAAGGACGGCCGGCGCCATCCCGCGGCCCGCACAATGACAGGAAAATTCGATGGCAACGACGGTGCTTTACCCCGAAGGACAGCTTCCCGACGATGCGCTCGAGCGCGCGGTCTTCGGACCGGAGATGCGTGTGCTGCGCCGCGAGGCCGGCTCGATTGCCGAGCTCGCCGCCGGCGATTGCGCCGAGGTCGACGGCCTCATGATCTCGCGCTTCACCGTCACCGGCGCCGATATGGCGCGCTTCCCGCGGCTGCGCGCCATCGTGCGCATGGGCGTCGGCTATGACCGGCTCGACCGGCCGGCGGCGGCGACGCGCAACATCCTCATCTGCAACGTGCCGGATTACGGCACCACCGAAGTCGCCGACCATGCCATCGCGCTGGCGCTGGCGCTGCGCCGCGGCATCATCCAGCATCACGATGCGCAGCGCCGGTCGCCGCCGCCCGCCTGGCGGCCGATTCCGGGCGATCTCGTCCGCCGCGCCTCGGTGCAGACCTTCGGCATTCTCGGCCTTGGCCGCATCGGCACGGCGGCGGCACTGCGCGCCCGTGCCTTCGGCTTCCGCGTGGTTTTCTACGATCCCTATCTGCCGAACGGCGCCGAGCTCGGCCTCGGCCTGCTGCGCGCGCCGACGCTGGAGGACTTGCTGCGCCAGACCGACACCCTCACCATCCACACGCCGCTGACGCGCGAGACGCGGCACATGCTGGGCCTCGAGCAATTGAAGCTCCTGCGGCGCGGCGCCGTGGTGGTGAACACGGCGCGCGGGCCGATCATCGATGTCGATGCGCTCGGGACGCTGCTGCGCGACGGCCACATCGCCGGCGCCGGCCTCGACGTGCTGCCGGTCGAGCCGCCGGTCGCGCCGCTGCCCGAGCTGATCCGCGCCTATCGCGCGCGCGAGCCGTGGCTCGAAGGCCGGCTGGTGGTAACGCCGCACGCGGCCTACTACTCGCCGGAGGCGGTGCACGACACGCGCGTCAAAGCGGCCGAAACCATGCGCGCCGCCTTGCTCACCAACCGGCCCCGGAACGTCATTACGCCGGATATGGATTGATCGCGGGCGGTCAGAAAGAACGACCACAGAGACGGTGAGACAGCGAGAGCGCTGTTCGCGCGCAACGCGTCAACGATCCTACTCGCTGTCTCACCGTCTCTGTGGTGATCTTATCCGACGGCGGCGATTTCCGCTTCGCGCGCGGCGGTGACCGAGGCGCGGTGATCGCTGCCGAGGATGCAGTAGACGGCGGGCAGCACGAAGAGGGTGAAGAGCGTGCCGATCGACATGCCGGTGACGACGACGAGGCCGATCGAGAAGCGGCTTGCGGCGCCGGCGCCCGATGCGGTGAGCAGCGGGATGAGGCCCACCACCATCGCCGCCGTCGTCATCAGGATTGGCCGCAGCCGCACCCGCGCCGCGCGCGCGATGGCCTCTACGCGGTCGAGCTCCTCGTTGCGCTGCAGGTCGTTGGCGAAGGAGACCATGAGGATGCCGTGCTTGCTGATCAGGCCGATCAGGGTCACAAGGCCGATCTGCGTATAGATGTTGAGGCTCGCGACCCAGAAGAACAGCGGCAGCAGCGCACCGAACACCGACATCGGCACGCTTACCAGGATGACGAGGGGGTCGCGCAGGCTCTCGAACTGCGCCGCCAGCACGAGGAAGATGATCATCAGCGCGAAGACGAAGGTATAGGTAAGCTGATTGCCCTCGCGCGTGAATTGCCGCGCATCGCCGATATAGTCGTGCGAGAAGCCCTTGGGCAACGATTGTGTCGCCTTCTCGAAGAAATCGACCGCCTGACCGATGGTCACGGTGGGCATCAGCACCGCCTGGAAGGTGGCGGAGTTGAGCTGGTTGTATTGCGTCAGCGCGTTGGGGCCGGTGCTGCTGGTCAGCGACACCAAGGTTGAGAGCGGAATCTCCTGGCCGCTGGCGGTGGTGACATAGTAATGCGTCAGCGCGTCCGGTGTCAGCCGGTCGGCGCGCGGCACCTGCGGGATGACGTAGTAGCTGCGGCCCGAGAGGTCGAAGCGGTTGATGAAGTTCTCGCCCACCAGAACCGCCAGCGTATCGGCGATCGACTGCATGCTGACGCCGAGATCGTTCGCCTTGGAGCGATCGATATGAACGTTGATCGTCGGATTGTCGAAGCGCAGATCGCTGTCGGTGACGATGAAGAGGCCGCTTTGCCGTGCCGCCGCCTTGAGCTTCTCCATGGCGTTGTAGATCGTCTCGTAATCCGCCGGCGCGCTGATCACCATCTGGAAGGGGAGCCCGTTGACCGAGGTCGGCAGCGGCGACGGCGAGAAGATGAAGGTCGAGATGCCCGGTATCTTGCTGACCGCCGCCTGCACCAGCGGCTTCAGCGCCAAGGTCGAGCGCTTGCGCTCGTTCCAGGGCTTGGTGACGAAGCCGGAGAAGCCCTGCTGCGGGCCTTGCGTGCCGCTGATGATGAAGGTGTGGTCGGTTTCGGGGAAGGAGGTATAGGCGTCATTGATCTGCTGGCTGTACGCCTCCATGTAGTCGAGGTTGGCGTATTGCGGCGCCTTGGAGAGCGCGAGTAGCACCCCCTGATCCTCTTCGGGCGCGAGCTCGCCCTTGGTGTGGAGGAAAAGGAAGACGATCGCCGCCAGGATGGCGAGGGCGAAGACATAGACCACCGGGCGATAGGCCAGCGCCACGCCGAGGAGCCGCGCGTAGAAATTGGCGATGGCGCTGAAGCCGCGGTCGATAAGCCGAGGGAAGCGGCCGTTCAGCGTCTCGCGCTTCAGCAAGGTCGCGCACATCATCGGCGACAGCGTCAGCGCGATGATGCCGGAGACGATGACCGATCCCGCCAGCGAGAAGGCGAATTCGCGGAAGAGCGCACCGGTAAGGCCGCCCAGCAGACCGATCGGGGCGTAGACCGCGGCCAGCGTGATGGTCATGGCGATGATCGGCCCGACGATTTCGCGCGCGCCGATGAGCGCCGACTGGAGCGGCGTCTTGCCCTCTTCCATGTGCCGGTGGACGTTCTCGACGACGACGATGGCGTCGTCGACGACGAGGCCGATCGCCAGCACCATGGCGAGCAAGGTCAGCAGGTTGAGGCTGAAGCCGAGCGCCAGCATCACCGACATGATGCCGACCAGCGACAGCGGGATGGTGATGATCGGAATGATGACCGAGCGCGCCGAGCCGAGGAAGAGGAAGATGACGACGATGACAATGAGCGCCGCCTCGACCAGGGTGCGCACCACCTCGTTGATCGAGGATTGGATGAAGACGGTGCCGTCATACGCGATGTTCATGGTGACGCCAGGCGGCAGCGTCCGCTCGATGTCGGGCTGCATGGCGCGGATGGCCTTGACCACGCTCAGCGGATTGCCGGTCGGCGTCACCTGGATGCCGAGGAACACGGCATGCTCGCCATTCATCGATACGGCGGTGTCGGTGTTCTGCGGCCCGAGCTCGACCTTGGCGATGTCCTCGATCCGGACGAGCGCGCCGCCGCGCGCCTTCACCACCATGCGCTTGAACTGCTCGACATCGGTGAGGCCGGTATCGGCGGTGACGTTGGTGACGGTGAAGTAGCCTTTGCGCTGTCCGGGCGCCGCCTGGAAATTGTTGGCGCGGATCGCCTGGGCCACGTCATCGGCCGAGATGCCGCGCGCCGCCATGCGCAGCGGATCGAGCCAGATGCGCATGGCGAAGGTCTGGCCGCCGAGGATCTCGGCCTGCGCCACGCCGTCGACCGTCGCCATCAGCGGCTGCATGACGCGCGCGAGGTAGTCGGCGATCGCCGCGTTGGAAACGGTGGTGCTGGCGAAGCCGATATACATGATGTCGATCGTCTGCCCGGTCTGCTTGACGATGACGGGGTCCTGCGCCTCGGCCGGGATCAGGAACTTGACCTGCTGCACCTTGGCCATGACGTCGGTCATCGCCTTGTTCGGATCGTAGTTGAGCCGGACATAGGCCTGGATCGTGCTCGTCCCCTGGATCGAGTTGGAGGTGACGTAGTCGAGCCCTTCCGCCGTCGCCACGGCCTGCTCGATGGGCGTGGTGATGAAGCCCTGGATGAGCTCCGCCGGCGCGCCGGGATAGAGCGTGGTGATGGTGATGACGGTGTTTTCGAGCTTCGGATATTGCCGGATCGGCAGGTTGAAGCCTGCCACCGCGCCGATCAGCAAGATCAGCAGGCTGACCACCACCGCCAGAACCGGACGGCGGATGAAGAGATCGGTGAAGCTCATCGCTCGCTGCCCCCGCGCCCGGACGGTATCAGTTCGTCGGGATCTGCGCCGGCGGCGCCAGCGGGCCTTCGGCGCTCGGCACCACCGGCTCGCCGTCGAACAGCACCTTGTTCTGGCCGAGCGCCACGACGCGGTCGCCGGACTTGATGCCGGAGAGGATGGCGATGCGGCCGCCGACATGCTCGCCCGTCGTCACCGGCACGCGTTTGGCGACGAGAACCGGATCGCCCTTGGCGCTATTGGCTGCGGGCCGCACGACATAGACGCTGTCGCCATAGAGCGTGTTCTGGACCGCGGTTTCCGGCAGCATGACCACGTCGGGCTGCGACGGCAGCACGACACGGACATTGGCGAACATGCCCGGCAGCAGCTTCTCATCGGGGTTGTCCATCACCGCCTGAAGCTTGATCGTCCGCGTATCCGCCGAGATCTGCGGCTCCATGGCGTTGATCGCCGCTTTGAAGACCTGGCCGGGATAGGCGTCGACGGTGAGCTCGATCTCTCCCTGGCCGGCATGGAGCGCGGCAGCCACCTTCTCGGGCAAGGTGAAGTTGATGTAGAGCCGCGTGAGGTCGGTGAGCGTCACCATCGGCGTCCCCGCCGCGACATATTGTCCGACCTCGACCTGACGCACGCCGAGCCGGCCGGCGAAGGGTGCGCGGATCAGCTTCTGCGCGATCAGCGCCTTGGTTTTGGCGATGCTCGCCTCGGCCTGGTCGAGCTGCGACTGGTTCTGGTCGACCGTCGCCTGCGCCGCGTTCTGGCGCGCGAGCAGCTCCTGATCGCGCTTCAAGGTGACGGCGGCATAGCGCGCCTGCGCTTCGAAATTGCGCAGATCGCCCTGCTCCGGCCCGTCATCGAGCTGCACCAGCGCCTGTCCCAGCGTCACCGTCTGGCCCGGCTGGAACTGGATCTGCGTCACCATGCCGCTCACCTGTGAGGACACCGTCACCTGATGCACCGCAGCGATGGTGCCGATGCCGGTGAGATAGCGCGGCACCGTCGCGCTCTCCGCCACGGTCATCGCCACGATCGCCGGCGGCGGCTTGTTGTGCGCGAAGAAAGTGGCGATGGCATGCGCGCGGAAGGCGTTGAAGCCGTAGAGCCCGGCGAGCAGCAGAACCATCAGCAGCGCCATCACCGCGAGCCACAGCACCATCCTGCGGCTGCGCACCGGCACGCGGCGAATCTCGATGCCGCCACCGGCGGCGTGACCGGAGCTGTCCATCGGCGTCACGTCCCCGTCGCCGCGGGATGCTCGGCGAGCAAGCCCGCCAGCACCAGGTCGAAATAGGTGGCGTAGAAGCGCTCGTCGGACAGCTGCGACGTCTCGTAGCAGCCGAGCGAATGGCTCCAGATGGCGCGGAACGCCATCGGGCAGGCGATGACATGCGCCATCGCCTCGACATCGACCGGGCGGAACTCGCCGCGCGCCATGCCGCGGCTCAGCACGGCGCGCATCAGGCGCTGGCCGCGCTCGGCGACCTCCTCATGGTACCAGGCCGCGAGATCCGGGAAGTTGCGCGCCTCAGCGACGATCAGCTTCAACAACCCGCCCTGGCGCGAGCGGATGACCTGCGCCCATTGATCGAGGATGCGGCGGAGCAGCTCCGCGCTCGCGCCCTGCCACTCCTCGACGTCGCGCTCGCCGAGCGCGATGCGGGTGACGACGACTTCCTGAACCGCCGCCTTGAACAGCGCTTCCTTATTGGGGAAATAGAGGTAAGCGGTGCCCTTGCTGACCCCGGCGCGATGCGCCACCTCCTCGATGCGCGCCGCGGCGAAGCCCTTTTCCGCGAAGACCTCGATCGCCGCGTCGATCAGCTCGGCCGGCCGCGCCGCTTTGCGCCGCCGCCTCACCTGTGCCGGCGCCGGCTCGGCCGCCGCGGTCGAGGACGCAACTCCCATCTGCCGCCCCTGCATTAATGACTATCCGGTCAGTCACCATAGGGTCTGGCCAGAGGCGAAGCAAGGGGGTTTCGCTGCACCGCAACCGGGCGGCAGGCCCCTTGCAACGCCCGCCTGCGGCCTCTAGGTTTAGGGCCGTGTCCTCAACTACAGAAAGGAGGTGATCCCGTGTCTCATTGTCATGGACTGCGGTCGATCAAGATCGTGACCGGGATCGCTGCCGTTGCAGGGGTCGCCGTCGCCTAAGGCGATGTGTCGCGGTCGCTGACTGGCCGCTGTCTGACAGTGGAAGGGCCGCCCTCGGGCGGCCCTTCTGTCTCGGGGGTGCCGCCATGCCCCCGAGCCGCGGAGGGGAGTGATGCTCGACCGGCGGCAGGCCGCCATCGCGCTGGCGGGCTGCATCACCTTCATCAACCTCTACTCGCCGCAGGCGCTGCTGCCGTTGCTGTCGCAGCAGCTTGGCGCCGGGGCCAGCGCGGTGAGCCTGCTGGTGAGCGCCACGACCCTGGCGATCGCGCTGATTGCACCCTTTACCGGCACGGTCGCCGACGTGGTCGGTCGCAAACGCGTGATCGTCAGCGCCATGTTCGCCCTGGTGCTGCCGACGGCGCTGCTCGGCCTCGCCGGCGGGCTGGACGCCATGGTGCTGTGGCGCTTCGTCCAGGGGCTGCTGCTGCCGCCGATCTTCGCCGTCACCATCGCCTATATCGGCGACGAGCTGCCGGCAGCCGAGGCCACCTCGGCGACCGGGATCTATCTCTCGGCGAGCAGCTTCGGCGGCTTCCTCGGCCGCTTCCTTCCAGGCCTGCTGGCAGGACCGATCGGCTGGCGCGGCGCCTTCCTGAGCCTTGCGGTGATCACGCTCGCGGCGGCGCTCGGCGTGCTGTGGCTGCTGCCGCGCGAGCGCCGTTTCGTGCGCTCGCCGGGCTTGGCCGCATCGGCGCGGCAGATGCTGCGCCATCTCGCCGATCCGCGCCTCGTCGCCACCTATGCGGTGGGCTTCGGCGTGCTGTTCACCTTCATCGCCAGCTTCACCTATGTGAACTTTCACCTGGCGGCGGCGCCCTTCAACCTGTCGCCGGCCGCGCTCGGCGGCATTTTCGTCGTCTATCTCGTCGGCGTCGTCACCACCTTGCTCACCGGACGGGCCGTCGCGCGCTTCGGCCGCCGCAAGCTCGTCATCGGCCTGGTGGCGCTCTGGGCGGCGGGGATGCTGCTGACCTTGCTGCCCTCGCTGGCGGCGATCCTTGTCGGCCTTGCCATGAGCGCCGGCTGCGGCTTCGTCTGCCAGGCGGTGGCGACCGGCTTCGTCGCCGTCACCGCGCGTGAGGGCCGCTCCTCGGCGGTGGGGCTTTATGTCACCTGCTACTACATCGGCGGCAGCGTCGGCGGCGTTCTGCCCGGCTTCGCCTTCGAGCGCTTCGGCTGGCCCGGCGCGGTGGCGACGGTGCTGTCGATGCTGGCCTTGGTCGCCGGCTTCGTCGCCGCGTTCTGGCGCGACGGCGCGGCTATTTCTGCCGCCAGCGCTCGATGATCTCGTTGACGAAGTCGCGGCCTTTGCGGTCGTCTTCCCAGGCCTTGGGGAAGTTGGCCGCCTCGCCGCGCGGACGGTGCTCCGGCGGCAGATCGGCGAAGCGGATGCGCATGGGATGGGCGACGCCTTCGCCCACCGCGATCGCCTCGCGCTGGCGCAGGGTCGGCAGCGCCGACATCAACCCGGCCGCATCGTCCGGCAGCATCGCGCGGACATAGCTGCGGTCTTTCTCGTTGTTCATGCGCAGCGCGAAGATGGTGCTGCATTGCGAGAGAATGGTTTCGCTGAGCTCGGCCGGGCGCTGCGTCACCAAACAGAGCGAGACGCCGTATTTGCGCCCTTCCTTGGCGATGCGCGAGATCGAGCGAATGGTCGGCTCGAAGCCGGCGCGTTCGTCGCGCGGGATGTAGCGATGCGCTTCGTCGCACACCATGAGGACGGGGATCGCCTCTTCGCGCTCGCTGTGCAGCGCGAAGTCGAAGATGATCCGGCACAGCACCGAGACCACGGCGTTGACGATCTCCGACGGCACGGCGGAGATGTCGATGATGGTGATCGGCTTGCCCTCGACCGGGATGCGCAGGATGCGCGACAGGATTTCGCCCATGCCGTCGCGCAGGGCGAGGCCCTCGAGCATGAAGGCGTAGCGCCGGTCCTTGCGCAAGCCCTCGATGGTCGCCAGCAGCCGGCCATAGGGCATCGAGCTGTCCGGCCGGTCGAGCTTGCCCATCGCCTCGGCGATGCGCTTCTCCAGCCGGTTGATGCGATAGGGCACCGGCGTGTCGACCGTGAGCTGCGCCAGCTTGGCCGCGTCGTCGCAGAGATAGTCCTGCTTCGCCAGCAGGATCGCGTCTTTCAGGATCGGAATCTCGCGCGAGCGCGCGATCGGATCCGACGAGCAGAACACCTCGCAGGCTTCCTCGAAGCTGAATAGCCAGTAGGGGAGCTGAAGCCTGTCCGGGGTGACGCGCTCGGCGAGATCGGGAAAGGCGGCGGCGTATTCGCCATGCGGATCGAGCAGCACGACATGGCCGTTGGGGTGCGCGCTCAGCAAGGTCCGCAAGATCAAGGTGAGGGCGCAGGATTTGCCCGAGCCGGTGGTGCCGACGATGGCCGAATGCTTGGACAGGAATTCCTGCGACAGCAGATAGGCGGGCCGCGTCTCGTCCTGATGCAGCGAGCCGATGGCGAGGGTCCAGGTGTTGGGTTTGGCGTAGATGAGCGCAATGTCCTCGGAGGTCGCGCTACAGAGCGGCGAGCCCAGCACCGGATAAACCGAGATACCGCGCGCGAAGCCGCCGCGCGCGCCGCCGAGCGTCTCGCCGAGCAGATCGACCTCGGCGATCGCCGTGGGCGCCGGCTGGGTCGGGTCCGCGAAGGACAAGGTCGCGACGAAGCCGTAAGCGGCGGAGCTGCCGGTCGGGACTTTGACGAGGGCGCCGATCTGGACGCCGGAATAGCCGGACTCGTGCGCCTCCGCGCCGCCGAAGAGCAGGCAGGTGAGCTTGAACCCCGAAACGGCGATAACGATGCCGACCTGCCCGGGGAGCCGCACCGCCGGCCGCCCGAGCGCCGCTTCCGCCGCGGCGATGCGCTCGCTTCCATCCATCATGGCTGGAGGCTAGGCAACAATTCCTGCCCAATTCTTTCCGCCCAGCGGGAGTCGCCGCGGATACGTGGAAACTTCGCCTCAACTCCCCGGCTTTGCCCGGGCGCGGCGGCCGATCATCGATCGAGATCAACCGGCCCTTCCCCATCGACAAGCCGGCCCGGGCAGGGCATGACAGGGCGCGGGGAGCCCATGAAACAAGCTGCGCCGGTACCGCTCGCCGACCGCAACACGCGCGTTTTCGTCGTGCTGCTGACGATTCACACCAGCCTCGTGATCTCGAGCAATGCGGCGGGATCGAAGCTGATCGCGCTGCCGCTCGGGCTCGCCGCTTCGGCGACCGTCGTCAGCTACATCCTGAGCTTCGTCCTGCTCGGCTCCATCGCCGAGCTGTTCGGCCGCGCCGCCGCCCGGCTGGTGGTCAATCTCGGCCTTGCCGCCATGGCTCTCTCGGTCGGTTTTTTCGAGCTCGCCATCCGCCTTCCCGCTGCCGACATCTGGACGCATCAGCGCGCCTTCGCCGAAGTGCTGGGCGCGTCGCTGCGCATCCTGCTCGGCGGCTGGACCGCCTATCTCGTCGGCCAGCATCTCGACGTGGTCGGGTTCTTCCTGCTGAAGCGCACGCGCCTCGGCGGCGAGCAGCTCTGGCTCAGAAGCTGGGGCAGCATGCTGCTCGGCCAGCTCGTCGACACCACGCTGTTCATCACCATCGCCTTTGCCGGAACCGCGCCGCTGCTGCGCACCATTCTCGGCCAGTATCTCGTCAAGCTCGTCATTGCCACGGCGATGACACCGCTGATCTACGCCGCGGTCGGCTGGGGCCGCGCGGCGATGCCGGAGGGGCGGCGCTGAGCGATGCTGATCCTGCCGCTCTATGACGACAACCCGCGCGTCACCGCGCCGGTCGTCACGTATGGCCTCATTGCCGCCTGCGCCGTGGTCTTCCTCTGGCAGCTGAGCCTCGGCCCCGGCGCGCAGGAGGCGATCGCGTTTGCCTATGGCATGGTGCCGGCGACGCTCCTCGGCAGTGCCCGGCTGCCGCACGAGCTGCAGCTCGTGCCGCCCTGGGCGACGCTCATCACCTCCATGTTCCTGCATGGCGGCTGGCTGCATCTCCTCGGCAACATGCTTTATCTCTGGCTCTTCGGCCGTGGCGTCGAGAGCGCGATGGGCGCGCCGCGCTATCTCGTCTTCTATCTCGTCAGCGGTGTCGCCGCCGCGCTGGCCCAAGCAGCCGCCGATCCCGGCGCAGAGGTGCCGTTGATCGGTGCCAGCGGCGCCATCGCCGGCACGCTCGGCGCCTATCTCGTGCTTCACCCGCGCAGCAATATCGTCGTCTTCGTCTGGATCTTCATCTTCGTGCGGCTCATCGCCGTGCCGGCGGTGATCGTGCTCGGCTTGTGGTTCCTGATGCAGCTCCTGAGCGCGCTCGCCACCGCTTCCGGCGAACCGGGCATCGCGTTCTGGGCGCATGTCGGCGGCTTCGTGCTCGGCATGCTGCTGGTGCCGCTCTTCCGCCGCCGCGGCGTCGGGATGCTGCAGCCGCGGCGCAGCACCGCTTTCTCGACGCGCCGGCCGCAGCGGCGCGGCCCCTGGGGATGAGCGGCAGCGATCCGCGTCGCACGGCGCTTGCCGTGCTCGTCTTCTGCTTCGTCGCGGGGCTCCTCGCGCGCGGCATTCCGGACAGCTTCAGCGTCTTCGTCGTGCCGCTGTCACGGCATTTCGGCTGGGACCGCGCCGAGGTGGTCTCGATCTATTCCTTCTACGCGCTCACCAGCGGCCTGATCGGCCCGGTGGTCGGGCGGCTCTTCGACCGCTCCGGGCCACGCCTGGTCTATGCGTTGGGCTTCGGGCTGCTCGGCGGATCGCTGTCGCTCGCCGCTTTCGCCCAATCGCTCTGGCAGCTGCAAGCGGCGGCCGGTCTCGGCGTCGGCATCGCCGCCAGCTGTCTCGGCAATGTCCCGAACATCGCGCTGTTGAGCCGCTGGTACGGCAAGCGACTCGTCACCGCCGCCAGCGTTGTCTTCTCCGGCTATGGTGTCGGCATCCTCGTTCTGGTGCCGCTGACGCAGTTCCTGGTCGAGCGCTTCGGCTGGCAAGGCGCCTACCACTGGCTCGGCGCGGGTCTGCTCGTCCTGCTGCTGCCGATGCTGTTGCTGCCCTGGGGCGCCTGGCGCCGCGGCCATCCCGAGCTCTTCCGCGGCAGCGAGGTGCAGCACGACACGGCCTTCGCCAGCGGCGTTACCCTGTTGCAGGCGATGCGGCATCCCGGCTTCTGGGGCCTCTTCGCCACGTTCTTCTTCACCAGCGTCGGCATGTTCGCCGTCGCCGTCGAGGTTGTGGCCTATCTGCGCGATGTCGGCTTCGCGCCGATGGAAGCGGCGACCGCCTGGGGCTTCAGCGGGGCGTTGCTGCCCATCGGCATGATCGCAGTGAGCTGGCTCGACGGCGTCATCGGACGCCGGCCTTCGGTGCTGCTGAGCTATGCCGTGACGCTTGCCGGCGTCGCCATGCTGTGGCTGCTGAGCTTGCACCCCAGCCCTTGGCTCCTCGCCGGCTTCGTCATTTGCTTCGGCAGCACGCTGGGATCGCGCGGGCCGCTGATCTCGGCCACGGCGATGCGCCTCTTCCGCGGCCGGATGGCGGCGACCATCTTCGGCGCGATCACCATCGGCTCGGGCACCGGCCAGGCGATCGGCGCCTGGGCCGGCGGGCTGCTGCATGATTGGAGCGGCGGTTATAACTGGGTGATCGGCTTCGCCGTGGTGAGCCTGCTCTGCGGCATGATGCCGTTTCTGACGCTGCGCGTGCTGCGCGAGACGCCGCCGGCCGCCGGTTGACGCGGCGGCGACGCCGCGCCATAGCGAACCGAGATACGAGCGGCGTCGCGAGCGCGGCGGCGCCAGGGAGGAAGGCATGGAAGGATTGCTCGGCGGCAGGACCGCGCTGGTCACCGGCGCGGGATCGGGCATCGGCGAGGGCATCGCCTCGGCCATGGCAAAGGCCGGCGCGCGCGTGATCGCCGTCGACGTCAAGGCCGAGACCGCCGAGCGCACCGCACGCGCCATCGGCGGCAAGGCGCTCGGCTTCGCCTGCGATGTGAGCGACCGCGCGCAATGCGATGCGCTGGCGGCCGCGGTGCGGCGCGAGGCCGGGACCATCAGTGTGCTGGTCAACAATGCCGGCATCATCCGCCGCGGGCCGGTGACCGATCCGGCGGCGCGTCAGGATTGGGACGCGACGCTCGCCGTCAATCTCGACGGCCCCTATTTCATGACGACGGCGTTTTTCGACCAGCTCAAGGAGACGAAGGGCGCGATCGTCAATATCGGCTCGGTCCAGTCCTTCGTCGCGTTGCCGAATTCCGCCGCCTACACCACCTCGAAAGGCGGCGTGCGGGCGCTCACCAAGGCGCTTGCCATCGAGCTCTCGCCGCTCGGTATCCGCGTCAATGCCATCGGTCCCGGCCTCATCGCCACGCCGCTCAACGCCAAGGCGCGCGAGAACCCCGCCTATATGAAGAATTTCGAAGGGCGCATCCCGCTCGGCCGCATCGGCACACCCGAGGACATCGCGCCGGTGGCGGTGTTTCTCGCCTCTGATATGGCCCGCTACATCACCGGCGTCACCTTGCCGGTCGATGGCGGCTTCCTCGCCTATTGATGGCAGGGGGACTCGACTTTGCGCCGCCTGAGGCGAGTGGCGCCACAATTTGCGCATTGTCGCGTTTCTGACCTTTTTTTTACTTGCCAAATGGCAAAAGCGCTGCCCTTTTCGCACGCGGGAAGCGAAGGCGCACGGTCCCCGCGCGCCTCGCGCGTCGTTCTCTATCAACCGGCCACCGTCGTGGCCAAAAACCGGTGAGGAAGAAATGCCTATCGCCTCTGCTAAACGCTCGTCCACGCGTCTTGCCCGTAAGCTCCTTTTCGCCGGCACGGCCGCTGCCGCGCTCGGCCTTGCCGGCTCGGCCTGGGCGGCGGACCCGATCAAGATCGGCGTCATCGGCGAAGAATCCTCGGTCGCCGGCGCTTCGCTGACCAAGGCGGCGCAGATGGCGGCCGACGAGATCAACGCCCATGGCGGCGTCGACGGCCGCAAGATCGAGATCGTCACCTATGACGACCACTCCTCCTCCGCCGATGCGGTGCGCGCCTTCCAGCGTGCGGTCAACCAGGACAAGGTCTCGGCCGTCCTCGCCACCTATATCAGCGAGGTCGCGCTCGCCATCGAGCCCTGGTCGGCGCGCCTGCACATGCCGTTGATCACCGCCGGCGCGGCCAGCACCGATATTCCGAAGCATGTGCATGACGACTATGCGCATTACAAATACACCTTCATGGGCTGGCTCAACTCCGCCTTCATCGCCCAGTCGATCTGCGATGCCGAGCACGACATGCTGGTCGGGCCCTACCACATGAAGTCGACCGTGGTGATGAGCGAGGATGCCGCCTGGACCACGCCGCTGGACGACCAATTCCTCAAATGCCTGCCGGAAGCGGGGCTCAAGGTGCTCGACCATATCCGCTTCAACCCCGACACCACCGACTTCACGCCGATCTTTAACAAGATCGAGGGCGAGCATCCCGACGTGATCACCACCGGCATCAGCCATGTCGGCGTCCAGCCGACGGTGCAGTGGCATGACCAGCAGGTGCCGATCGCCATGGCGGGCCAGAGCTCGCAGGCGACCACCAGCACCTTCTGGAAGGACACGAACGGCGCCGCCGAGGGCGTCATCACGGCCAGCGCCGCGGCGCCGGGTGTCGCCACGACGGCGAAGACGAACCCCTTCACCGAGGCCTATACCAAGCGCTTCGGCGATACGCCGGCGTATGACGGCTATACCGCCTATGACATGATCTATGTGCTGGCCGAGGCGATCAAACGCGCGGGCTCGACCGATCCCGACAAGATGGTCGACGCGCTGGAGAAGACCGACTATGTCGGCACCATCGGCCGGATCAAGTTCTACGGCAAGAACGAGCAGTACACGCACGGTCTCGAATACGGCAAGGGACTGGTGACCGGCATCGACATCCAGTGGCAGAGCGGCAAGCAGGTTGCGGTTTGGCCGGCGAATGTGGCGCAGGCGAAGCTCGTCTTCCCGTCCTTCGTCCACCTGCCGAAAGAGGCCGCGAACAAGTAACCGCAGCACCCCTCGGAGGAGCTGCGAACAGGGTCGACACCCCACCTTACCCTCCCGCTGCGCCCCGTTGGGGCGGAGCGGGTTGGGGTGAGGTGGAGTGACTAGCTGAGTAAAACGATGGTCGGATTGCAGATTCTGATCGACGGCTTCGCCATCAGCTCGCTTTACGGGCTGGGCGCCGTCGGGTTTACGTTGATGTTCGGCGTCTCGGGCGTGCTCAACCTCGCCCATGGCGGCATCATGGTGGTGGCGGCGCTGTGCGGCTGGCTCGCCGCCGGCGAACTCGGGCTCGGCGTCTATGCCGGAACGCTGGTCGGCATCATCGCCGGCATGGCCTGCGCCTATGCCACCTATTTCGTCGTGGTGCGCCCGATCCAGCGCTCGCGCGCGATCCCGCGCGAGGAGACGGAGATCTTCCTGCTCACCGGCACGCTGCTCTGGGGCATCATGATCCAGGAGGCCGTCGCCTATCTCTTCACCGACAATCCGGTGACGACGCGGCCGCTGATCTCCGGCGTGACCGATATTGCCGGCGTGCGTACACCGCAGAACGAGATCATGATCGCGGCGCTGTGCTGGCTGGCGATCGGCCTGCTCTGGCTGCTGGTTAACCGTACGCGCGCCGGCAAGGCGCTGCTCGCCGCGTCGATGAACCCGCGCGGGCTCACGCTGCTCGGTTTCGAGCTTTCCAACATGTATCTGCTGGTCTGGACGATCTATGGCCTGCTTGCCGGCATCGCCGGCGTGCTGCTCGCCTCCTTCCTCGGCGTCAGCTCCGGCAATGCCGGCCAGCTCACCGCGAGCGCCTTCTCGATTGTCGTGCTCGGCGGCCTTGGCAGCGTCTCGGGCTCGCTCGTCGCCGCCTATCTCGTCGGCTATCTCGAGACGGTCACCGCTTATCTCATCGCGCCGACCTTGCGGCCGATCCCGGCATTGCTGCTGCTGGTGCTGGTGGTCTATCTCAGGCCGCAGGGCCTGCTCGGCCGGCGTTGAGGCGCCCGATGCTCGCGCAAATCCTCCGCTCCCGCCCGCTCTGGATCGGTCTTGGTACCGCGGTGATCGCGGCGCTGTTGCCGTTCTGGCTTTCGGCCTACCTGCTGGGCGTGCTCACCGCGGCCTATTACTTCGGCGTCTTCGCCATGGCCTGGGACCTGCTGTTCGGCTTCGCCGGCGAGGTCAATTTCGGACCGACCTTCCTCATCGGTCTTGGCGCCTACACGGCGGCGATCCTCGACAATCAATGGGGCCCGCCGATCCCGCTCTGCATCCTCGCCGGCGCGGTCGCCGCCATCATCGGCGGGCTGCTGCTGGCGCTGCCGGCGCTGCGGCTGCGCGGACCCTATTTCGGCCTGGTGACGCTGGTGGCGGTGCTGCTGCTGCAGAACGCCATCGTCATCTTCGCCGGCATCACCGGCGGCGAGATTGGCATGACCGTTCCCGACGTGCTGTCGATCGACGCAACCGTCAACTACTGGTATTCGCTCGCCTTCCTCGTCGTTTGCGCGCTCATCCTCTTCGGCTTGTCGCGCTCGGCGATCGGGCTCATCCTGCAGGCAAGCGGCCAGGACGCGATCGAGGCGCAGGCGCTGGGCTTCAACGTCACCAAGCACAAGCTTGCGGCCTTTTGCATCAGCGCGCTGTTCTCCGGCGTCGCCGGCGCCATGCTGGTGTTCTATTTGGGTACCGCCTCGGTCGACACCGTGATCGATATCTCGATCGGCGTCCAGGTCATCATCGCCGCCGTGCTCGGCGGCCGCCGCACCATCCTCGGCGCGGTGCTGGGCGCCGTCTTCCTCATCCTCGCCACCGAATTCCTCCGCCCGCTCGGCCAGCTCAACACCTTTGTCGTCGCCGCGGTGGCGCTCGGCGTCATCCTCTTCGTGCCCGATGGGCTCCTGGGATACGCGCTGCGCCGGGGAGAACGCGAATGAGCAGCCGCCCACGGCTCGAGGTCCGCGGCCTCACCAAGCGCTTCGGCGGCCTGCTCGCCGTCAATGGCGTCGACCTCGACATCCGTCCCGGGGAGATCCTCGGCCTCATCGGTCCGAACGGCTCCGGCAAATCGACGGTGATGAAGCTGATCATGGGCATCGAGCGCCCGGATTCCGGCACCGTCCGGCTCGACGGCGCCGACATTGCCGGCTGGCCGTCGCACCGCATCGCCCGCGCCGGCATCGGCATCGTCTTCCAGCATTCGCGCCCGCTGCATCGCCAGACCGTGCTGGAAAACATCAAGCTGGCGCTGCTGCCGGATTCGCTGCTGCGGCTCGCCGCGGCGCCCGGGGTCGACGAGCGCGCCCGCGCCATCGCCGAGAGCGTCGGCCTCGGCGCGGTGCTGCAGCGCCACCCCTCGACTCTGCCCTTTGCCGATCTTCGCCGCATGGAGATGGCGAAAGCGATTGCGCGCGATCCGCGCGTGGTGCTGGTGGACGAGCCCTTCGCCGGCCTCACCGGCGGCGAGGTCGCCACTTTTTCCGAGCTCATCCGCGGCTTCCGCGCCGAAGGGCGCGCCGTGCTCCTCGTCGACCACAACGTCAAGAGCGTCGCGGCGCTGGTCGACCGGGTGCTTGCCATGTATGTCGGCGAGCGCATCGCCGAGGGCAGCGCCGAGGAAGTGATGCGCAACGAGACGGTGCGGCGCGTCTATCTCGGCGGCAAGATCGAATCGGTGGCGCATCGCACCCCGGCCGGCGCGGCGCGCGCGCCGCTGCTCGAGCTCGAGGGGTTGAACGTCTTTTACGGCAAGGCGCAGGCCCTCGATCAGGTGGCGCTGCGCGTCCATGAAGGCGAGTTCGTCTCGATGGTCGGCCTCAACGGCGCCGGCAAGACGACCCTCTTCAACGCCATCTCGGGCCTCGTTCCCTATAGCGGCACGATCCGCTATGGCGGCAAGAGCCTCGCCGGCATGACCGCCGGCACGATCGCCCGCAGCGGCGTGGTGCAGTGCCCGGAGACGCGCGAGCTTTTCGGCGACATGTCGGTGCGCGAGAATCTCGATCTCGGCGGCCAGCATTTGCCGCGAGACAAGCGCGAGCGCCAGCTCGCCTGGCTGCTCGAGCTCTTCCCCATCCTCGCCGAGCGCGCGACGCAGATGGCGCGCACCTTGTCCGGCGGCGAGCAACAGATGCTCGCGATCGCCCGCGCGCTGATGATGCAGCCGAAGCTGCTGATCCTGGACGAGCCGACGCTCGGCCTGGCGCCGGTGATCCTGGAGCAGATTTCGAAAGCGCTCGACCGCTTGCGGGAGAGCACCGACATCACTGTGCTGCTCGGCGAGCAGAACGTCACCTTCGCGCTGCCGCACGCCGATCAGGTTTATCTTCTCGAGCATGCCCGGATCATCTGGGAAGGCCCGCCGGCACGCTTTGCCGCGGAAATGGGCACCGGATATCTCTGAGCTCGCGCGGCGCGGGACTCGCCGCGCCGTTTGCGACCATCCCGTTCCACCCCGGCGCTATT
>DATJLU010000119.1:0-7628 GCA_035509275.1 Allostellaceae bacterium | reverse complement strand
CGCGGGCTCAGTCCGAACTGCAACGCGGCGACGGCGCCGGCGCGACGCCGCAACCATCGCCGAATCCCAACTGTATCGGCTCAGTCACGGCCATCAAAGGGGGAAACATGCGCATGACACCGGACAATTCGGTCTGCCCTGGCGGTGGAGAAAAACCGGAGCAACCGCCAAGGGCTCCGGCAAAAACTAGCGCGACGGTCAGGCCAACCGCACGTGAGGCAGTGTGAGGCATGGGGTGATCATACCACGGGCCACGGACTCTTTTCGGATCGGTCATGTCAGTACTTGACCCCGGTTACACGGCCGGTGTTGCCATCGATATAGACGTAGATCGGGGGGTGGCCGTCAACGTACTCAAAGACATACTGCGCGCTCGTACCTGAAGCCGTGCGGGTCATGTTGACGGCTTGCGGTGAGAAATAAGGTCCGACGCTGCACAGGTGGTGCACGTCGTCGAGCGTCATGCCGGGCTGAACCGTCTTACAGTTCCGCTCGGCGTCCTGATACATTCGGACGCCGCAGCCGGCGAGTGCGACCGCGACGGCCGCGAAGAGCGCGTTGCGCATTTGTAAGTTCCCCCTCGCTTTCCCCACCAAAGCGGGGCTCTAAAGAAGCAACCTCAGGCGGCGTTGGAGGTGCCCACGCTCATTACTTTTGAGATGGCTGGGGGACTAGGATTCGAACCTAGACTGGCGGAGTCAGAGTCCGCTGTCCTACCGTTAGACGATCCCCCAGCAGGGGCCGAAATCGAGCCGAAGCTGCTAGATAGCACAGGACGCAGACCCTGGGTAGGGGCGGGCGGGTGTCCGCCAAGCGGCGCTTCGCAACCGCAGCGTCCTAGGGTAGCATCGGTCCACGTCATGAATATGTCGTGAATCGAGCTTCTCCCGTGCCGACCGACGCCTCGTCCGCCCCTCTCGGCACCCCCGCCGCGCCGCTCGGCCCGGCGGCGCTCGCCGCAGCCTGGGCGGGCCCGACCTTTGCGGCGCTTGATCTCGGCACCAACAATTGCCGGCTGCTGGTGGCGCGGCGCGCCGGCCGAGGCTTTCGCGTCATCGACGCGTTCTCGCGCATCGTCCGGCTCGGCGAAGGGCTGGCGACGACCGGCGTACTGTCGGAAGCGGCGATGGCGCGGAGCCTCGAGGCGCTCAAGATCTGCGCCGGCAAGGTCGCGCTGCGCCGCGTGACCCGCGGCCGCTACATCGCCACCGAGGCGTGCCGCCGCGCCGCCAACTGCGCCGAGTTCCTGGCGCATGTCCGGCACGAGACCGGCATCGCCATCGAGATCATCTCGAGCCAGGAGGAGGCGCGGCTCGTCGTCGCCGGCTGTGCGCCGCTGCTCGACCGCCGGGTCCCCCGCGCCATCGTCTTCGATATCGGCGGCGGCTCGACCGAGCTCGTCTGGCTGGCGCTGCCGCGCGACCCCGCACGGCCGCCCGAGGTGGTGGATTATCTCTCTTTACCGAATGGCGTCGTGACCTTGACCGACCGATATGGCGGCCGCGAGGTGTCGCGCGCCACCTATGACGCCATGGTGTCGGAGATGCGCGAGGCGCTCGAGCCTTTCGAGGCGCGCCACCGGATCGCGCCGTTGATCGCCGCGGGCGCGGTGCAGATGCTGGGCTCGTCCGGTACGGTCACGACACTGGCCGGCATCCATCTCGACCTGCCGCGCTACAATCGCGCGCAGGTCGACGGCACGGCGCTCAGCTTCGAAGGCGCGCGCGCCGTTTCCGAGCGGCTGGTCGGCCTCGGCTATGCGGCACGGGCGGCGCATCCCTGCATCGGCAGCGACCGCGCCGATCTCGTGCTGGCGGGCTGTGCCGTGCTCGAAGCGATCTGCCAGCTCTGGCCGGTGGGCCGGCTGCGCGTCGCCGATCGCGGCATCCGCGAGGGCATTCTCCTCAGCCTTCTCGGCAAGCGGACGAGCGCCTAGGTGAGCCGGGGCGGCGGCAAGCGGCGGAGCGGCCGGGCGCCGACCACCGGCCGCGCGCCGGCGGTGCGGGTGAAGACCGCCGGCAAGCGCACGCCGTCCTCGACCCAGTGGCTCGAACGGCAGCTCAACGACCCCTATGTCGCCGAGGCCAAGCGCCTGGGCTATCGCTCCCGCGCCGCCTTCAAGCTGATCCAGCTCGACGATCGCTTCCATGTTCTGAAGCCGGGCGCGCGGGTCGTCGATCTCGGTGCGGCGCCGGGCGGCTGGACGCAGGTGGCGGTGGCCCGGGTCAAGGCGGAGGCGGGGCGGGGCCGGGTCGTCGGCATCGACCTGCTGCCGCTCCAGCCGATTGCGGCCGCAGTCTTGCTCAAGGCCGATTTCCTGGCCGAGGAGGCGCCCGCCGCGCTGACGGCGGCGCTGGGCGGCCCGGCCGATGTCGTGCTCAGCGACATGGCGGCGCCGAGCACCGGCCATGCCTCGACCGACCATCTGCGCGTCATGGCGCTGGCCGAGGCGGCGCATGACTTCGCCCGCACCGTCCTGGCGCCGGGCGGCACCTTCATCGCCAAGGTCTTCCAGGGCGGCGCCGAGCGTGCGCTGCTCGAGGCCTTGAAGCGCGACTTCGCCACGGTGCGCCACGCCAAGCCACCGGCGAGCCGCAGCGAATCGGCCGAGGTCTATGTCGTGGCGCAAGGGTTTCGCGGCCGGAACGAGTCGGCAAAAGGCCCATAGCCGCTGCATTGCAGCTGCGCGGATCGCGCCGCTTCCCTTGCCACCCCTATTGTGTATAGTGCGTCGCCAACCCATTTTTCCCCCACTTGGAAAAGGGAAGGCTTATGGAAATCCGCCAGGCGCTGACATTCGACGACGTTCTCTTGGTGCCGGCGGCTTCGTCGATCCTTCCCACCGAGACGGACACAAAGACGCGGCTGACGCGCGAGATCGCGCTCGGCATCCCGCTGATCTCGGCGGCGATGGACACGGTGACTGAAAGCGCGCTCGCCATCGCCATGGCGCAGGCCGGCGGCATCGGTGTCATCCACCGCAATTTCGCCATTCCCGAGCAGGCGAACGAGGTGCGCAAGGTCAAGAAGTTCGAGGCAGGCATGGTGGTGAACCCGGTCACCATCGGCCCCGACGCGACCCTCGCCGACGCGCTGAAGCTGATGGCCGACAACCGCATCTCCGGCATTCCCGTGGTCGAGCGCGGCTCGAAGAAGCTCGTCGGCATCGTCACCAACCGCGATGTGCGCTTCGCCACCAATCCGAAGCAGCCGATCGCCGAGCTGATGACGCGCGAGAAGCTCGTCACCGTGCGCGAGAGCGTGAAGCGCGAAGAGGCGATGCGGCTCCTCCATCAGCACCGCATCGAGAAGCTGCTCGTCGTCGACGACGCCTATCGCTGCGTCGGCCTCATCACCGTCAAGGACATCGAGAAGTCGCAGAAATTTCCCAATGCCTGCAAGGACGATCACGGCCGGCTCCGCGTCGCCGCCGCGACCGGCACTGGCGCCGACGGCGTCGAGCGCGCCGAGGCCCTGTTCGATGCCGGCGTCGATGTTCTCGTCGTCGACACCGCGCATGGCCATTCACAGCGCGTGCTCGAGACGGTGAGCCGCATCCGCCGGCTTTCCAACTACACCCAGATCATCGCCGGCAATATCGCCACCTCCGACGGCGCCGAGGCGCTGATCGAAGCCGGTGCCGATGCGGTCAAGGTCGGCATCGGTCCCGGCTCGATCTGCACCACGCGCGTCGTCGCCGGCGTCGGCGTGCCGCAGCTCACCGCGATCCTCGACGTCGTCGCCACCGCGCATAAGCGCGACGTGCCGGTGATCGCCGATGGCGGCATCAAATTCTCCGGCGATCTCGCCAAGGCGATCGCCGCCGGCGCCGATTGCGCCATGCTCGGCTCGCTCTTCGCCGGCACCGATGAGAGCCCGGGCGAGGTCTTCCTCTACCAGGGCCGCACCTATAAATCCTATCGCGGCATGGGCTCGGTCGGGGCCATGGCGCGCGGCTCGGCCGACCGCTACTTCCAGCAGGAAGTCAGCAGCACCTTGAAGCTGGTGCCGGAAGGGGTCGAAGGCCGCGTGCCGCATAAGGGGCCGGTCGGCAATGTCGTCCATCAGCTCGTCGGCGGGTTGCGCGCGGCGATGGGCTATACCGGCTGCCGCAGCATCGGCGAGATGCAGCGCAATTGCCGCTTCGTCCAGATCACCGGCGCCGGCTTGCGCGAGAGCCACGTGCACGACATCGCGATCACCCGTGAGGCGCCGAATTATCGGCAGGAGCTGTAGGAAGTTGTCAGTTATCAGTTGTCAGTCGTCAGTTTGTCGGATGCCGAGACTGACAACTGAAAACTGACGACTGACAACTGAGAACTGAGAACTTCCATGACCCCCGGCGCGCGGATCGAGGCGGCGATCGGCTTGTTGCAGCGGATCGACCAGGGCGGCGGGCCGGCCGACGATCTCGTCGCCGACTATTTCCGCCGCCACCGCTTTGCCGGCGCCAAGGATCGCGCCGCGATTTCCGAGCATATCTACGCCGTGCTGCGCCAGCGCGCGGCGCTCGATTGGTGGATCGGCCGTCGTGGGCAGGGGCTGCCCTGCGATGCGCGGCGGCGCATGCTGGCGGCGCTGACGCTGATTGAGGGGTGGACGGGGTCCGCGATCGCCGATGCCTGCGACGGCGACCGCTTCCGACCGCCGCCGCTCGAGCGCGAGGAGCTGCGGCTCGTCGAGGGCCTGGCCGGCGCGTCGCTCGAGACGCGCGACATGCCGCCCGAAGCGCGCGGCAATTATCCCGCCTGGCTCACGCCCCATCTCGAAGCGGCGCTCGGCCGCTCGCTCGCCCGTGAGATGGCGGCGCTCAACGAGGGCGCCGCGCTCGATCTGCGCGTCAACCGCCTCAGATGCGACAATCGCGAAGCCGCGCGCGCGGCGCTGATGCGGGAAGGCGTCGAAGCGGCGCGCACAAACCTGTCGCCGCTGGGCCTGCGCGTCTTCGACCGCATTCCGCTCGGCACGCTCGACGTCTTCCGGCGCGGCCTCGTCGAGGTGCAGGATGAGGGCTCGCAGCTCGCGGCGCTGCTCGCCGCGGCGCAGCCGGGGATGCGGGTCGTCGATTTCTGCGCCGGCGCCGGCGGCAAGACCCTGGCGCTGGCCGCGGAGATGCACAATCGCGGCCATCTCGTCGCCTGCGACGTTTCGGCGCCGCGGCTCGAGCGGGCGACGCAGCGGCTGCGCCGTGCCGGCGCCAGCATCGTTCAGCGCGTGCCGATTGCGGGCGCGCGCGATAAATGGGTGAAGCGGCATGCGCGCAGCTTCGATCGCGTCTTCGTCGACGCTCCCTGCACCGGCACCGGCACCTGGCGGCGCAATCCCGACGCCAAGTGGCGGCTCCGCCCGGAGGATCTCGCCGAGCTCACGGCGCTCCAGGCGGAGATCCTCGACAGCGCCGCGCGCCTCGCCAAGCTCGGTGGCCGCGTCATTTACGCCACCTGCTCACTGCTGCGCGAGGAGAACGAGGCGCAGATCGAGCGTTTCCTCGCCAGCCACGGCGATTTCGCCTTGCTGCCGATCGCCGGCGTCTGGGCCGAGACCGTCGGCGGCGAGCCGCCCGGCCGCGGCGACATGCTGCGCCTGACGCCGGCGCGCGACGGCACGGACGGGTTCTTCGTCGCGGTGCTGGAGCGGAAGGCGGAAGCGAAGCAGGAAAAGCGGCAACAGCAGGAAAGTCCTTCTCCGCCCCCGGGGGCGGAGAAGGATCTAGGATGAGGTGGGGGCACAATTGCGACCGCGCCCGCGGCAGAAAAGGGGTGAACCCCTATGCGATCGCGCTGCACCGTCGTCCCTCTACCCTGCGGGCGGGGTAGAGAAGGGACGAGTCGTCACACACTCTTGCACCGAGCACCCACCCCCAGGATGATGCGGCCATGACCGATCGCGTTCTCATTCTCGATTTCGGCAGCCAGGTGACGCAGCTGATCGCCCGGCGCTTGCGCGAAAGCGGCGTCTATTGCGAGATCCATCCCTTCGGCATGCCGGCGGACCGGCTCGAGGCCTTCGCGCCTAAAGCGGTCATCCTCTCGGGCGGCCCCGCTTCGGTGAACGAGCACGCTGCGCCGAAAGCGGCGCAGCGCGTCTTCGAGCTGGGCGTGCCGGTGCTCGGCATCTGCTACGGCCAGCAGACGATGTGCGCGCAGCTCGGCGGCCGCGTCGCCTCCTCCGAGCATCGCGAGTTCGGCCGCGCCTTCATCGAGGTGACCGATGATTGCGCGCTCTTCGCCGGGCTCTGGCCCAAGGGCAGCCGCGAGCAGGTGTGGATGAGCCATGGCGACCGCGTCGAGGTGCTGCCGCCCGGTTTCCGCGTCGTCGCGGTGAGCGAAGGCGCGCCCTTTGCCGTCGTTGCCGACGACAAGCGCCGCTTCTATGGCACCATGTTCCATCCCGAAGTGATCCACACGCCGCAAGGCGCGGCGCTGCTCCAGAACTTCACCCACCAGGTCGCGGGCTGCCGCGGCGAGTGGACCATGGCCGCTTTCCGCGCCCAGGCGATCGAGCGCATCCGCCAGCAGGTGGGGCGCAACCGCGTCATCTGCGGCCTCTCCGGCGGCGTCGACAGCTCGGTGGCGGCGGCGCTGCTGCATGAGGCGATCGGCGATCAGCTCACCTGCATCTTTGTCGATCACGGGTTGCTGCGCGCCGGCGAGGCGGAAGAGGTGGTGAGCCTCTTCCGCGACCACTACAACATCCCGCTCGTCCACAGCGATGCCGGCGCGCTGTTTCTCGGCAAGCTCAAAGGTGTCACCGATCCCGAGCAGAAGCGCAAGATCATCGGCGCCACCTTCATCGACGTCTTCGACGCCGAGGCGCACAAGATCGGCGGCGCCGAGTTCCTGGCGCAAGGCACGCTCTATCCCGACGTCATCGAATCCGTCAGCTTCACCGGCGGCCCCAGCGTCACCATCAAGTCGCATCACAATGTCGGCGGCCTGCCCGCGCGCATGAAGCTGAAGCTGGTCGAGCCGCTGCGCGAGCTGTTCAAGGACGAGGTGCGCGCGCTCGGTCGCGAGCTCGGTCTGCCTGAGCGGCTGGTGAAGCGTCACCCCTTCCCGGGGCCGGGCCTCGCCATCCGCATCCCCGGCGAGGTGACGCGCGAGAAGCTCGACCTCTTGCGCAAGGCGGATGCGATCTATCTCGAAGAGATCCGCAATGCCGGGCTCTACGACGCCATCTGGCAGGCCTTCGCCGTGCTGCTGCCGGTGCGCACGGTCGGCGTCATGGGCGACGGCCGCACCTACGACCAAGTCTGCGCGCTGCGCGCCGTCACCTCGACCGACGGCATGACCGCCGACTACTTCCCGTTCCCGCACGACTTCCTCGGCCGCGCCGCCACCCGCATCATCAACGAGGTCCGCGGCATCAACCGCGTGGTCTACGACATCACCAGCAAGCCGCCGGGGACGATCGAATGGGAGTGAGGGGCGAGCGGCATCAACTGCGTAACGCCGCCGACGCCACCACTCTTCTGGTCACCTTGCCCCGCCCTCTCAGCGCTCGTCAGAGCGTAGACAGGCGCCTCTCGCATCAGCGCCATTTCCGTTAGGAATGCACCGTCTTTGCTTCCTGTTGGAGCACGCCCATCGCGCGGATGTACGGGATGGGACCGTAGCTGATGCGTGCAA
>DATJLU010000118.1:0-9394 GCA_035509275.1 Allostellaceae bacterium | reverse complement strand
TCGCTCGGTGCGAACGTCACGTTGCTGCAGACGCGGTTGTCGTTCACGGCGCAGTACGCCACCACCCTGCAGGGCGGTGCCGACAAGCTGACGCTCGCCGACGTCAACGCGGAGAGCACCAACCTCGTCACCTTGCAGACGAGGCAGCAGCTCTCGATTCAGTCGCTGTCGATCGCGACCCAGTCGGAACAGGCGGTCCTCCGTCTCTTCCACTAAGTCGCTTCTTCAGCTCAATAATGACGGGTGGGCGGCCTTCGGGCCGCCCATTCCCTTTCCGGCATCCCTTGGGCCCTATTAGGCGAAAGTTAAGGTTGATCGGAGACAAACGAGACGGCGGTCCGCGATCCGATTGCCGCCGCTTCTATCGGAGGCCGGCGACCGCGCCCGCCGGAGGCTCACATCATGGCCCAGCACCAGTGCTTCGTCGTCATCTCGCTGCCGCGGACCGGCTCGACCTATCTGGTCGACTATCTCGATGGCATCGACGGCGTCCGCTGTCTCTCGGAGGTGTTTCATCCCAACGAGATCATGCTGCGGAACCATCAGACGAGCGATGCGAGCCTGCTGGATATGGCGGTGCGCGACGGCGATCCGCTGGCCTATCTCCAGCGGCTCGAGCAGGATGTCGGCGAGGTCGGCTGGTTCGGCTTCAAGCATTTCCCGCGGCACGGCGCGAAGATCTTGCAGCACGTCTGCGCCAGCCCGCGTTGGCGGAAGATCTTTCTCTGGCGTGACAATCTGCTCGAGCAATACTTGTCCTTCCTGCTGGCGGCGGCTCACTTCGGGCAGGTGACCTGGGGACGGGTGCCCGACGAGGCCAAGGTGACGGTTCCGCCCGGCATGTTGATGGACGATTTCCATACCATCGAGCGCAATTACATCATGATCGAGGAAGCGCTGATGCTTGCCGATCCCGAGCATGTCTTCACGCTCGAATATGGCGACCTCGGACGCGTCGAGGTGATGCGGCGCCTGCTTCAGTTCCTGAGCTTGCCCGAGGCAAGCATCGAGCGGGCCGTGGCGCAGACGGCGGGCAAGGCAGGGGCCGGAGAGCTCAAATTCGAGCGTGGCCCGAACGCGGCGCAACGGATCGCCAATTACGACGAGATTCGGCAGATGCTGCGGCAAACCCGGTACCGCCGCTGGGTCGAGCACGCCGCGATGCCGGCTTTCGCATGACGGCGACGATGTCCGCTCGTCCTAGCCTTTTTGTCGCGACGCCCTGCTTCGGCGGCCAGGTCACGACCGCCTATGCCAATTCGATGCTCAAGCTGCAAACCGCCTGCCGGGCGCAATCGGTCGATTTCGAGTGGCTGATGCTGGGCGGCGATGCCCTGATCACCCGCGCGCGAGCCGATCTCGTCGCGCATTTTCTCGATCGCGCGGATACGACGCATCTCCTCTTCATCGACGCCGATATCGGCTTCGAGCCGGCGCAGGTGTTCAGGCTTCTTGCCTTTGACGCGGATGTCACCGCCGGCGTCTATCCCGCCAAGCGCATCGATTGGCAGCGGGTGCGGGACGTCCTTGCCGCGGGCCTGCCGGCGCCGCAATCGACCGCGCTCGACTATGTCTTCGAGGTCGAAGATCCGATGCGGGTCGTCGCCCGCAACGGCTTCGTCAAAGCGCGCTACGCCGGCACCGGCTTTCTGTTGATCCGTCGCCCGGCGCTGACGGCGCTGTGCCAGGCCCATCCGGAATTGCAGTACCGGCGCACCAGCGCCACGACCGATCCGCTTGGCAACAGCGCCCATCGCTATGCGCTGTGGGACACGATGATCGATCCCGTGAGCGGCATCTATCTGTCGGAGGACTATGCCTTCTGCCGGCGCTGGTCCGAACTCGGCGGCGAGCTCTGGATCGACATGGAAAGCAAGCTCACGCATGTCGGTCCGATCGCCTTTCCCGGCGACTTCGCCACGCAATTTCGTCAAAGCGCCGCCTGAGGTTATCCCCCTGTTAACCAGCCACTGCCGATACTGACGGGACCGGAATCCCGCCGAGGAGCAGTAGAATGCCGCTCACCATCAACCTCAAACCCGGCGAGAAGCTCATCCTCAACGGGGTCGTGCTGCAGAACGCGCACCACGCGGCCAAATTGATCGTGCATAACGAGGCCGCGTTGCTTCGCGAGAAGGACATCATCGCCGAAGAGGCGGCGACGACGCCGGCGCGCCGCATCTACTTTACGACGCAGTGCCTCTACCTCTTTCCCGCGAAACGGGCAGTCTATTTACCCATCATTCATAGCTTTTTAGCAGAATTCGCCGCAGCGGCGCCGAGTACTTTGCCGATCCTGCGGAAGATTGAGCAGGAGATCGCGGCAGGGCAGCTCTACCAGGCGCTCAAGACTGCAAAGCATCTCATCGCCAAGGAGCAGGAGATCTTGAATGGCGCCACCGACACGGGGATACGCGAAGGTGCCGTCACCGGGTAATCCGGCGAAGACGGAAGCGTGGGCTCTGCTTGAGGCGGCCAGGCTGATGGAAGAGGCAAAGACCAGAGGCCCGGAAGAGCTGCTTGCGGCGGTCAGGCAAAATTGGCGCCTGTGGACGATCTTCCAGGCAAGCCTCGTCGATGCGGAATGCACCGTGCCGGCGGAGATACGCCGTAATCTTCTCGCTCTTGCCGATATCGTCGATCGTCAGTCGGCGAAGCTGCTCGCCGATCCCGATCCGGCGCATGTCGCGGGCCTGGTGAACCTCAACCGGCAGATCGGCGAGGGTTTGCTGGAAGGGGCGCGGAGCGCGGCTGTAAAGCAGCAACAGACGGCGCCGCCGTCGGCGGGCCCGCTGCGTGAATCCGCTTGATGATCGCGACGCCCGCGAGGCCTTCCGAGGAAGGACAGTCCGCGCCAGCTTTCGTGCTGGAGGCGTCGCGTCACGTCGCCGCCGGAGATAGTCGGGCGGCGATCGCCGCATTGACGCAAGCCGCCGCGCTCGAGCCCGATTACCTTCCCTTGCAGTTCATGACGGCGCTCATGGCTTGGCGCTCGGGCGATTTCGCCAATGCGCTCAAGCTGGCGCGTGCCTGTTTCGAGCGCGCGCCGATGAATGGCACGATCGCGGAAATACTCGCATCGCTGTTTGCGCAGGCCGGCGATCTCCGCGAGAGCCTCTTCCACGGCAAGCTCGCAACCGCATTGAAGCCGGACGCTTTGTTGCAAGAGCTGGTGCCGGCTGAATTTCCCCCGTTCGACAAGGCGTTCCTGTCCATCCAAGATCGGCCGCTGTTCGCGCACGCGAAATTCTATCGCGCCAACGGTGAGGTTGCGTATGCGCTCGATCGCGCTCGACAGCATGTCGAGGTCGCGCCGGAAGACGCGGAAGCGCGCCAGTTCTACGCCGAATTGCTCTTGCGCTTCGGAATGTCCGCGACGGCGGTGGAAGCCCTGAGGCCCGCCGTCGGGCGGGTGGGAGCCGCACCGGCAATCTTTAGTCTCTATGCGCGCGCATTGACCGGGGCGGGCGATTTCGACGAGGCCCGACGCTGGCATGACAAGGCATGTTTGGCCGCGCCGCAGGACGCCGCCATTATCGCAGCCAGGCTCGCAGACTCCCTCTGGCTCGGGGACGATGCGACTGAAGCCGCGGCCGCGGCGCGGAAATGGCTGGACCAGTTTACCAAGCCCGGCAAACCGCAGCGACCGCGCGCGCCGGGAGACAAGCTCACCATCGGCTACATCGTTTCGGAGTTCTTCGACCGGAGCGACGCCGCCGCGGTCGCTGTCGTTGCACGCGCGCATGATCGCAACAGCACGCGCGTCATCGGCTACGGCATCGGCGCAAAGGGCTGGGAAGAGAATATCACCTTGAGCGCCGCCTTCGAGCAATGGCGCGACGTCTCGCGGCTCGATCGGGCGACCTTCGCACGAACCCTGCTCAGCGACGGTCTCGACGTCGTGATCGATGTTGGTGGTCTGGCGGCGCCCGCAAGCCTGCAAGCCCTGGCCGAAGTGAATTCCTGCTTGCGCGTGGCGTGGCTGCAGAACCCCGTCGGCCTCGAACGGATCTACGACGCCGTGGTCACTCATGACGACAAGAACGGTACACTGGGGCTGCGCTCCTGGCGCGTGGGAGGAGGGGCTTATCCCGTCATTCCCGAAGGGCGGACTGGTCTTGAGCGCACTACGGATCAGAGTGTGCGCTTCGGCGCCGATATCCGCCTCCGCCAGCTCGACCAGGACACCGTCGAGCTATGGTCGGCGGTGCTGTGCGCGCTTCCGCAATCGGTTTTGCTGCTGCGCCGGAACGACTTGACCTCGCCCGACAATGTCGCCCGTTTGGTGGAGCGGTTTGGCCGCAGCCTCGCTGCGCGCATTGATATCCTGACCGCGGCGTCGCCGGACGAATTTTACCGGCACGTCGATGTTGCGCTCGCACCGGTCGTCGGGACGTCACCGCGCGTTGTCGCGGAGGCGCTGTATCACGGCGTACCGGCGCTTGCCTTTGGCGATGAGCGGATCGGGCGCCCTTATAGCGCCGTGCTCGAGGATGCAAATTTGGCGAAAGACCTCGTCGCGACGTCGCGCGAGGATTATGTCGCGAAGGCGTCGTTGCTTGCCTCATCGGCGGAGGCGCGATCGCGCATCGGTGCGGCGATCGCCGCTGCGGCCGTGTCCAGCGAGGTATCCGCTTCGAAGATCGCCCGCGCCATCGAGCAAGCGACCCGCCGGGCCCTGACGGAGCACTCCTGATGAGCGAGGAAAAGCCCGTTTCGCGCTCACGCGACGCGCTTCGTACCCTCTTTCCGTCCTACGCGACCGCGGAAGTGAGCGACGAAGTCCGGTCGTCGCTCGTGTTCCGCGATGGCATTCCAGTCGACATCAACTCGGGCGGTCGGCCGTTCTACGGCGGCGATGCGCGGGACATTGCAGCAAAGCAAGTGGCGGACTTCCTGGCGCAGCCACTCCGGCTGGTCATGAGCAATTTCAACGAAGCGGGCCTGTTGACGCCGCTATGCGCGAAGCTGGCTGGCCGACTTTTGGCTGAGATCGGCGGCGGCGAGCAGCGTATGCCCAACGAGAAATCGTCATTTCTGGTGATTTTCGGGTTGGGCCTTGGCCATCATCTCAGCGCCCTAATCCGCGGCACGCGAGCGCGCTGGATCATCGTCGTCGAGCCGGTTCGCGAATTCATCGCGCTCTCGCCCGATATCGTCGATTGGTCCGAGATCGCCGCTGTTCTCGACGAGCGGCAGGGAGAGCTGCATTTCGTGACCGAGCTCGATCCGGCGCAAATGGTATCCGGCATCATGCGCTGCATCAATCGACACGGCGCGTCCTATATCGACGGCTCTTGGGTATTTACCCACTATCCGCTGTGGGCGTTCGTCGAAGGACGCCAGCGCTTCCTGGCGGATGCGGACAACATGTTTGCGCAGTGCGGCTTCTTCGAAGACGAGCTGAAGATGACGCGCAATGCCGCCGGCAACTTTGCCGCGGCACCGTTTTGGCTGCTCAACGGCGAGAAGCGCTTGCGGCGGCCAGAGACCGCGGTGGTCATCGGGGCCGGGCCGTCACTGGACGAGGCGCTCGACAAGCTGAAGGAAATTCGGGATCGCGTCGTGATGTTTTCGGCGGGCACGGCGTTGCGTCCATTGCTGCGCAACGGCATCACGCCGGACTTCCACTGCGAGCTGGAGAACGTTCCGGAGGTGTTCGAGCAGCTTCAGGAAGCCGGCAAGCATGGCGATCTCTCGCAGATCACGCTGATCGGCTCGCTTTCGCTCGACCCGCGCATCTCGTCGTTGTTCGGCGAGCGGATTTTCTTCTTTCGCGAAAACTCCAGCGGCACGGCGCTGTTCAAGGGCAAGTACGAACCGTTGTTGAACGCCGTGCCGACCTGCGTCAACACCGCGCTCTCTGCCGCAAGCTTTCTGGGATTCACCGAATTCCTGCTCTTTGGCACGGATTGCGGCGTTCGCCCCGGGCGCGCCGACCACGCCGAAGGGACGATCTATCAGGACCTGTGGAAGGACAGACCCGAGTTCTTCAAGAAGTACCCCATCGAGGTCGAAGGCAATTTCGGCGGTATCGCCATGACCGACTGGGTGTTCGACACCTGCAGGCGCATCTTGGCGTTGGCGATTTCGCGTTTCGGCCTGTCGGCGGCAAATTGCAGCGACGGCGCGTTGATCCCCGGAGCCGTCCCGAAAGTGCCCGACGCGGTGGAGATCAAGGCGAGGCCGATCGTTCGCAAGCGTCTGGTGGACGATCTGCAGAAGTCGATGATCGCCTTCCGTCCGGGCGAGCTCCTCGCCTCGTTCGATGTGGCGGCGATTCGCGACATGAGCAAGGCGATGTTTCGTGAGCTCGCGGAGATCGTCGACCGCTTCGATCCGGATGTGCCGGACTTTGCGGGCGTGCATGCAGCGTTGGTCGAATTCGAGGAGGCGGCGAGCCGCCGATATGCCGACATTCATCGCATCAGCGAAGGCACCGTGGTGGGGCTCGCCCGAATTGCGATGTATTGCGGCTCGCGCGTCCCGGACGACGACCAGCGGCGGCGTCTCAACCGGATCGTGCTCGACTATCTCCGCGAAGCCTTCGGTGAAATGGAGCGCCGGACCGAAGAGCTGATGGCGGAGGTCCAGGCCTATGCGGAGCGCTTTTCAAGCGGTGCCAGGAAGGGCGAGGCGCAACCAGCCTTGGTCTTGTGACCGCCGCGACGCGGCGGCGTCAGGAGCAGCCGGGATCCGTGCCGCGGTTGCGGAGAGCCCGATCAGCTGAATATGTCGAGCAGCGCGCCGGAAGCACCCTGGGCGACGGTGTTGTCCTGCTGAGTGCTGGCGCTGGGCTGCGTCGTCGCGTCGCCGAGCCGCGTGCTGGTGAGCTCGTTCGCGTCGGAGACGCCCGTCTGCAGTGCGGTGTAGAACGCGTTCGTCGTCGGCGCCGTTTTGCTGCCGGGCTGGCTCGCGAGCACGGACGTAAGGTTCGAGGCGGCGGTGGTGAGGACGCTGTTCGCATTGGCGGTGCCCGACAGCGCGAGCTCGATGACGTGATACTGTTCCTGCTCCTGCTGTTGCAGCTTGGTGATCTGGGCCTGGACCGTGTTGTTCTGGTTGTCCGAGATTTGGCTGAGCTGCAGGGTCAGATTGTTGATGTCGTCGGTGAGACCGGCGGACTGGCTGGTCGCGATTTCCTGGTTTTGCGTCGTGGTCGTAAGGACCTGTGAAACGAGCGTCTTTGCATTGGCGATGTCCGTCGCAGCCTGCGCCTGGCCCGATGCCGTCGACAGATCGTAGGTAGCGCTCGATTGGACGCCGAGACCGTCGTATTTGAGATTGGCGACGCCGTCAGGCTGAGTCCCGGGCACGAAGTTGACGACGGTAAGGTCGGCGATGTCGCTCTGCGCCGCGGCCAGTGCGCTGTCGAACGTGGTTGAATCGCCGTTGGCCGCTGCGGTGTTCATCGTCGTCAGCTGGCTGTTGATGTCGGTCAGGAAGCTTTCATTGCCAAGCGCCTGGGATGCAGCCGTGGAAAAGGCGGAATTCTGCGTCTGCGCCGCTGACAGCTGGTTCTGCAGGAGGTCGACCGTCGTCGTGTCGGAAGACTGCGATTCGAGCTGAGCGATCTGATTGTTGAGGCGCGTCGTGAGCGTGTTGTTGATCGCGTTGAGCGTCAACTGATTCTTGTTCTGCGCACTCGTTGTCAGGGTCGAGGTGAGGAGAGTGCCTATCGAGACGGTCATCGTGCCCACCCTGGTCGGACGCTGCCGCCCTTGGCGCGGCGGCGACGCGGTGCGGTTCGTGCCGGGAGCCTTTGTCGCCCCGCGGCTGATTTGGCCTTATATCGTCGCGCATCCGAGTTAAGACCCGGTGAATCGCGGCCCAAGGGGACGGGCGGGGGGCACTGGCCGCCGCGCGGCGTTAACCATGTTTCGGCGCCGCGCCGCGAGGGCAGGGCGGCCGGTTAGGCGGTGGCGGACGCGAGGGCGAGGACGTCGCCGAGCGCGTCGACGACGCGATCGACGTCGGCCGTGGTCATGCCGGCGAAGAGCGGCAGCGACAGGGTGCGACGATAGTAGGCGTCGGCGCCGGGCAGGAGGCTCTCGCCGTAGCGTCGGCGGTAGTAAGGCTGCCGATGAACCGGAATGTAGTGCACCTGAGTGCCGATGCCGCGCTCGGAAAGCGCACGCATCACCCGGCCGCGGCTCAGGCCGGGCGGCGCGAAGTCGATCAGCACGCTGTAGAGGTGCCAGACCGGTACGCAGGCGGAATTGCGCTTGATCGGCCGGACCAGCGGCGCCAGGGCCGAGAGGCGCCGATCATAATGCTGGACCAGGGCGCGGCGGATGGCGGCGAAGCGGTCGAGCTTGCGCAGCTGGCTCAGGCCAAGGGCGCAGTTGATGTCGCTGATCCGATAGTTGAAGCCGATTTCCGGCATCTCGTAGTACCAGGGATTGGCGGTCTCGCCGTCGAAGGCGGCGTCGTGATCCTCGAAGGAACCGGCATCGCGTACGACACCGTGGTTGCGCCATTGCCGGAGGCGCCGGGCCGCCTCGTCGGCGCGCGCGAGAACGGCGCCGCCCTCGCCGGTGGTGACGGTCTTGACGGCATGGAAGGAGAAGACGGTGAAGTCGCTATAGGCGCAGGCGCCGATCGTGGTTGGCGCGAGGCCGTCCGCTTGATAGACGGTGCCGAGCGCGTGGCAGGCGTCCTCGATGACCGCCATGCCGTTCTCGCGCGCGATGCCGGCGATCGCCGCGAGGTCGGCGCATTGGCCGCCGAGATGGACGGGAAGCACGACACGCGGCCGCCGGCCGAGCACCTTGGCGCGGGCGATGGCCGCGGCGAGCTGCGGCGCCTCCATCAGCCCGCTGTCGGGATCGACATCCGCGAAGACCACTTCCGCGCCGGCCATGCGGGGCGCATTGGCGGTGGCGAGAAAGGTGATCGCCGGAACGATCGCCGTGTCCTCGCTGCCGAGGCCGAGGGCAAGGCAGGCGATGTGCAGACCCGCCGTGCCGGTGCTGCAGCTCACCGCGTGCGCCGCGCCGCAGCGTTTCGCCAGCGCGCGCTCGAATTCGCCGACGATAGGCCCGGTGGTGAGCCAGTCGCCGCGCAGGACTTCCATCACCGCGTCGCGGTCATCCTGGTCGAGGACGTGCCGGCCATAGGGGAGATGCGGCTGATTGGTCACGCCGCCTCGGTGAGCAGCTGCTTCAAACGGGCGTCGTCGAGCCAGTCGGAGTTGGTGTCGGAGGCGTAACGAAAACCCTCGGCGACGGCGGTCGCGCCGGAGGCGAGGTAAGGTCCTCTGGACCACCAGGCGAAAGCAGGCTCGATGACGTAGCGGTCGTCGAGCTCGAGGGTCTGGCGGCTGTCATCCTCGGTGACCATGACCTCGTGCAGCTTCTCGCCGGGTCGGACGCCGACGGTCCTGAGCGGCAGG